>DATBBQ010000024.1:0-9343 GCA_036270915.1 Steroidobacteraceae bacterium
GGCGAGCGCGATCGCGATCGCTCCGGAGCCCGTGCCGAGATCCGCGACGTGCGCGGCGCCCGGCGGACCGAGCGCGAGTGCCCGCTCGACCAGGAGCTCGGTCTCCGGGCGCGGGATGAGTACGTCGGGCGTCACCCGCAGCTCGAGCGACCAGAATTCACGACGGCCGGTCAGGTAGGCGACCGGCTCGCCCCGAAGGCGCCGCTCGATGAGGGCGGCGAAGCGCTCGGCCGCGGCGGCGTCCACGGGCTCCTCCGGAGCTGCGTCGAGGCGGCTGCGCGGCACGGTGAGCACCGACGCCAGGAGCACCCGGGCGTCGAGCGCCGCCGAGGCCGGGGACGCCTCTTGGGCGCGGCCCAGGCGCCGCATGGCTTCGGCCAGGAGCATGTGCACGCGTAAACTCATCGTCATATCGGCAACTGCAGCGCGGCGTTAAGATAACCCCATGACAAACATAACCTACCCGCCCCCGCGGCCGCTCACCGTCGGCGAGGTACTGGACCTGAGCTTCCGTATCTACACCTCCACCGTGGTGAAATGCGTGCCGCTGGCCGCTCTGGCGATGCTCGCCTCCGAGGCCGTGAACATCTATTCAGTGGCCACGCACCGCTCGCTCCTGGTGGCCATGCAGTCGCGGGATCCGGGCATCGGGCTGGTCTATCTGATCGGCGTCGTGCTGGCCGCCATCCTGCACGGTGCCATTCTGCTGCGGCAGCGGGCGCTGATCACCGGGGAAGCGACGGGGTCAGAGTTCGGTGCCGTGGCCCGCCGGGTGCTCGCGCTGATCGGGCTCTACTTCATCCTGGGCCTGGTTTTCATCATCCCCATCGCGCTCATCGCGGCGGGCATCGCGGCCGGCGTGACGGCCATGCTGGTCGGCATCATCCTGCTCATCCCCGCCTGCTATGTCTTCGTGCAATGGTCGGTTTCCTGGGCGGCTCTGCTGCTCACGGGCGCGGGGGTCTTCGAGAGCCTCGGGCGCAGCTGGCGGCTGACCTCCGGCAGCTTCTGGCGCCTGACGCTCATCTACACCGTCGCCGTCGTCATCATCTGGGTGGCGTACATGGTCGTCTCGTTCGTCGCCGTCGGGGTCGCGGCGCTGTTCGGCCGCGGCGACCTGGCGGTATTCACCGCCGCGACCACCGTCGTGGCCGTGGCGATGGGCGCCGTCATCGTTCCCTTCTACACCGCGCTCGCCCTCGCCGTATTCGGAGACCTCACGGTGCGCAAGGAGGGCGCCGACATCGCGCAACGCATCTCCGCCTCCGCCTAGGCTCGTGAGCCGCTGGCTGCTGATGCTGCTGCTGGCCGGCGCCGCGGCGCCGTGCGGCGCCCGCGATGCACTGCAGGTGATCGATGACTGTCTGGCCAGGATCGACGCCGGGCTCGATGTCGGCTACGAGCGCATCGCCGCGCGCTGCCCGGATCTCACCCCGGCCCTGACGCAGAGCCCGTGGGCACCCTGGTTGCCCTCCGGCTGGGACAATCCCAAGAACGAGTTATCCGCCCAGGGACTCTCGGAACTGCGCCGGCTGCTCAGCCGCGCGCTCGAGAAGCCCCTCGTCGCTCATCAGCCTCGCGTCGAGCGTGTGCACGCCATCCTCGCGGGCCTTAAGGCACAGGAGCAGGCGCAGGAGAGCTGGTGGACGCGCTTCAAGGCGTGGCTGCGAGGAGTCCTCACGCCGCGCGCACAGGCGGACCCGGGGTGGCTGCAGCGGCTGTTTGGCCGGCTGCCGGTCTCCGAAGCGATCGTGAAGGCGATCGTCTGGTGCGTGCTCGCGGCGATCGTCGCACTCGCGGGCGTGGTCGTGGTCAACGAGCTGCGGGTTGCGGGCCTGCTCAGGCGGCGCGTCCGCGCCGCTGCGGCGGGCAGCGCCGTCAGCGCCGCGCGCGCGGGCACCCTGGACATCGAAGCGGCGAACCCGCGGCAGCAGCCGGGCCTGCTCCTCGACCGGATCGCCGCGCGCCTCGGCGAGCAGGGCCGGCTGCCGCCCGCGCGTGCCTTCACCGCGCTGGAAGTGGCGCGCGCGGCGAGCCTGCGCGATGACGGCGAGCGCGCGCGTCTCACCGAGCTCGCGCGCGTGAGCGAGCGGGCGCGCTATTCGGACGAGGAGATCGCGCCCGCGCGTCTGAGCGGTGCGCTCCTCGGTGGGCGCGAGCTGCTCGCGGCGCTGGAGACGACGTGAGCGGCGGGGGCGCTGCCTAGGTGCGCGAGCGCGTCGTCACCCTGGCCTGCGCGGTCGCGGCCCTGCTGCTGTTCGCGACCTTCTTCATCCGCCACGGCGCGCTCGGCCCGAGCGAGGTGTCGCGACCGACGAGCGCCGACCTGCGCGGCAACGGGCTTCTTGCGGTGCTGAAGTGGCTGCAGTCCGAAGGCGTGCGCACGATCTCGGTTCGCGAGCGCTTCACCACCCTCGACGCGCGCGCCGACCTGCCCACGACGGGTAACCTCCTCATCGTCAGCCTGCCGGCCGTCGTACCGTTCCACACCGACGAGGCCGTGGCACTCGACACCTGGATCCGCGCGGGCAACACGCTCCTCGTGCTGGCCGCGCTCGAGGACCGGCCCGACTGGACACAGCAGGCACTGCCGGTCGTCTTCAACGGCGACCTGGAGCTCCTCACGGGCTTAGGCGCCGAGCGGGTTCCGGCGAAGGACGATAACCCGGCGCCTGCGGAGGAGAAGCCCGGCGGAGCCGCGCGAGGCAGGCAGAGAGACGAGCAGTTCAAGCGGATGATCGAGCTGACTCAGAAGCTCGACAAGCCGCGCCGCGACGTGCTCGTGCCCAACCGGGCGCATCCCTACCTGAGTGGGGTCGAGAGCGCGGACGCGCTCTCGGACTTCAAGCCGTTCGTCTACACGCTGAGCGTGCCGCGCGACGGCTTCATGCTGGCGCTGGCGCACGCCCGCGAGAGCGGCGCGGGGGTGTTGTGGGTGCGTCCCGACGGGTCGGGAACCATCATCGTCAGCGGCTTTGCCTCCCTCTTCAGCAATCGGGCACTGGGACTTGCGGACAATGCACGGCTGCTCGCCAACATCGTGGGTGCGAGCGTCGCGGCGACGGGTGCGGTGCTCTTCGACGATACCCACCAGGGTCTGAGTGCCTTCTACGATCCGGACAAGTTCTATCGTGACCCGCGCCTCTACAAGACGCTCGCCATCATGACGGCCGTGTGGCTGGTGTGGGTACTCGGGGCGACGCGGCTGCACGTGCCGCGCAGCCGCGCGCCGGCACCGCGTGAGGCGGAGCTGGTCCGTGCGGTCGGCCTGTACCTGGCACGGGTACTGCGGCCCGCGGCGGCGGCGCGGCGCGTGTTCGAACGCTTCTTCCAGCGGCTGCGCGCGCCGAATGCGCCCGCGGCGGCCGAGCACACCGCGCTCTGGGAATACCTCGAGAATCACCCGCGCCTCGCGCCCGCCGACGTCGCACGGCTGAAGGAGTGGTATGCGCGGGCCTACGCCGAAGAGCGTGTGCCGCTCACGCGCCTGCACAACCTGGTCACCTCCATCGAAAGGCAACTCGCCGCATGAGCACATCGATCCAGGAACTCGAACGCCAGCTGGCCCAGGAACTCGGGCGCGTCGTCATCGGGGCGGGCGGGTCGGTGCCCGCGCTGCTCGTCGCACTCATCGCGCGCGGCCACGTGCTGGTACAGGGCGTTCCGGGTCTGGGCAAGACGCTGCTCGCCAAGGCGCTGGCGCGCGCGCTCGGCGGGGAATTCAAGCGCATCCAGGGCACCGCGGACCTGATGCCGAGCGACATCATCGGCGTGCACGTCTTCGACGAGTCCTCGCGCACCTTCGTGTTCCGCCCGGGACCGCTGTTCGCCGACGTCGTACTGGTGGATGAGATCAACCGCGCCGGTCCCAAGACGCAGTCGGCGCTGCTCGAGGCGATGGAGGAGCGGCAGGTGAGCGTCGAGCGCTCCGCCTGGCCGCTGCCCGCCGACTTCCTGGTACTCGCGACCCAGAATCCGCGCGAGTTCGAGGGCACCTACCCGCTGCCCGAGTCGCAGCTCGACCGCTTCATGCTGCGTATCGACGTCGGCTACCCCGCGCGCGAGGCCGAGACCGAGATCCTGACGCGCTACGGCGGCGTGGCTTCGGCGGCGCACGGTGCGCTCGAGCAGGTCGCGGTGCTCGAGCGGGGCCTCCTGGCGCGGGCGCGCGAGGAGGCCGAGCGCATCCACGTCGCGGATGCGCTCATGGGTTACGTACTGGACCTGGCGCGCGCCTCACGACAGCACCCGCGCCTGACGCTCGGCCTCTCGACGCGCGGCGCGCTCGCGCTGCTGAAGGCGGCGCGCATCACCGCCGGCATCCGCGGCGCAGACTTCGTCACCCCGGACGATGTCAAGGCGGTCGCCGGCTCGGTGATGGCACACCGCCTGGTGCTGACGCCCGAGGCGGTGCTCGAGGGCCGCTCCGACCTCGACGTCGTGCAGAACCTGCTCGCCGAGACGGCGGTGCCGCGCTAGCGAGCGCTCCCCATGCACCTCGCCCCACGCGCACACGTCCTGGTCATGCTCACCGCCGTGCTCGCGATCATCGGCGTCTGGTATGGAGGTGAGCTTGCGGGCCTGTGGCGCATCCCGGCCGTGCTGCTGCTGCTCGGTCTTGCGGCGGAGAGCGCGCTCGTACGCCGTTCGCCGCCCTCCGTGCGCATCGAGCTGCCGGAGCGCAGCTTCCTCGGCCGCCCGCAGCCCGCTTCCTTCGTCTTCGGCAACCCGGGCGCTCGCGAGCTGGCGCTCGAGTACGCGCCGGCGACGCCTGCAGGCTTTGAGGCGCTGACGCAGGTGCGGCGCGTGAGCGCACCGCCGCGCGCCGAGGTTTCCGACCCCGTGGTGCTGCTGCCGGTGCGCCTCGGCCCGCAGTCCTGGCCGGTCCTGCCGGCGCGCCGGCTCGGGCCGTTCTCGCTCGCCTGGTGGAACCTGGCGCTGCGGCCCCGGCGCGACGTGCTGGTCGCTCCCGATGCCTGGCGCGGCCAGGTGCGCCCGCGCGGCATGGCCGGCGGCGCCCGCCCGCGGCGCGTCGTGGGCGCCGGCGCCGAGCTGCACCAGCTGCGTGAGTACGTGCGCGGGGATTCGTTCGCGCGCATCGACTGGAAGGCCACGGCGCGCAGCGGTGGCCTCATCACGCGTGAGTACAGCGAGGATCAGCACCTCGATATCCTGGTGGCGGTCGATGCCGGGCGGCTGAGCCGCGTGCGCAGCGGTGCACTCGATCGCTTCGGCGTCTACAGCAACGTCGCGGCGCGCTTCGCGGAGATCGTCACGCAGCGCGACGATCGCATCGGGCTGCTGGTGTACGCCGACCGGGTACTCGCCAGCTGCCCGCCGGCGCGCGGGCTCGCCGCGGTGACCCGGGTGCGCGCCGCGCTGGAGCGCCTGTCGGTGCAGGCCGCCGAATCCGATCCGACCGTCGCAGCCATCAGCATCCGCAGCCTCCTCAAGCATCGCAGCCTGGTCGTGATGCTCACCGACCTGGACGACGCGAACGTCGCCGACCAGCTGACGCGCGCGGTGCGCCTGCTCGCACCGCCGCACCTGGTGCTCGTGGCCGGCGTGCTCAGCGGGGAGATCGGGGCCCTCGCGCAGCAGCCGGCGCACGACTGGCAGGACCCCTGGATTGCCATCGCGGCCGCCGACCACGAGCGGCGCGCGGCCGGCCAGCGCGCCTTGCTGCAGCATCTGGGGGCGCCGGTGGTCGCAGTTCCCGCCGAGCGTCTCGAGCAGGCGCTGATCGCGTGCTACGAGGCCCTGCGGCGCCGGCGCCGCATCTAGCCCGCGCCAGCGAGCGAGGCGCGCGCTCGAAACAGCCGCCCGGACAGCAGCGCGAGCATGACGAGCCAGTAGCCGACGCCGAGCACGACGCGGGTGAAGAGCGAGAAGCGCGGGTCGGGCGACACGAAACCCTCGAGCAGCCCCGCGCCGACCAAGAGCAGCGCACAGGCGATGAGAACCGGCCCGGTGCGCAGCGCCGCGGCGCGGAACGACTCGATGCGCCCGTCGGGACCCGGACGGATGAGCGCCTCGCCGAGCGCCGCGCCGGCGGCACCCGAGAGGCACATGACCGAGAGCTCGACGCAGCCGTGGGCGACGACGAAATTGAACAGCCCGCCGGCGAGGCGGTGCTGGCCGGTGAAGGCGAAGATCGCACCGAGCATCAGACCGTTCAGTCCGACGATGTACACCGTGCCGAGCCCGAAGAGTATGCCGGCGCAGTAGGCGACGAGCGTCACGCTGATGTTGTTCGCGAGGATCTGCGCCGAGAGCACCGAGGAGGGCACGACGTTCAGCAGGCCGTCCGTCCAGAGCTTGCCCTGCTCGACACTCTGGATCAGGTCGGGCGAGGCGAAGAGTGCGATGAGCTCCGGGAAGCGGTGCACGAGGGCGAACCCGGCGCACACCGACAGCACGAAGATCACGCTCGTCCACAGGATGTAGGGCTTAAGCCACCGGACCGATTCGGGGATCTGCTCGCGCAGCAGCCGCTGGAGGGTCGAGCCCATGCGCCACGCGCCCTGGTGCAGCGTCGCGTGCGCGTGTCCGTAGGCGTCCTCGAGGAACTCGCGGGTGCGGGTGCCGGGGATCAGCGAGCGCGCCCGCGCCAGATCGTGTGCCAGCAGCCGGTAGTCGTCGGCGAGACGCAGCGCGTCGGCGGCGTCGTCGGTGCGCCCGCGCGCATAGCGCCGCGCGCGCGCATCCGCGTCGCGCCACAGGCCACTACGCTTAAGCAGCGCCGCGGTGAGCGCGCGCACGCGGGGGGTGCTGCTCACGCGCTCCCCTGCACCAGCTGCTGCAGGCGCTCGTGCCACTCGGCGTCGTCGTCGCCGAGCGTCGCCGTGTCGCCGCAGTAGCGCAGCCAGAACTGGCGCGCCAGGTGCACGCGCGCCTCGGCCCCGAGCACCGGCCAGCGCTCGAGGAGCTCGGCGAGAATTTCCGTCCCCGGCGCATCGAGGGCGCCTGGGTGATCGCTCGCGAGCGGCACGCCGGCGCGGCCGCGCTCGTAGACGAGCAGTGTGCCCGCGGCCATGTCGCCGAGCCGCACGTTGTCGCGCGTCACCACCACGGTGACCAGACCTACGCCGTAGAAGAGCGGGAGGGAGTCCACGACGCGGAAGACGTTGCGCAGCAGCAGCGCGCCGGCGCTGGGACCTGAGCCGTCGCGCGCGACGATGCGCACCCCGGCCATGCGCTTACCGGGCGTGCTGCCGCGCATCGCGAGCTCGACCACGTAGTGATAGAGGAAGTAGATGCCCAGCGCCGGCGCCACGATCAGCCCGAACCACTGCGGCACGTTGGTCAGCGGCGGGGAGAGGGACGGACGGCCGTTATAAAGGAGTGCGCCGACCACGTACCAGGCGAGCGCGAGCACGATGCGGATGTGCCAGTCGGCGATGAAGGCGTACGAGCGTGCGCCGGGGCCGGCGAGCGGCAGGGAGACGTCGATGCCGGTGGCGCTGTCGATGACGTGCCCGGGAGCGACCTCGTTCACGCTTCCTCCGCGAGGAGCTCTGCCTGGTACTCCTGCTGCAGCGGCTCGATCAGGTCATCGAGCGCCCCGTCCATGATCTGCGCCAGCTTGTAGAGCGTCAGGTTGATGCGGTGATCGGTCACGCGCCCCTGCGGGAAGTTGTAGGTACGGATGCGCTCGGAGCGGTCGCCGCTGCCGACCTGCAGGCGCCGCGAGTGCGCCTGGGCGCTCTGCTGCTTCTCCTGCTCGGCGGCGAGCAGGCGTGCCTTCAGGAGTGCCATGGCACGCGAGCGGTTCTTGTGCTGCGAGCGTTCATCCTGGCATTCCACCACGATGCCGCTCGGCAGGTGCGTGATGCGCACCGCGGAATCGGTCTTGTTGACGTGTTGGCCGCCGGCGCCCGAGGAGCGGTAGGTGTCGATGCGCAGGTCCGCGGGGTTGATGTCGACCTCCTCGACCTCGTCGAGCTCGGGGAGGATCGCGACCGTGCAGGCGGAGGTGTGGATGCGCCCCTGTGCCTCGGTCGCCGGAACGCGCTGCACCCGGTGCGTGCCGGACTCGAACTTCAGGCGCGAGAACGCGCCGCGGCCGGCGATGCGGCTGATGATCTCCTTGTATCCGCCGTGCTCGCCGGGGGACTCGCTCAACACCTCGGCGCTCAGGCCCTTGGATTCGGCATAGCGGGCGTACATGCGATACAGCTCGCCGGCGAAGATCGCCGCCTCGTCCCCGCCGGTACCGGCGCGTACCTCCAGGAAGATGTTTCCCTCGTCGCGCGGGTCCTTCGGCAGGAGGAGCCTGCGCAGCGCCTCCGCCTCGACGCCGAGCGCGCGCTCGAGGCGCGTGACTTCCTCGACGCCGAGCTCGCGCATGCCGGCGTCCGGATCGCTCTGCAGGTCGCGCGCCGCGGACAGCTCGCGCTCCAGCTGGTAGTAGTGTGTCAGGAGCTGCGCGAGCGGCTGCAGCCGTGCATATTCCACGGACAGGTCGCGGAACTGCTGGGAACCCCCGCTCACCTCGTCGCTCGAAAGCAGACGGCCGATCTCCTCGAAGCGATCGGACATTTTCTGCAAGCGCTGTCGGACGGATTCCTTCATGGGGGTCGGCGGGCGCGCATTTTCCGGGATGTGGTTACTTTCTGACAAGTTGCGCAATGCGCGTTTTTCGCCCAGGGTCTATAGTGCCGTCTGAGGAAGTATGCTCACACGCCCGCGTTACTTAATAGGCCCGCTGCTCTGCAGCGGGGTTCTCCTGGCCCTGCTGTCCGCGTGCACCGCCACGCCGCCCAAGGACGCCGCCAAGGAAAAGCCGGCCGCGAGCAGCGCCGACACCACCGCCCTGACCGTGAGCGCGGAGGCGGCCCTGAAGCGCGGCGATTGCCGGACGGCCTCGGAGGAATATGCCCAGGCCTCCGTCAAGGGCGACGCGCAGCTCGCGCGCCGCGCGACGCAGGTGGCCATGGCGTGCGAGCACCTGCCCGCCGCCTGGCAGGCCGCGACGCGCTGGCGCACGCTCGCCCCCAATGACCGCGAGGCGAATGCACTCTACGCGGCGGTCGCCCTGAAGCTCTACCGCACGGCGGATGCAAAGGGCGCGATCCACGAGTTCTGGCGCATCGAGGAAGAGCGTAATGCGCTCGTGCCGACGCCGGCGGCGCCTGCCGGCGCGGCGCCCGCCGCGCCCCCGCGCGCCGCCGAGCGCACCTGGCGCAGCATGAGCGAGCTTACGGCGCTGCTGCTCGAGGAGTCGGACGCCTCCGCCGTGCTCATCGCCATGAGCGGGGCGCTCGAGCCCGGCGCCAACACGCCCGATACCCTGACACTCTTGGGCGAGCTGTCGCTCGCCGCCTACGACGGTCAGCGCGCC
>DATBBQ010000025.1:0-22469 GCA_036270915.1 Steroidobacteraceae bacterium
CACGACTACCACACCGATTACCGCTGGGTGAGCCTCGAGCAGATCTCCCCGCACGCGGCGATCGCCGTGATCGCGAGCGAAGACCAGCTGTTTCCCTTGCACGCGGGATTCGACTTTCACTCGATCCGCGAGGCCGTGCGCGCGAGCGAGCACGGCAAGCGCCTGCGCGGCGCCAGCACCATCTCGCAGCAGGTTGCGAAGAACCTGTTCCTCTGGGGCGGACACAGCTTCGTGCGCAAGGGACTCGAGGCCTACTTCACCGTGCTGATCGAGCTCTTGTGGCCGAAGGAGCGGATCCTTGAGATGTACCTGAACGTCGCGCAGTTCGGCGACGGGATCTACGGCGTGCAGGCGGCGGCGGAGCGCTTCTGGCACAAGCCGGCGCTCGCCCTGTCCTCCTCCGACTCCGCGCTGCTGGCGGCCGTGCTGCCCAATCCCCTGCGACTGCATGCGGAGCGGCCGAGCGCGTACGTCATCTCGCGACGCGACTGGATCCTGGGCCAGATGCGCGACCTGGGCGGTGCGTCGTACCTGCGGGCGCTGGAGAACGAGCGGCGCGCGACGCGCTAGAGACGGCCGCTCAGGGCTCGTAGCCGAGGTTGGGCCCGAGCCAGCGCTGCATCTCCTCCTCCGCCATGCCCTTGCGGCGGGCGTAGTCCTGAAGCTGCTCACGGTCGATCTTGCCCACCGCGAAGTAGCGCGCCTGCGGATGCGCCAGGTACCAGCCGCTGACCGCGGCCGTCGGGTACATGGCGAACGAATCGGTCAGGCGGATGCCCGCGCGGGGCTCGACGTCGAGCAGCTCCCAGAGCTTGCGCTTCTCGGTGTGGTCGGGGCAGGCGGGATAGCCGGGCGCGGGACGGATGCCGCGGTACTCCTCGCCCACCAGCTGCTCGTTGGTGAGGCTCTCGTCACTCGCGTAGCCCCACAGCTCGCGCCGCACGCGCTCGTGGAAGTGCTCCGCGGCCGCCTCGGCGAAACGATCCGCGAGCGCCTTGAGCATGATGGCGGAGTAGTCGTCGTGCGCGGCCTGGAAGCGGGCGACGTGCTCCTCGATGCCAAGTCCTGCGGTGACGGCGAAGGCGCCGAAGTAGTCGGGCACGCCGCTCGCCTTGGGCGCGACGTAATCGGCGAGGCACTCGTGCGGCTGCCCGTCCGGCTTGCCCTTCTGCTGCCTGAGGAAGTTGAGCGTCGTCAGCACGCGCGTGCGCGTCTCGTCGCCGTACAGCTCGACGTCATCGCCGACGGCATTCGCGGGAAACACGCCGAGCACCGCGCGCACCTTCAGCCAGCGCTCGGCGATCAGCGTCTTGAGCATGCGGCGCGCGTCCGCGTACAGGTTGCTCGCGGCCTCGCCGACCACCGGATCGGTGAGCACGTCCGGGAACTTTCCGGAGAACTCCCAGGCGTTGAAGAACGGCATCCAGTCGATGTATCCGAGCAGCTCGCTCAGCGGATAGTCCTCGAACGACTGGATGCCGGGCACGCGCGGCGCGACCGGCGCGTACGCGCGCCAGTCGAGCGGGCGGCGGTTGGCGCGCGCCGCGGCGAGCGACAGCTGCGGGACCTTGACCTTCTTGGCGGCGTGCTGCTCGCGGCGCCGCACGTGCTCCTCGCTCACCTTGGCGATGAACGCGGCGCGCTGCGCCGGCTGCGTGAGCGTCTGGCACACGCCCACCGCGCGCGAGGCGTCCTTCACGTACACGACGGGGTTGGTGTACTGCGGGTCGATCTTCACCGAGGTGTGCGCCGGTGAGGTCGTGGCGCCGCCGATGAGCAGCGGCACCTCGAAGCCCTGGCGCTGCATCTCCTTGGCGACGTGCACCATTTCATCGAGCGAGGGGGTGATGAGCCCGGAGAGGCCGATGAAGTCGACCTGCTCGCGCCGCGCGGTCTCGAGGATCTTCTCGCACGGCACCATGACGCCGAGGTCGATGACCTCGAAGTTATTACACTGCAGCACCACGCCGACGATGTTCTTGCCGATGTCGTGCACGTCACCCTTGACGGTCGCGACCACGATGCGCCCGTTGGCGCGCTGCGCGCCCGCGTCCTTGCTCGCCTCGATGAACGGCACCAGGTGCGCGACCGCGCGCTTCATGACCCGCGCGCTCTTCACCACCTGCGGCAGGAACATCTTGCCGGCGCCGAACAGGTCGCCGACGACGTTCATGCCGTCCATGAGCGGGCCTTCGATCACCTGCAGCGGCCGCTCGAACGAAAGACGCGCCGCCTCGGTGTCCTCGATGATGTAGTCGTCGATCCCCTTGACGAGCGCGTGCGCGAGGCGCTTGGCGACCGGGAGCTTGCGCCACTCCAGGTCCTCGACGCGCCGCGCGCCGCCCTCGCCCTTGAAGCGCCCCGCGAGCTCGAGCAGCCGCTCGGTGGCATCCGCGCGGCGGTTGAGTACCACGTCCTCGACCGCCGTGCGCAGCTCCGGCTGGATCTGCTCGTAGATCGCGAGCTGCCCGGCGTTGACGATGCCCATGTCCATGCCGGCGGCGATCGCGTGGTAGAGAAATACCGAGTGCATCGCCTCGCGCACCGGGTCATTGCCGCGGAACGAGAAGGACACGTTGCTGACGCCCCCGCTCACCAGCGCGTGCGGCAGCTCCTGCTTGATGCGCGTCGTCGCCTCGATGAAGGCGACGCCGTAGCCGTTGTGCTCCTCGATCCCGGTGGCGATCGCGAAGATGTTCGGATCGAAGATGATGTCCTCGGGCGGGAACTCGAGACGCTCGGTGAGCAGTTTGTAGGCGCGCGCGCAGATGGCGACGCGGCGGTCGACCGAGTCCGCCTGGCCCTGCTCGTCGAAGGCCATGATCACCGCGGCCGCCCCGTAGCGACGCACCGCCAGGGCGTGCTGCAGGAACACCTCCTCGCCTTCCTTGAGGCTGATGGAGTTGACGATCGCCTTGCCCTGCACGCACTTCAGGCCCGCCTCGATCACCGACCACTTGGAGGAGTCGATCATCACCGGCACGCGCGCGATGTCCGGCTCGGCCGCGACCAGGTTGAGGAAGCGCACCATGGCGGCCTGCGAGTCGAGCATGCCCTCGTCCATGTTGACGTCGATGACCTGCGCACCGTTCGCCACCTGCTGGCGCGCTACGTCGAGCGCCGCCGTGTAGTCGTTGGCCTCGATGAGCTTGCGGAACTTCGCCGAGCCGGTGACGTTGGTGCGCTCGCCGACGTTCACGAACAGGCTGTCCTCGTCGATGTTGAGCGGCTCCAGTCCCGCGAGGCGGCACTTCACGGGCACCGGCGCGAGGCGGCGGGGCGAGCGGCCGCGCACGCCCTGCGCGAGCAGGCGGATGTGCTCGGGAGTGGTGCCGCAGCAGCCGCCGACGACGTTCACCAGGCCCGACTCGGCGAACTCGCTCAGGATCTCGGCGGTCTCGGCCGGCTCCTCGTCGTACTCGCCGAAGGCGTTCGGCAGCCCCGCGTTGGGATAGGCGCACACGTAGGTGTCGGCGACCGCGGCGAGCTCCTCGATGTAGGGGCGCAGCTGCCGGCCGCCGAGGGCGCAGTTGAGGCCCACGAACAGCGGACGCGCATGGCGGATGGAATTCCAGAACGCCTCGGGCGTCTGCCCCGAGAGCACGCGACCCGAGGCGTCCGTGATCGTGCCCGAGACCGCGATCGGCAGCGTGATGCCGGTCTCGTCAAAGAGCGCGAGAGCTGCGTAGATCGCCGCCTTGGCGTTCAGGGTATCGATGACCGTCTCGATGAGCAGCAGGTCCACGCCCCCGAGCAGCAGGGCGCGCGCCGCCTCCTGGTACACGGTGACCAGCTCGTCGAAGTACACGGCGCGGTAGCCCGGATCGTTGACGTCCGGGGAGAGCGAGCTCATGCGGTTGGTGGGGCCGAGCGCGCCGGCGACGAAGCGCGGCGAGCCGCCGGTACGGGCGAACTCGTCGGCGACGACGCGCGCCAGGCGCGCGGCGCGGTAGTTGAGCTCGGGAACGAGTGCCTGCGTGCCGTAGTCGGCCTGCGAGACCGCGTTGGAGTTGAAGGTGTTGGTCTCGATGATGTCGGCGCCGGCGGCCAGGTAGGCGCGGTGGATGTCGCTCACCACCTCCGGGCGCGTGAGCGTCAGGATGTCGTTGTTGCCCTTGAGGTCGCGCGTGTGGCCGCGCAGCCGCTCGCCGCGAAAGCCCGCCTCGTCGAGCCGGCGCTGCTGGATCATCGTGCCCATCGCGCCGTCGAGCAGCACCAGCCGCTCCCCGGGCAGGCGCTTCAGCCGCTCGATGCGCTCGCCTCGCTCGCGCTCGTCGACGGGCTCGAGCGCGTAGGGCGCCGCCGCGGCGAGACGCGCAGCGCCCGCTCGCTCGCCCTCGCGGTCGGCGCGCGGGGGAGCCGTGCGGTGCTCGGGGTGTGCGCAGCCACTCATGCGGGCACGCCCTTAAGGAGCGCACGCTGCGCGCCGGGGCGCAGCCCGAGCGCGTGGCAGATCGCGTAGGTGAGCTCGGCGCGGTTCAGGGTATAGAAGTGAAACTCGCACACGCCGTGCGCGCTCAGGGCCTGCACCTGCTCGATGGCGACGTTCGCGGCGATCAGGCGGCGCGTCTCCGCGTCCTCGTCGAGCCCCGCGAAGCGCTCGTGCAGCCAGGGCGGAACGCCGGCGCCGCAGCGCGCCGCGAAGCGCAGCACCTGCGCGAATCGTGTGATCGGCAGGATGCCCGGGACGATCGGCGCGCTGATGCCCGCGGCTGCGCAGCGGTCGCGGAAGCGCAGGAACGCGTCCGTGTCGTAGAAGAACTGGGTGATCGCGCGGCTCGCGCCGGCGTCGACCTTGCGCTTGAGATTGTCGAGGTCCGCCTGCGCCGAGCGCGCCTCGGGGTGCACTTCCGGGTAGGCGGCGACCGAGATCTCGAACGGCGCCACCCGCGCAAGGCCCGCGACCAGGTCGGCGGCGAAGGCGAAGCCGAGCGGGTGCGGACGGTAGCCGTCCTCGCCCTGCGGCGGGTCACCGCGCAGGGCCACGAGGTGGCGGATCCCCTCCTGCCAGTAGCCGCGGGCGATCTCCAGGATCTCCTCGCGCGGCGCGCCGACGCACGTGAGGTGCGGCGCCCCGGTGAGTGCGGTCTCGTGCTGGATGCGGCTCACGACCGCGTGCGTACGCTCGCGCGTCGAGCCGTCGGCGCCGTAGGTGACCGATACGAAGCACGGCGCGAGCGGCGCCAGCCGCTCGACGGAATTCCACAGAAGCGACGCCATCGCCTCGTCCCCGGGCGGGAAGAACTCGAACGACACCCGCGGGGGGACTGCGAGTGTGCCGCTCATCGCGCGTTTGCTCCGGCCGGCAACGGCGTGCGCCCCTCGTCCGCCGTGCGCGCGAGGGCCGCGAGCACGTGCTCGCCCTGCTCCTCGAGCGGGCTGAGGCGCTCGCAGTGAAAGCCGTTCTCCGCGAGCAGCCGTCGCAGCCGCGCGAGCGGGTGCTCGACGACGCGCTCGCGCACGCCCTCGAGAGACTCGTAGCGCTCGAAGAGCCACAGGCGGCCGCCGGCATTGAGCACCCGGCGCGCGAGCGCCAGTGAGTGCATCAGGGTCGCCGTCGTGCTCGAGGGATGGTCGAGGAGAACTTCTGCGAAAGGGCCGCCGAGGCGCGCGAGGTCCCAGTCCTGCGCCCGGCCGGAGGTCTCGAGCACCCGGCACGAGAGACCCTGCTCGCGCAGCAGGGCGCGTGCCGCCTGCGCGGCGCGCCGCGACTGCACGACCACCGTGCACGAGGCGGCCGCGCGCGCGACGCCCTCGAGCACCTCCGGGTGCGCGACGCCCACCACGAGCGTCGCGCCGCGGGCGCGTTCGACCGAGGCGACGAGGCGGGCGAGCGCGCGACCCAGGCGCGACTCGCTGGGCGCCTGCGGGACCAGTGCGGCCCGTGCCGCCAGGCGGTCGCCGGCGAGAACCGGGTCGCGCAGGTTCAGCTGCGCGAGCAGTCCGCGCACGAAGCTCAGGGCCTCGGGCGAGGGACTCAGGCCGTAGTGCACCCACTGGCCGTGCGGGAGCCGCTCGATGAGCCCGGCCTCGCACAGGATGCGTAAGTGCCGCGAGACCCGCGGCTCACTCTGCCGCAACGCGCCCGCCAGATCCGAGACGCTGAGTGACCCGTCGGTACACAGGGCGAGCAGGCGCAGTCGGCTCGGCTCGCCCGCCGCGCGCAGCCACTGGATCACCCGCTCCGGTCCCACGTCCATTAAAGGATTATACAATTCTTTAATAGAAGCGAAACCGGCCACCGCGGCCCAGGCCCGGCCGCCGGCGCATGGCTATTGTCTCACCCGGGATACGAAGGGCTAATGAAGCGCTTCCGAGCCGCCGTTACCGGGGTCGTCGGTGAAAAGAGCCTCGATGTCTATGGAGTCGAAGCGATACGGCCGCTGACAGAACTCGCACGTCACGGTGACACTGCCCTGCTCGCGCAATACGTCGCGGATCTCGTGTGCGCCCAAGGCGCGCAGCACGCTCGCCACCCGTCCGGCGCTGCAACGGCACTCGAAGAGCACGGGTGCGCCCCGGAACAGCCGCAGGTCGTGGCCCGGGAAATGCGCGCCGAGGATCTCCTCGACCTGGGCCGTCAGCAGCTCTCCGGACCCAAGCGTGGCGATGCCCCGCTCGGCTTCCTCCCAGGCGGCAGCCCCCGGCTGCTCCTCCGGGAGCGCCTCGGCCCCGGGGAGTTTCTGCACGAGGACGCCGGCGGCGTACGTCTCGCCGGCGGCGAGCACGACCCGGGTCGGGAGCTGCTCGGAGGAGGCAAAGTAGGTCTCGAGCGAGGCCGCGAGGGACTCACCGGCGAGCGGCACGATGCCCTGGTAGCGCGTACCGCGCTCGTCCGACTCGACCGTCACCGTCACCCGGCCGTCGCTGCCGACGAGCTCCCGGAAGCCGATCGCGCCGCGACGGGTCGCGAGTGCCAGCACGGCCTCCTCGTCACAGCGCGCCACGGCACGGAGCCTGAAGTCGTGCGTGCACTGAGCGACGAGGAAGGACACGGCCCCGTTGCCCTGCAGCTGGAAGGTGAGCGTGCCGCGGAACTTGAGCGTCGCTGCGAGCAGGACCGACGCGGCGACCGCCTCACCGAGCAGCCGCTCGACGGGCTGCGGATAGTGAGTGTGAGCGCGCAGCTCGCGCCAGGCTGTTTCGAGCACGGCCCAGTGGCCGCGCACCGGTTGGTTCTCGAAGATGAAGCGCCGGACCTGGTCGGTGGCGCGGGTGATGTCGGTGGGCATCGCGGCTTCGTGGGGACGGGTCAGGCCATCTCAAGCCTTTGTCGCCCGCGGCCGACGCAAGTTCAGCCGCCGAGCTTCCTCTTCAGCAGCTCGTTCAGCTGCGCGGGGTTCGCCTTGCCGCCCGTGGCCTTCATCACCTGACCGACGAAGAAGCCGAACAGCTTGTCCTTGCCGGAGCGGTATTCGGCGAGCTGGCCCGGATTCGCGGCGAACACCTCGTCGATCACGCGCTCGATGGCGGCACTGTCGGTGATCTGCCGCAGTCCCTTCTCCGCGATCACGGCGTCGGCGCTCGCGCCGCCGTTCCACATGGTCTCGAACACTTCCTTGGCGATCTTGCCCGAGATGGTCTGGTCGGCGATGCGCGCGAGGAGGCCCGCGAGGCGCGCGGCCGGCAGTCGCCCGGAGCCGATCTCGAGGTTCTCCTTGTTGAGTGCCGCGGCGAGCTCGCCCATGACCCAGTTGGCCGCGAGCTTGGGCTCGCGCGGCAGCGCGCGCACGAGCTCCTCGTAATAGTCGGCGAGCTCGCGGCTCGCGGTGAGGACGCCGGCGTCGTAGGCCGAGAGCCCGTAATCGCCGGCAAAGCGCGCCGCCTTCTGGTCCGGCAGCTCGGGGAGCGTTGCACGGACCGAGTCGATGAAGGCCGGGTTCAGCTCGACCGGCAGCAGGTCCGGATCGGGGAAGTAGCGATAGTCGTTGGCCTCTTCCTTGGAGCGCATCGAGCGCGTCTCGCCCTTGTCCGGGTCATACAGGCGCGTCTCCTGGACGACCCTGCCGCCGCCCTCGAGCAGCCCGATCTGCCGCGCGACCTCGTAGTTGATCGCCCGCTCGACGAAGCGGAAGGAGTTGAGGTTCTTGATCTCGGCGCGCGTGCCGAGCTGGTCACTCCCCACCGGCCGCACGGACACGTTGGCGTCGCAGCGGAAGGAGCCCTCCTGCATGTTGCCGTCGCAGATCTCGAGGTAGCGCACCAGCGTGTGCACCTTCTTCATGTAGGCGACGGCCTCTCTCGCCGAGCGCATGTCCGGCTCGGAGACGATCTCGATGAGGGGCGTGCCGGCGCGGTTCAGGTCGATGCCGGTCACCCCGGGCAGTCCCTCGTGCAGGCTCTTGCCGGCGTCCTCCTCCAGGTGCGCGCGCGTGACGCCGATGCGCTTGCTGCTGCCGTCCTCGAGCACGATGTCGAGCGACCCGTGCGCGACGATCGGCAGCTCGTACTGGCTGATCTGGTAGCCCTTCGGCAGGTCCGGGTAGAAGTAGTTCTTGCGGGCGAACACCGAGTGCGGCGCGACCCGGGCGTTGAGCGCGAGCCCGAGCTTCACCGCCATGCGCACCGCTTCCGCGTTGAGCACCGGCAGGACGCCCGGATAGCCGAGGTCGACCAGGTTCGCCTGCGCGTTCGGCGGCGCGCCGTACGCCGTCGCCGAGCCGGAAAAGATCTTCGAGCGCGTCGCGAGCTGCGCGTGGATCTCAAGCCCGATCACGGTCTCCCAGGCGCTCATGCGTAACCCTGCGGGATCCTCGTGTGCCAGTCGGTCTCGCGCTGCAGCGCGTGCGCCACGGCGAGCACGCGGGCCTCGCTGAAGTGGGGACCTACGATCTGCAGCCCGACCGGCAGGTCGCGCACGAAGCCGCACGGCACCGAGATCGCCGGCAGTCCCGCGAGATTGGCGCCGATGGTGTAGATGTCGTTGAGGTACATCGTGATCGGATCGGAGGTCTTGGCGCCGATCTCGAAGGCGGGCGTCGGCGTCGTCGGCCCGATGAGCACGTCCACGTCCTTGAAGGCGCGGATGAAATCCTGGTTGATGAGCGAGCGCACGCGCTGCGCCTTGAGGTAGTACGCGTCGTAGTAGCCGGCCGAGAGCACGTAGGTCCCGGTCATGACGCGCCGCTTCACCTCGGCGCCGAAGCCCTCGCCCCGCGAGCGGCGGTAGAGGTCCAGCAGGTCGCGCGGGTTCTCGCAGCGGTGACCGAAGCGCACGCCGTCGTAGCGGGCGAGGTTCGAGGAGCACTCTGCGGGGGCGACCACGTAGTAGACCGGCACCGAGAGCGGCAGGTACGGCAGGCTCACCTCGGTGAGCCGCGCGCCGAGCTTCTCGTAGAGAGCGAGGGCCTCGCGCACCCGCCGCTCGTTCTCGGCATCGAGCCCCTTGTCGAAGAACTCCTTGAGCAGGCCGAGCTTCAGCCCCGCGAGCGGCTGCGTGAGCTGCGCGACGTAGTCGGGGACCTCCCGGTCCACGCTCGTGGAATCGTTGGCATCGAAGCCCGCCATCTCGCGCAGCAGGAGCGCCGCGTCCGCCGCGCTCGCGCTGAGCACGCCGCCCTGATCGAGGCTCGAGGCAAAGGCCACCATGCCGTAGCGTGAAACGCGTCCGTAGGTGGGCTTCATGCCGGTGATGCCGCAGAGCGCCGCCGGCTGGCGGATCGAGCCGCCGGTGTCGGTCGCCGTGGCGCCGGGCGTGAGCCGCGCCGCCACGGCCGCCGCCGAGCCGCCCGATGAGCCACCGGGAACGAGCGCGGTGTTCCAGGGGTTGCGCACCACGCCGTAGTAGCTGGTCTCGTTCGACGAGCCCATCGCGAACTCGTCCATGTTCGTCTTGCCGAGCATCACGGCGCCCGCGCCCCTGAGCTTCGCGACCACGGTGGCGTCGTAGGGTGAGACGAAGTTATCGAGCATGCGCGAGCCGCAGCTGGTGCGCACGCCGCGGGTGCAGAACAGGTCCTTGTGCGCGATCGGAACCCCGGTGAGCGCACCGCCGCCGCCCGCGGCCAGCGCCGCGTCGGCGGCCTCCGCCTCGCGCAGCGCCTGCTCGCGCGTCACCGAGATGAAGGCGTTGAGCGTGCCCTGGTGGCGGTCGATGCGCTCGAGATAGGCGCGCGTGAGCTCGACGCTCGAGAAGCGCCGCGCGCGCAGCCCGCCGACGAGCTCGCTCACGGACAGGCGGTGCAGATCGCTCACGCGCGCCTCACTCGATGACCCGTGGCACCAGGTACAGCCCCGCGGCGACCTGCGCGGCGTTCTCCTGGTAGTCCTCGTGGCGATCGCTCTCGGTGACCACGTCCGGGCGCAGGCGCTGCGCGAGCCCCGGTAACGGGTGCGCCATCGGCGCGACGCCGTGCGTGTCGACCGCGTCGAGGGCGCCGATGAACTCGAGGATGCTCGAGAGGCTGTGCTGGTAGACCGGGATCTCGGCGGCGCTCAGTTCGAGGCGCGCCAAAGCGGCGATGCTCGCGAGCTGCTCGCGGGTGAGGGCCATAGGAGATTCGCGCTGCGCGTGGCGGAGTGAGAAAACCAGCGCAAAATCATACATGTTGCCTTTACGAATGTCCTGTCGGTTGCTAGATTACGCGCCACTTTTGGGGGTCTCCCCACCGCAACTCCTCCGGTCGCTTCATGCTCAAACGCTTCCGCGGATATTTCTCCAGCGATCTGTCGATCGACCTGGGCACGGCGAACACGCTCATCTACGTGCGCGACAAGGGCATCGTGCTGAATGAGCCCTCCGTGGTCGCCGTCCAGGACGAGCCTTCGCGGGGCGGCAAGGTGATCGTCGCGGTCGGAACCGAGGCCAAAGCCATGCTCGGCCGTACGCCGGGGCACATCACCGCCGTACGCCCCATGAAGGACGGCGTCATCGCCGACTTTACGTACACCGAGAAGATGCTGCAGTTCTTCATCAATAAGGTGCACGGCGCCCGCATGCTCAAGCCCTCGCCGCGCGTGCTGGTGTGCGTGCCCTTCGGCTCGACCCAGGTCGAGCGGCGCGCGATCCGCGAGTCGGCCGAGGGCGCCGGCGCGCGCAACGTCGCGATCGTGAGCGAGCCGATGGCGGCCGCGGTCGGCGCGGGGCTCCCGGTCCACGAGGCGCGCGGCTCGATGGTGCTCGACGTCGGCGGCGGCACCTCCGAGGTCGCGGTGCTGTCGCTAAATGGCGTCGTGTACGCGAATTCCGCCCGCATCGGCGGGGATCGCTTCGATGAGGCGATCATGAACTACGTGCGCCGCAACTACGGCATCCTGATCGGCGAGGCGACCGCCGAGCGCATCAAGATCGAGATCGGCTCGGCCTACCCGGGTCAGCAGGTGCGCGAGCTGTCCGTCAAGGGACGCAACCTCTCCGAGGGTGTACCGCGCAGCTTCACGCTGAACAGCAACGAGATCCTCGAGGCCCTGCAGGAGCCCCTGCAGAGCATCGTGAGCGCGGTCAAGCAGGCGCTCGAACAGACCCCGCCCGAGCTCGGCGCCGACGTCGCCGAGCGCGGCATCGTACTCACCGGCGGCGGTGCCCTGCTGCGCGACATCGACAAGCTCCTCACCGAGGAGACCGGCCTGCCGGTGGTGGTCGCCGACGACCCGCTCACCTGCGTGGCGCGCGGCGGCGGTCGCATCCTCGAGCTGATGGACGAGCTCGGCCCGGGTCACTTTGGCCTCGAATAGCGCAAGGAGCGCGCGGGACTGAGTGGCCGCCTTCGGCACAGGGGCCGGCAGACCGCTGCAGCAGCGGGGCGGTTCTCCGGGCTTCCGGTTCACGTTCTTCGCGGTGCTCGCGGTCATCGCCATGTATCTCGACCAGCGCCAGCACTACCTCGAGCAGGTGCGCTACGTGCTCCAGGCCGCCGCCTACCCGATCCAGCTCGCGGTGAGTTCCCCGCCGGCCGCGTGGCGCTGGCTGAAGGAGAGCTTCCAGACGCGCGAGGCGCTGCAGGCGGAGAACGCGCGCCTGCGCAGCCAGCAGCGCGACCTCGACGTGCGCACCATGCGCTACGAGGCGCTCGCGCGTGAGAACGGGGAGCTGCGCGGCCTGCGCGCGGCGCTCCCCCCGGTCGCCGAGCGCTGGCTGGCCGCCGAGGTGGTCACCGTGCAGCTCAATTCGCTGCGGCATCGCGTGCTCCTCAACCGCGGCGCCAGCAACGGCGTGTTCCGCGGCCAGGCGGTGCTGGATGAGACCGGCCTCATCGGGCAGACCACCCACGTCGGACCCTGGAGCGCGGAGGTGATCCTGATCACCGATCCCGAGCACGCGGTGCCGGTGCGCATCGAGCGCACGGGTCTGCGCACCATCGCGGTCGGAGCCGGCGATATCAGCGCGCTCGCGCTGCCGTACCTGCCCGCGAACGCCGACATCAAGGAGGGCGACGTGCTGGTCACCTCCGGGCTCGGTGGCGTCTTCCCGGAAGGGTACCCGGTCGCGCGCGTGACGGAGGTGCATCGCGACGCGGTCCAGCCGCTCGCGCAGGTGCGCGCCGTGCCGCTCGCCCACGTCGACACGGACCAGGAGGTCATGCTCGTGTGGTTCAAGAGCGACCATCCCGCCGCCCCGGCGCGCGCGACCGCCTCTGCCGACGGCGGCGTCGGCGAGCTCAAGCACGGGGACGCGGCCATGCAGCCCCAGGCGGTCACGCGCGCGGCGGCCTCCCCGCCCCCCGCACCCGGGCAGCGGCCGTGATCCCCGACTCACGCGCCCGGATGCTGCTGTCGGCGCTCGTGGCGCTCATCCTCACCGTGCTGCCGCTGCCGCGCTGGCTGGACGTGCTGCGCCCGGCCTTCCTGGTTTTGACGGTTCTTTACTGGTCGGTGAACTCCCCGCGCACCGGCGGCATCGCGCTCGGCTTCTTCGCCGGGCTGGTGCTGGATGTCTTCCAGGGGCCGGTGCTCGGCGAGCATGCGCTCGCGCTCGCCCTCGTCACCTACATGGGGGTGCGCGAGCACCAGAGGATCCGCTCGAAGCCCGCGTTCCAGCAGGCACTGTTCGTCGGCGCCGCGCTCGCCATCTACGAGTTCGTGCTGTTCGCGATCGACGGCTGGACCGGCCATCCCATTACCAGCCCCCTGCGCTGGGTGCACATCGTGACCGGTGCCCTGATCTGGCCCCCGGCGGCGGCTATCCTCGCCTACGGGGCAGGCCGGCGCGCTTGAGCGGCACTATTGCCCGTCCAGGGACTCTGAAGGCTTGAGTCATGCCGGCCGTGCGCATCAAGGATCATTGGCGGGAGCAGCGCCTGTTCGATCAGCGCGCGCTCGTGTGTGCCGCGCTCATGGGACTCGCCACGATCGGCCTGCTCGCGCGCCTGTACCTGCTTCAGGTCGCACGCCACGACTACTACGCCGAGCTCTCCCAGGGTAACCGCGTCCGCAACGAGCCGATCCCCGCGGCGCGCGGCCTGATCCTCGACCGCAATGGCGAGCTGATCGCCGGCAGCCAGCCGGCGTATCAGCTGGAGCTCGTGCCGGAGGAGGTCGACGACGTCGACGCGACCCTGGACCGGCTGGTGGAGCTCGGCCTGATCCGCGCCGAGGACGAGAAGGAACTCGAGCGCACCATCGACTCGAGTCGCGGCTTCGACAGCGTGCCGGTGCGCCTGCGCATGTCGGACGAGGACGTGGCGCGCTTCGCGGTGCGCCGCTTCGAGTTCCCGGGCCTGGACATCAAGACACGTCAGACGCGCTTCTACCCGAACGGCGCGCTCGCCGTGCACGCGCTCGGCTACGTGGGCGCGATCAGCGAGACCGACCTCAAGCGCATCGACCGCGCCGCCTACGCCGGTACCTCGCTCATCGGCAAGCTGGGGGTCGAGAGCGCCTACGAGCAGCAGCTGCACGGCACCAACGGCCACCGCGAGGTGCTGGTGAACGCCTCGGGTCGCTCGGTCGAGCGCCAGGGCCCGTTCGCCGCCGACCTGCGCACCAAGGCACCCACGGCGGGCGAGGACCTGGTGCTGTCGCTCGACCTCAAGGTCCAGCGCGTGGCGGAGGCCGCGCTCGCCGGGCACCGCGGCGCGGTGGTGGCGCTCGATCCGAGCAACGGCGACGTGCTCGCGCTCGTCTCGCTCCCGGGCTTCGACCCGACGCTCTTCGGGCGCGGCATCACGGCGGGCGAGTACAACACGCTGCAGAACGACATCGACAAGCCGCTCTTCAACCGGGCGCTGCGCGGCACCTACCCCTCCGGCTCGACCATCAAACCGGTGCTCGGGCTCGCCGCACTCACCGATCACACGATCGAGGCGAACACCCGGGTGTTCTGCAACGCCGAGTTCTACCTGCCGGGCAGCCGCCACGTGTGGCGCGCGGACAAGGGCGAGCCGCGGGGCTGGCTGGACCTGCCGGAAGCGATCTCGCGCTCCTCGGACGTGTACTTCTACCGCCTCGCCTCGACGCTCGGCATCGATCGCATGGTCGCCTTTCTGGCGCCCTTCGGCTACGGCCAGCCCACCGGCATCGACATCGGCGGCGAGAAAGCCGGACTGCTGCCGAGCCCGGAGTGGAAGCGCAAGGCGTTCAAGCGGCAGGAGGACCAGACGTGGTTCCCCGGCGAGACGGTCAACATGGGCATCGGACAGGGCTACCTGCTGGTGACGCCGATGCAGCTCGCGCACATCACCGGCATGCTCGCCGAGCGCGGTCGCAACTTTCGCCCGCGAGTCGTGAAGGGCAACCGCGACGCCAGCGGACACGTGCACTGGCTCGACCCGATCGAGGGCGAGCCGGTCAGGGGCGTGTCCGCCCACGACTGGGGAGTGGTACTCGATGCGATGATCGGCACGACGCGCTGCGCTGCCTATTGCGGCACCGCCTCGGCCCCCTTCAAGGACGCGGCCTATCAGGTCGCGGGCAAGACCGGCACGGCCCAGGTGTACACGGTCGCACAGAACGAGAAATACAACGCGAATACCGTCCCGGAGCGGCTGCGCGACCACGCCTGGTTCGTTGCCTTCGCGCCGGCGGACGCGCCGCGCATCGCGGTCGCGGTACTCGTCGAGAATGCCGGCTTCGGCGCGGCCAACGCGGCGCCGGTGGCGCGCAAGGTGATCGACGCCTATCTGCTCGGGCCGGAGGGCAAGCTGAAGCCGCCGACGCTCGAGGCCGCCGCACCGGCGGCGCCGGCAGGCAGCACCGCGGCCCTGGCGAAGCCGCAGGCATGATCTACGAGGAAGTCAGCGCCGGCTCGCGCACCCGCCGCACCCTCACCGGCGCGGCGCGCGTACTGCTGGCGCTCAAGATCGACGGGCCGCTGGTGGTCGGATTGGCGCTCATCGCGGCCTACGGCCTGGTGGTGCTCTACAGCGCCTCCGGGCAGAGCATGCCGACGATCCTGCGCACCGGCGCGCGCCTCCTCATCGGCACGATCGCCATGCTGCTCTTGGCGCAGATCAATCCCAATTTCCTGCGGCGCATGACGCCGTGGCTGTACGCCGGCGGCTGCTTCCTGCTCCTCGTGGTCGCGGCGATCGGCCACATCGGCATGGGGGCGCAGCGCTGGCTCGATCTGGGGCTGTTCCGCTTCCAGCCCTCCGAGCTCATGAAGCTCGCCGTGCCCATGATGTGTGCCTGGTACCTGCACGAGCGGCCGCTGCCGCCGGGCTGGACTTCGCTCGGCATCCTCGCCGCCCTCATCCTGCTGCCGGTCGGGCTGGTCGTAATGCAGCCGGACCTCGGCACGGCGGCGCTGATCGCCATCGCCGGCGCGCTGGTCATCATCCTCGCGGGCCTGCGCGTGCGCGTCATGGTGGCGCTCCTGGGGCTCGCCGCGGTCGGGGCGTGGTTCGGCTGGAGCTTCATGCACGACTACCAGAGGAAGCGCGTGCTCACCTTCCTCAACCCGCAGACCGATCCGCTCGGGGCGGGCTACCACATCATCCAGTCGACGATCGCCATCGGCTCGGGCGGGGTATTCGGCAAGGGCTGGATGAACGGCAGCCAGGCGCAGCTCGAGTTCCTCCCCGAGCGCTCGACCGATTTCATCTTCGCCGTGATCGGCGAGGAGTTCGGCCTCTTGGGACTGCTCGTGCTGCTGCTCCTGTACGTGTTCGTGGTGAGCCGCGCCGTGTATCTGGCCACCCAGACGCAGGACACCTTCGCGCGCCTCTTGGCCGGCTCCCTCGCGCTCACCTTCTTCGTGTACGTGTTCATCAACGCCGGCATGGTCACCGGGCTCCTGCCGGTGGTGGGCGTGCCGCTGCCGCTCGTGAGCTACGGCGGCAGTTCGGTCGTGACGCTGCTGGCGGGCTTCGGTATTCTCATGGCGCTGTACTCACGGCGCAAACTCATCGGATCCTAGTTGTACACCGCAAGGCTCGTTCTGCTCGCGGCACTCGCCTGCGCCCCGGCGCTCGCGCAGCCGGCCGCGACGCACTTCGACCTCAAGCGTCCGGAGATCGTCAGCTTCGTGAACGAGGTGGTGGCGCGCGACGGGCTGACCCGCAAGGAGGTGCGCTCGCTCCTGAAGGCCGCGCAACCGCAGCCGAAGATCATCGACATCATGAACCGGCCGCTCGAGAAGGTGGCTCCCTGGTGGCAGTACCGCGAGCGCTTCCTCACGCCCGAGCGCATCGACCAGGGCGTGCAGTTCTTAAGCGATCACAAGGAGGCGCTCACGCGCATCTCGCAGGAGTACCAGGTGCCGCCGGAGTACATCGTGGCGATCGTCGGCGTCGAGACCTTCTACGGGCGCCTCACCGGACGCTACCGCGTGCTCGATGCGCTCGCGACGCTCGCCTTCGACTACCCGCCCCGCCAGAAGTACTTCCGCGGCGAGCTCGCGCAGTTCCTGGTGCTCGCCAAGGAGAACAAGCTCGACCCGCTCACCCTGACGGGCTCCTACGCGGGCGCGCTCGGGGTACCGCAGTTCATGCCCTCGGCCTACCGCCACTACGCGGTGGACGCCGACAACGACACGCGCCGCGACCTGTGGGGCAACTGGGACGACATCTTCGCGAGCGTCGCCAACTACCTGCGCCAGTACGGCTGGACGCCCGGCGGCGCCGTGCTGAGTGAGACCACGATCGAGCCGGACGCGACCTTCAAGATCGAGCCGCACAACCTCGAGCTCAACGAGACGGTCGCGAGCCTCGAGGCGCAGGGCGTGAAGCTCGCGAGCGAGGAGCCGCCGGAGACGCGCGCGCTCTTGATCTCCGCCGAGCAGGCCGACGGGCCCAGCTACCGCGTCGGGTTCCACAATTTCTACGTGATCACGCGCTACAACAACAGCGCGCGCTACGCGATGGCCGTCTACGAGCTCGCCCAGGCGCTCGGCAAGCGCACGGCGGACGCGACGCCGTGAGCACCCTCAGGCGCGCACTGCCGCTCGCCGCACGCTCACTCGCGCTCGCCGGCTCTCTCGCCCTCGGCGCCTGCTCGCTCGGGGCACACCGCCCGGGTGCACCCGCGCCCGCGACTCCCGAGGCGCCCCCGCCGCCGGGTGCGGCGAGGCCCGCTTCCCCGCCCGCCCCGCCTGCGAACCCGGACGCGATACCCGACGCGGTGCCGAAGTTCGAGCCGAAGAGCCTCCACGGCAACCCGCCGTTCTACGACACCCTGGGCCACCGCTACTTCGTGCTCGCGAGCGCGCAGAGCTACCTCGAGCGCGGCGTCGCCTCCTGGTACGGACCGACCTTCCACGGCGGCAACACCTCCAGCGGCGAGGCCTACGACATGTACGGCATGACCGCCGCGCACAAGACGCTGCCGCTGCCGACCTATGCACGCGTCACCAACCTGAAGAACGGCAAGAGCGTCGTCGTGCGCATCAACGACCGCGGGCCCTTCGTCGCCAACCGCCTGATCGACCTCTCCTACACCGCGGCCGCCAAGCTCGACATGCTGCGCGAGGGCACGACGCTGGTCGAGGTGCGCGCGCTGACTCCGGGCGAGCCGGAAGTGCTCACGCGCGTCAGCGAGTCCCCGCCGCCGGCGCTGTACGTGCAGGCCGGCGCGTTCGCCGACGGGCAAAACGCACAGCACCTGCTCGAGCGACTGCAGGCCGCCGGGCTCGGCACGTCCTTCATCGTCTCCCCGGTCACGGGGCGCTCGCGGCTGTACCGCGTGCGCGTGGGTCCGGTCGCGAGCGTCGCACAGTTCGACCAGCTGGCCGCGCGGCTCGCAGCCCTCGGCGTGCCCGACGCGCGCCTCGCGAGCGACTAGCCGGCACGAGCGCCGTGCACGGCCAGGGAGGCGGCCGCTTGAGTTAAGATCGCGATTTTTCCCCGCCAGCCAAGGAATTTCTGCCAGTGATCCGGTCAGTGCTTAGTCTCGCCCTCGCCCTCATCGTCACCGGCGCCGCCGCGGCGACGCCTGCCGCGGCCCCGATCCCCGAGCCACCCGCGGTCAACGCGCGCGCCTACCTGCTCATGGACCACTACAGCGGGCGCATCCTCGCGCAGCAGCACGCCGACGAGCGCTCCGAGCCCGCGAGCCTCACCAAGCTCATGACCGCGTACGTGGTGTTCAAGGCGCTCGAGGAGAATCGCCTGAAGCTCACCGACATGGTGACGGTCAGCGAGCACGCCTGGCGCGCGGAAGGCTCGCGCACCTTCGTGCAGGTCGGCACGCAGATACCCGTGGACATCCTGCTGAAGGGGATGATCGTGCAGTCCGGCAACGACGCCACCATCGCGCTCGCCGAGCGCGTCGGCGGCACCGAGGCGGCGTTCGCGCAGATGATGAACGAGTACGCCAAGCGCTTGGGCCTCGGCAACAGCCACTTCGAGAACAGCGACGGCCTGCCCGCCCCCAACCACTACATGAGCGCGCGCGACATCGCCACGCTCGCGAACGCGCTCATCGGCGAGTTTCCGCAGTACTATCCGCTCTTCAGCCTGCGCGAGTTCATGTGGAACAACATCCGCCAGGACAACCGCAACGGGCTTCTCGGCAAGGATCCGTCGGTCGACGGCCTGAAGACCGGCCACACCGACAGCGCCGGCTACTGCCTGGCGACGTCTGCGAACCGCGACGGCATGCGTCTGGTCTCGGTGGTGCTCGGCGCCCCGAGCATCAGGGCACGCGAGGACGCGAGCGCCGCGCTCCTGTCCTACGGCTACACCTTCTTCGAGACCGTGAAGGTCAAGAGCGGGAAGGAGACCGTGCTCAAGCCGCGCGTCTACAAGGCGGAGACCGAGTTCGCCAACGTGGGCGTCACCTCCGACCTCTACGCCACCGTCGCACGCGGGCAGGGCGCGGGACTCAAGACCAGCGCGCGCCTGACGAGCGAGCCGCTGCTCGCGCCCCTTGCGGCGGATCAGGCGGTGGGCGAGCTCACGGTGAGTGACCCTGGCGCGCAGGTCGTGGCGCGCGCGCCGCTCGTGGCCCTGACGCCGGTGGCGAGCGGCGGGCTGTGGACGCGCGCGGTCGATACCGTCGCCCTATGGTTCCACTGACCCGACACGCGGGAGCACTCTCATGGCCGATCCCCTGCCGCTGTGCTACCTCAATGGACAGTACCTGCCGCTCACCGAGGCGCGCATCTCCCCGCTCGACCGCGGCTTTCTCTATGGAGATGCGGTCTACGAGGTCATGCCGGTCTACGGCGGTCGTCCGTTTCGCTTCGATGCGCACCTCGAGCGCCTGCAGAGGAGCCTCGCGGGCATCAGCATGGAGGATCCGCACACCCGCGAGGAGTGGCGGACGCTCCTCGGCGGCCTCATCGAGCGCAACGGCAGCGCCGAGCAGTACGTCTACTGGCAGGTGAGCCGCGGCGCCGAGCGCGGGCGCTCGCACGCCCCGCTGCCGCACATCCCGCGCACGGTATTCGCCTTCTGCGCGCCCCTGCCGCCGGCGCCGCGCGAGCTGCTCGAGGGCGGCATCGCCTGCGTCACCGCCGCGGACACGCGCTGGACGCGCTGCGACATCAAGTCCACCGCGCTGCTCGCGAACGTGCTGCTGCGGCAGCTGTCGGTCGACGCCGGAGCCGCCGAGACCATCCTGCTGCGCCACGGGGAGCTCATGGAGGCCTCGGCGTCCGCGGTGCACGTGGTGCTCGGCGGTGAGGTGATGGTGCCGCCCAATTCGCACCGCATTCTTCCCGGCACGACGCGCTCGGCCGTGCAGGAGATGGCCGCGCGCGCCGGCATCCCCTGGCACGTGGTGCCGGTGAGCGAGACGCAGCTGCGCGTGGCGGACGAGGTGTGGATCTCGGCCGCGACCCGCGAAGTGCAGCCGGTGACCCGCATCGACGGCAATCCGGTCGGCTCGGGCCGCCCCGGCCCGCTCTGGGCTCGCGTGTACGCGGAGCTGCAGCGCTACAAGGGCGAGCTCGCCGGGACGCCCTGGTGAGCGTGCCCGCGGGGCTCACGTTTCCCTGCGACTACCCCCTGAAGGTGCTGGGACGACCCGGCGGAGACTGGCGCGAGCGGGTGCACGCCATCGTGCTGCGCCACGCCGCGGACACCGACGCCGGCCAGGTCCGCGAGCGCCTGAGCTCCAGCGGCAACTACCTCTCGGTCTCCTACACGCTCAACGCGCAGAGCCGGGAGCAGGTGGAGGCGCTGGTGACGGAGCTGCGGGCCTGCGAGGGCGTGTTGATGCTGCTCTGAGAACCGGCAGTTATAACCGGTTTGTCACCGGGGCGTGACCGGGTGGAAACTGACGCCCCGGCTCGGGCCCCGTTAGCATCGCCTGAATGTCCATCACCCTCGACCAGGTCACCAAGCTCTACGGCGGCGTGCCGGTCGTCAACGACGTCTCCCTCGACATCGGCGACGGGGAGTTCTTCGTGCTGCTCGGCCCCTCCGGCAGCGGCAAGAGCACGCTGCTGCGCGCGCTCGCGGGACTGTCGCGCGTCGACCACGGCCGCATCGCCCTGCACGGCCGCGACGTGACGCACGTCGCCGCGCGCAAGCGCGGGGTGGGGCTCGTGTTCCAGAACTACGCGCTCTTCGGCCACATGACGGTCGCCGAGAACATCGAGTTCGCGCTGCGCGTGCGTCACGTGCGCGCGCGCGTGCGCCGCGCGCGCACCCAGGAGCTGCTGCGCCTCGTCGCCCTGGAAGGCCTCGGGCAGCGCCTGCCCGCGCAGCTCTCCGGCGGCCAGGAGCAGCGCGTCGCGGTCGCGCGCGCGCTGGCCCACAAGCCCGAGGTGCTGCTGCTCGATGAGCCCTTCGGGGCACTCGACGCCCGGATCCGCGTCGACCTGCGCCGCACGATCCGCCAGGTGCAGCGCGAGCTCGGTATCACCACCGTGCTCGTCACCCACGACCAGGAAGAGGCGTTCGCGATGGCCGACCGCATCGGCATCATGAACTTAGGCAGGCTCCTGGAGATGGGTGCGCCGCACGAGCTGTACTCGCGCCCCGCGACCCGTTTCGTCGCCACCTTCCTCGGCGCCGCGAACCTGATCCTGGCGCGCCACACGCCCGACGGCATCCAGGTCGGCGGCACCACGGTCGCCTCCGCGGAGCGCGCCGCCGGCACGCGCGAGAGCGAGGTGGTGGCGGTCGTGCGTCCCGAGGAGGTCGAGCTCGCCGCCTCGCGCGACGCTCTCACCTCCGGCTACCTGGCACGCGGCGTCGTGGACGAGGTCCTGTTCACCGGCGCGCTCGAGCAGCTGCGCGTGCGTCTCGCCGACGGCGCGCAGCCGATGCTGCTCGCCGCCTCGGACGAGGTCCCGGGCGCGCTGCAGGTGACGCGCACCCAGCACGAGCAGCGCGGCTTCGCCGTGCAGCCGGGCCAGGCGGTCGTGATCGGCGTGCGCCGCGTGCACGTGCTGCCGACGCCGCTCTCGAGCTTCACCGCCTGTGCCTCCTCGGGCGAGCTCGCGCAGCTGCTCTCCCGCCAGGGCCTGCTCACCGAGCTCGCCGCGCGCATGAAGACGCGCATCGGCACGCGCACCGAGCCGCAGCTCGGGCTGCCGCAGGCGCCCTGTCAGGGCGGGGACAACTTCGTCGGTACCACGGTGCTCGCCGCGCAGCCGGACGCCGCGCGGCGCGCCGAGTGGCTCCTCACCCGCGGGGCGCAGGATCTGCTGGTGCTGCCGGAGCAGGCCGCCACCCCGCACCGGGTGCTCATCCACTGGGTCGGCGAGGCGGCGCGCAACGCGACGCTCGCGGTCTCGGCGAGCGTGCTGCGCCACCTGCCCGCGGAGGCGGTGTACGTCGGCATCTTCCCCGGGCAGGCCGCCGGCGCCGGGGCCGGACACGGCATGCGCCAGCTCCTGGACGCGCGCTCGGAGGCGCAGCGCGCCCACGGCCTGGAGATGCGCACCGAGCTGCACTTCGGCGACACCGAGCACGAGCTGGCGCGGCGCCTCGCCGCAGCCCCGGCGCAGATGCTGATCCTCGGGGTGAGCGGGCTCACGGCCTTCGCCGAGCGCTTCGGCGCCCTGCTCACCGGCGACTGGCCGGTGCTGATCGTGCACCGGGAGGGCGCGTGAGCTTCCGCCAGCCGAGCATCCTGCCCGGCTTCGGGCTGACCTTCGGGTTCACGACCCTGTTCCTCTCCACCATCGTGCTCCTGCCGCT
>DATBBQ010000026.1:0-23802 GCA_036270915.1 Steroidobacteraceae bacterium
TCGAGCGTCTCCTGGTTCACGCAGCGAAGCACGAGGCGCGGGTTGCCGTTGGTCTGCTTCCACAGCTCCGGATCCAGGTCATCGAACAGCGCCCGGGTCGGGCGGTGCCAGCTGAAGAACAGGTTCGCGGCGAGCTCCGGGAGACGGGCGAGCGCGGCCGGGATGACCGGCGTGACTTCGAGAAGCGAATTTCTCATCAGAGGCCTTCGGACGCGGGAAGCGGCGAAGTCTAGCAGCCCATGGTCCGGGTCCTCGGGAAAGCACAGCTGGGGGCCCGGCCGGCTTCGGCTGGTCGCGGATATTCCTCGGACGGTCCTTTTGGCCTTGAATACTGGTTGACTACTAGTACTGTGTACTTAATAGTACTGGTAGATGGATGATACCCAGGCGCGCAAGTTCCAGAAGGACCTCAACGCCGGCCTCGTGGCGCTGGTGCTCCTGGGCGTGCTCGACCGCAGTGAGCAGGACCTGTACGGCTACGAGATCGCGAAAAGGCTGCAGCGCGCGAATGAGGGTGAGCCGCTCTTCAAGGAGGGCACCGTGTACCCGGTGCTGCGGGCGCTGGCCGCCGGCGGCCTCCTCACGAGCCGCATCGTGCCCTCCTATGCAGGGCCCCCGCGACGCTACTACCGCATTACCGACGAGGGGCGCGCGATGCTGCGCCAGTGGAGCGCCATCTGGCGACAGACGCGCACCTTCGTCGACCGCTTCATCGAAGGAACCGACGCATGAACGCTCCCCGCTCGATCGATGATTACCTGAAGCAGCTGCGCGGCGCGCTCGCCGGCGAGGACCCGGCGCTGATCCAGGACGCGCTCTACGACGCCGAGGAATACCTGCGCGCCGAGCTGGCCGCGCACCCGGGGAAGTCCGAGGCCGACGTGCTCGAGCTCATCAGCAGCACCTATGGCGCCCCCGATGAGGTCGCCGCGGCCTACCGCGACACCGAGCGCAAGGTGAACGCGGCGCTCAAGACACCGACACCCAAGGTCTCCGCCGGAACCTCGACCCTGGCACGCATCTTCGGCATCTACCTCGACCCGCGCGCCTACTCCTCACTCTTCTATATGCTGCTCACCATCGCCACCGGCATCGCCTACTTCACGTTCGTGGTCGTCGGCCTGTCGCTCTCGCTGGGGTTGGCGATCCTGATCATCGGCGTGCCTTTCTTCCTCGCGTTCATCGCGATGGCGCGCGTGATCGCGCTCGGGGAGGGGCGGCTTCTGGAAGCGATCACGGGCGAGCGCATGCCGCGTCGCCCGCTGCACCCCGGCGCGCCGGCGACCTGGGGGAGCCGCATCCTCGATATGCTGAAGGACCTGCGCACCTGGACGACGCTCGCTTACCTGCTCCTGATGCTGCCCCTCGGCATCGTCTATTTCACCGTCGCCGTCACCGTGCTGGCGCTGTCCGCGGCCTTCATCAGCGTGCCGCTCGCGCTGCTCGGGGACTACTTCGGCTGGATACGCGTGGACGTGTGGGATCACGTGCGAGTGCAAGGCAGCGGGTGGGGCGTTGATCACCCGTTCGTCGCGGGGCTGCTGATGTTCCTGGCGGGCGTCGTGCTCCTCACGCTCTTCATGCACGCGGCGCGCGCCCTGATGCGCGGCCACGCGCTGCTTGCCAAGTCGCTGCTGGTCAAGCCGGGCGCGTAGGCGCGCTCAGAAGATCTGATGATCGACGAGCGGCAGGCGCACGCTCAGCCGGGCGCCGGCCGACCGGCCGTCGCTCACGAGCGTACCGCCCAGGCCCGCGATGCGGTGACGCATCGACAGCAGCGCCGGATCGGAAGGCACGCCACGGGCTGCGGCGGCCGGCGTGCCCGCGAAGCTCATCTCCAGGATCCCGTCGTGCACCGCGAGCGTGACCTCGAGCGGCTCATGTCCTGAGTCCGCGAGCGCGCGCGCGAGCGCATCCTGCGCGATACGGTAGAGCGCCAGACCGGTCTCGGGCTTCAGCGCGAGCTCGTCCTCGGGCAGGTCGAGCCGGTAGCTGCGACCGGCCTGCAGGCAGGCGTCCTCGACGTGCCAGCGCAGCGCCGCGCACAGGCCGATGTGCACCAGAAGTCCCGGATGCAACGCCTCGATCAGGCGGCGATTGAGCGCGATCGCGGCATCGAGCGAGTCGCGCACGCGCCCCAGGCGGGCGGTGACCGCGGCCGGATCGACCGGATGGCCCTGCTCCAGGTGATTGAGGTCGATCTTCGCGGCCACGAGCAGGCCACCGAGATCGTCGTGCAGCTCGCGCGCGAGGCGCGCGCGCTCATCGTCCGAGCGGGCATGAAGATAGGTCGCCAGCACCGTCCCGCCCGGCACGCGCCGCCCCCGCGGGCCGGATTTCTCAGTCGCCACGGCCGAACCCCGCGCCGCGCTCGTCGCGGTGACCCGCGTGTGACTCTCGACGCGGCGCCGTGGCCCGCACTACGCTACGCGCGAGCTTCACTGCTGCGGGCGGTGCCCGCGGGGAAAGACGACACTTGAACGAATCCGGTCGCAGCACGCGCCGCCGCGTACTGATTGCCGACAACAGCGTCGACCTGGCACGGGCACTTGTTGAGATCATTGGATTTGATCCGCAGCTCGAGGTGGTTGGTTATGTGTTAAGTGGCCGCGAGGTCCTGATGCGCGCACGTCAGAAGGAGGCGGACGTGTTGGTGCTCGATCTCGGACTGCCCGACTGCAGCGGCTTTGAGGTCCTGGAACGCTTGCAAGCGGACTTCCCTGAAATAAAAGTCATCATATACACGGGACACGCGTCACCGGAAATCGCCGCACAGGCACGCCGCAAGGGAGCGGCCGCCTGCGTCGTCAAGGACGGCACCTTTGACGCGCTGCTCGCCGCGCTGCGTGCGCCGTAGTCCCGGCGTCTAGGCCGGCGGCCCCGCGCGTCCCGGGGCCGGCCGCGCGCTCGGATAGCGCGAACCCAGCTCGTGCTCGCGGCGCCTCTGGTACCAGGCGAGCAGGTCCTGACGACGGCGAAATTCGCGGTAGCTGAGCACGCTCGGCTCGACGTCCTCGGCGAGCGAAGTCGGCGCGGGCTCGTTGGAATACATCTCCTGGCTCACGGCCGTTCCTTCATCTTCTGACGCCCCTCGAAGGGCCTTGTGACGTTGACGGGCGCAGCCGCCCGGCGTCACGCGGCGCGCCGCCTGAGTCAAAGTAGGACTTATCTGACATCAAACGGCGCGGCCGTACGCAGACAACCGCAAGCAGACGCGAATCCAACATGCGACACTTTCGCGCTGCGGAGAATTGCCAACCCTGGCGGCCGCGGCGCATCCTCTGCGCACACTCTTGGGGGAAGAGACGATGGCCGCCGAAGAAAGTCTGATCGCGCTGCTGGAACGGCAGCGCGGGAAAATCCTTGCGCAATGGCTCGGCGAGCTCGCCTCCAGGACGGGCGGCTCGGCGAAGGCCCGTATAGCGGCCGACCTGCTCGCGCGCCAGGCGAACGAATTTTTCTCTGAATTCATGCACGCACTCGCCACCGGCAGCCACGCCGACATCGGCGGTGATGAGTGGAAGGCGGTACGCACCTTCCTCGAGCAGCTGTCCACAGAGCGTGTGCTCGCGGGCTTCTCCTCGGAGGAGACGGCCATCTTCATCTTCTCCCTGAAGCGTGGACTGTTCGACGCCGTCTCGAGCGATAAGGGTCGCAGCGCGACGAAGGTGGCGCAGGATCTGTGGAGTATCACCGAGCTGCTCGACAAGCTCGGCCTGCATACCGTGAGGGCCTTCCAGCGCTCGCGCGAGGAGGTGATCGACCGTCAGCAGACGGAGATGCTCGAGCTGTCCACCCCGGTGGTGAAGCTCTGGGACGGGATCCTCGCGCTCCCGCTGATCGGTACCCTCGACTCCGCACGCACCCAGATCGTGATGGAGTCGCTACTGCAGAGGATCGTCGAGACCGAATCGCAAATCGCGATCATCGATATCACCGGTGTGCCGACCGTGGATACGCTCGTGGCGCAGCACCTGCTGAAGGCGGTGACGGCGCTGCGCCTCATGGGCGCGGAGTGCATCGTGAGCGGCGTGCGGCCGCAGATCGCACAGACCATCGTCCATCTCGGCGTCGACCTGCAGGGAATCACCACCAAGGCCAACCTTGCCGACGCCCTGGCGCTCGCCCTCAAGCGCACCGGCGTGAAGCTCGGCAACTGAGATGGAGCGCATCGCGATACTGCGCATGGGCGAGGTCCTGCTCGTCACCATCCAGGTCGAGATGAGTGATGAGCTGGCCATGCGCCTGCAGGACGATCTCTCGCAGGCGATCGAGCGCACCCACGCCAAAGGCGTGCTCATCGATATCTCCGCGCTCGAGGTGGTCGATTCCTTCATCGGGCGCATGATCGCCGACATCTCCGGCGTGGCAGGCATCCTCGACGCGGTCACGGTCCTCGTGGGCATGCAGCCCGCCGTCGCGATCACCCTCGTGGAGTTGGGTCTCTCGCTCCCCGGGGTCGCCACGGCGCTCAACGTCGAGCGCGGCATGGAACTGCTGCGCGGCGGACTCGGACGGGAGGAGCACCATGAGCTCCCCGCACGGTGAGCTGCCGCTGAAGGACGATCGTGACGTCGTGCTCGCCCGGCAATCGGTGCGGCGGATGACCCAGGAGCTTAAGTTCACCCTGGTCGACCAAACGAAGATGGTGACGGCGACGAGTGAGCTGGCGCGCAACGCGGTGCGCTACGGTGGCGGCGGGATGCTGCACTGGGAGATCCTCGCTACGCCACACGTCGGGCTGCGACTGACCTTCAGTGACGAGGGGCCGGGAATCGAGAACCTCGAGCTCGCGCTCACCGACGGCTGGACCTCCGGTGAGGGCCTGGGCATGGGGCTCACGGGCGCGCGCCGCCTGGTGCACGAGTTCGACATCCAGACTCAGGTCGGCGTCGGCACGCGCGTCACGGTGACGCGCTGGAAATGACGCCGCGGGTTGTGCTAGGAGGCGCCCAGATGCGTCTCGAGGTGAGCGATCCGAGCCACGTCGGCGCGTGCCGGCGCGCGGCTCAGAATCTGGCGGGCGCGTGGCAGCTCGACGAGCAGGGCATCGGCCGCGTCGGCATCGTCGCGACCGAGCTCGCCGCCAACCTCATCCGCCACGCGCGCGGGGGCGAGATCCTGCTGCAGCCGATCGAGTTCGACGGCGGGCCCCAGATCGAGCTGCTCTCGATCGACCGCGGGCCGGGCATGCTCAGGGAGCGCTCCCTGCGCGACGGATTTTCCACGGCCGGCGGCGCCGGCACCGGGCTCGGCGCCGTGCGGCGCCTGTCGGCCACGTTCGACATGTACTCACAGCCCGAGGCGGGCACGGTGGTGCTTGCACGCCTCGGGACGGGTGGGGAATCGCGCTCGCCGGGCGCGCCGCACCCGGCACCGCTGGAAATCGGCACGATCTCGGTCGCCATGCGCGGTGAGCTCGAGTGCGGCGACACCTGGAGTCTCGCCATGGACGGCGCGCAGTGCGCGCTGCTGGTCGTCGATGGGCTCGGTCACGGCCACTTCGCGGCGCTCGCCGCGGCGGCGGCGGCGAAGGCCTTCGCCGCGCGGCCCTTCGCGACTCCCGAAGAGACCATGCGTGCCCTGCACGGCGCCCTCTCCGGCACGCGCGGCGCGGCCGCCGCCTGCGCGCTGCTAGACCCGGAAGGCGCGTGCATCCAGTACTCGGGAGTCGGCAACATCGCCGCCGCGATCAGCGAGGAGGAGACCCGCCGGGGCCTGCTCTCCCACAACGGCACGCTCGGCAGCTCGCTTTCCCGCACGCGCCAGCTCGAGTATCCCTGGCCGGCGCACGCGCTGCTCGTCGTGCACTCCGACGGCCTCTCCGCCCGCTGGTCGCTCGCCGCCTATCCGCAGCTCGCCGAGCGGCACGCGGCGGTGATCGCCGCGGTGCTCTACCGCGAGCACGCGCGCCCCCGGGATGATGCGACGGTGGTGGTCAGGAGGCGGCGCCCATGAGCGAGGAGCGTCAGTTTCTCGAGCGGCGCCTCGCCGAGCAGGCGGCGGATCTCGCGGCGCTGCGCACGGAGCTCGACGAGACCAACCGCGGCGTGTTGGCGCTGTACGCGGAGCTCGAGGACAATGCCATCCAGCTCAAGGAGGCCGCGGATCTCAAGGGCCGCTTCCTCTCGTACATGAGCCACGAGTTCCGCACGCCGCTCGCCTCGATCTCGAGTATCGCGAGTATCCTGCTCGCGGGGATGGACGGGCCGCTCACCGAGGAGCAGCAGAAGCAGATCCTGTTCGTGAAGGGCAGCGTGCGCGAGCTCACCGAGATGGTCGACGACCTCCTCGACCTCGCCAAGGTGGAGGCCGGGCGCATCTCGATCTCGCCGGAGTGGTTCGAGATGGTGGATCTGTTCTCGGCGCTGCGCGGCATGTTCAAGCCGATCGTCGGCGAGGGCGCCGTGTCGCTGATTTTTGAGGAGACCGCGGACGTGCCCCGGATCTATACCGATGACAAGAAACTCTCGCAGATCCTGCGCAACTTCATCTCCAACGCGCTCAAGTTCACGAGCGAGGGCGAGGTGCGGGTGAGCGCCCGCCCCCTGCGCGGCGAGCAGGTGGAGTTCGCGGTGAGCGACACCGGCATCGGCATCGCCGCCGATCACCTGCCGACCCTGTTCTCGGACTTCGTGCAGATCGATACGCGCGTGCAGCGGCGGCTGCGCGGCACGGGACTCGGCCTGTCCCTGTGCCGCAAGTTCGCGCACCTGCTCGGCGGCTACGTCGGAGTGCAGAGCACCGAGGGCCAGGGCTCGCGCTTCTACGTCGTGATCCCGACCCGCTACGGCGCACCGGGGGCTCCGTGAGCGCGGCTGCACACGTGCCCGAGAGCGCGATCCGCATCCTCGTCGTCGACGACAATCCGGCGGCACTGTACGCCACGGCGCGGGTGCTGCGGTCGGCGGGCTTCGAGGTGCTCACCGCCACGACCGGAAACGGAGCGCTCGCGAGCGCCGCCGGCGTCGACCTCGTGGTCCTGGACGTCAACCTCCCGGACGTGGACGGTTTCGAGGTGTGCCGGCGGTTGCGCGCGCAGCCGGAAACGGCGCGCCTGCCGGTCCTGCACCTCTCGGCGACCTTCACGCAGGCGGCGGACCTGTCGGTCGGACTCGAGGCCGGCGCCGACGGCTACCTCACCCGCCCGGTCGAGCCACCGGTGCTCATCGCGACGGTGCGCACGCTGTTGTTCGCGCGGCGCGCCGACTCACTGCGTGCCGGCCTCGACGCCCGCCTGCGCGCCATGTTCGAGCTGGCACCGACCGGCATGGCGATCCTCGACGCCCGCCTGCAGTACGAGAGCGTCAACGCCGCCTACTGCGAGCTCGTCGGCTGCAGCGCCGAGGCGCTGCTGCGCCGGCCGTTCGCCGCCGGTTCCGGCGCCGGCTGGGGCGCGCTCATGGAGCGCGCCGCCGCGCGCCTCGCGGAGGAGGGGCGCTGGCAGGGAGAAGGGTCGCTCACGCTCCCGGACGGTACGCAGCGCAACATCGACTGGCGCGTCGCGCGCGTCACCATGACCGGCGCCTACTTCGTGATCGCGACCGACATGACCGAGCGGCTGCGCCAGGAGAGCGAGCGCGAGCAGCTGCTCGAGAGCGAGCGCGCCGCGCGCGCCGACGCCGAGCGCGGCAACCGCCTCAAGGAGGAGTTCCTGGCGACGCTCTCGCACGAGCTGCGCAATCCCCTGAACGCGATCCTCGGGTGGGCGAACGTGCTCGCCGTGACGCCGAACCTGTCGCCGAAGGTGGCCGAAGCGGTCGAGGCGATCCAGCGCAACGGCAAGCTGCAGGCGAGCATGATCGGAGATCTGCTCGACTACGCGAGCACGACCTTCGGCAAGATGCGCCTGGTGCTCGCCCCGTTGGATCCGTACCCGGCGGTGCGCGCCGCCATCGAGGTGATGCGCGCGGCCGCGCAGGCGAACGGCGTCGAGCTCACGGCGCGCTTCGCCCCCGAGCGGCTGCAGGTGCAGGCCGATGCCGAGCGGCTGCAGCAGATCGTGTGGAACCTGCTCTCGAACGCCATCAAGTTCTCCAGAAAGGGGACCGCGGTCACCGTCAGCGCCGGGCGGCGCGACGGCCAGTTCCACCTGACGGTGCACGACCACGGGCGCGGCATCGACCCGGAGTTTCTGCCGCGCGTGTTCGAGCGCTTCAGCCAGGCGGACGGCACCACGACGCGTCGCCACGGGGGCCTTGGGATCGGGCTCGCGCTCGTCAAGCAGCTCGTGCAGATGCACGGCGGCACGATCGCGGCGGCGAGCGAGGGCGAGGGCAAGGGCGCGACCTTCACCCTCGAGCTGCCGCTCATCGAGACGGACGCCGCGGGGGAGCCGAGCGAGTCGCAGCGCCTCAGCGCGCTCGACCTCTCCGCGGCGGTGGTGCTGCTGGTCGAGGACGACCCCGACGCGCGCGAGCTCACGCGCCGCATCCTGAGCGACCTCGGGGCGAAGGTCGTCGAGGCTTCCAATGCGCGCGCCGCTCTCGCCGCCGTGCAGGAGAGCGGCGTCAACTTCTTCGTGAGCGACATCGGCATGGCCGAGCAGGACGGCTACCAGCTGCTGCGCGAGCTGCGCGCGCGCGGCTACGACGCCGCACGCCTGCCGGCGATCGCGCTCACCGCCTTCGCGCGCGCCGAGGACCGCGACAAGGCGCTCGCCGCGGGTTTTCAGGATCACCTGGTGAAGCCGGTCGAGCCGCAGGTCCTGGTCGCACGCATCGCCGCCCTGCTGCCGCGGCGGCGCTGAGGCGGCGGGCCCGCGCGCCGCGCTACACTTCCCGCCATGCAGACGATGCTCAGGGCCGCGCTCGCGTGCGCCGCGGCGCTCTACGTGCCGTGCGCCCTCGCCGGCGGTCCCGTGGCCCCGGCGGCGGCCGGGGCGGGCTGCCTCGCGAGCGGCAACGGCTATCTGCGCGCGACCATCCGCGGGGCGATGAACCTCGACATCAGCTGGGGCAACGGCGAGCTCGAGTGCGAGGGCGGCCCGCGTCCGGATGGCAGCGGCCTGCGGCTCGCCTTCGCCGGTCCCCCGCATGCCGACGGGCGACGCGTGCGGCTGGTGTTCGGCGTCGAGGCCGCGCGCGAGGGACTCGCCGGCCGCGACCTGCCGACCAACCTCACCGTGATCTTCGAGGGCGAGGAGCGGCTGTTCTCGACCCGTGGCGACGATCACTGCACGGTCGATGAGCTCAGGCAGGAACGTCTCGGCGCGCTGGGCGGACCGGTGCGCTCCTGGCGCATCGTCGCGCGCGGCTTCTGCGTGGCCCCGGCGAGCAGCCTCGATGCACGCTCGCGCATCCTGGTCAGCAGTTTCGACTTCGCGGGCACGGCGGTCTTCGAGGATCCCCCGCCCGAGAAGCCGAATCCCGGTCCCCCCGAGAAGAACCCCGTAGGAGCGCCATGAACGAGAGCCAGAGCCACCCGTGTTACCGCGCGCCGAAGATCGCAGCGCTGGCCGTGCTCACCGTGATGGCCGGCGCCCCCGCACTGCTGCGCGCGCAGTCGGCCCCGCCCCAGGACCTCGCCACCTATCCGCGCACGCAGCTCACCGTGCGCCCGCAGTCGAGCCCGGACAAGACGCTCACCTTCAGCGTCTGGGTGGCCGATACGCCCGCGCGCGCCGAGCAGGGCCTGATGTTCGTGCGCGACCTGCCCGAGACCATGGGCATGGTGTTTCCGCTCGTTCCGCCCCGGGTCGAGAACATGTGGATGAAGAACACGTACATCGAGCTCGACATGCTGTTCGTGGGCGCGGACGGCAAGGTGACGAAGATCATCGAACGCGCGCGTCCGCTCTCGCTCGACAACCTGAGCTCGGATAAGCCGGTGAGCGCCGTGCTCGAGCTCAGGGGTGGCTCGGCCCAGCGGCTCGGGCTCAAGGTGGGCGACCGCGTGAGCTGGAAGAAGTCCTAGGCGTCAGCCGCCCGACACCGGCGTCGACGGCAGGTCCTGGGCGGGCACGGAGACGGCCTGCGTCACCGGCTTCTTCGGCTTCACGCGCCGGTGCAGGATCGTCGGCTGGATCGGCTGTCCGTAGGCGTTGTTGGCCGCACGCGCGCGCGGGGCGAACGAGCTCGCCTTCTGATGCTTGGTATCCTGCTGCGGGGGTGGCGGCGCGGTGCACGCCGGCGCCGGCGGCGCACCCGTCCCGACGGCGGCTGCGGTAACCGCGGCGAGCAGCGCCGCGCACACGATGAGTGCCCTCATGTCCATCTCCTCCCGGCAAGCACTGCGAGTCTACGCAGCGCGCGCGCCGCATGAAGGGAGGAAGGTGTTATGACAAACGTCCGCGTGCTCAGTTTGTGGGCCGCGTCTCACTCGCGCCGCCTCGGGCTCACTCCTCGTCGGCGCGCGGCCGCCAGGCCTGCGCGAGCTCCTGCTGCTTGCGCGGCGGCACCGGGTCGTAGTGACTGAGCTCCATCGTGTAGGCGCCCTCCCCGCCGGTGAGCGCCTTGAGACGCGACTGGTACTCGGACACTTCCGCGAGCGGCACGAACGCCATCAGGGTCGCGCGCTGCCCGGGCAGTGAGCTGTTGCCGTTGATGCGCGCGCGCTTGGTGGCCAGGTCCCCCGTGATGTCACCGATCGCGGTCGCGGGAGCCGTGATCTCGAGCTTCATGATCGGCTCGAGCACGATCGGCGTCGCCTTCTGCAGCGCATCGAGGAATGCCTTGCGGCCGGCGGAGACGAACGCCACCTCCTTGGAGTCGACCGGATGGTGCTTGCCGTCGTAGACGGTGACGCGCACGTCCTGGATCGGGAAGCCGGCGAGGGATCCCTCGGAGAGCACCTGGCGCACGCCCTTCTCGACCGCCGGGATGTACTGCCCGGGGATGGCACCGCCGACCACGTCGTCGACGAACTCGAAGCCCGAGCCGCGCCCGAGCGCCTCGATGCGCAGATACACCTCGCCGAACTGCCCGGCGCCCCCGGTCTGCTTCTTGTGGCGGCAGTGTCCCTCGGCCGGCCGGGTGATTGTCTCGCGGTAGGGAATGCTCGGCGGATGCGTCTTCACGTGCACCCCGTAGCGCTCGGCCATCCGCTCGAGCAGCACCCGCAGGTGAAACTCACCCATCCCGTAGAGCACCGTCTCGTTCACGGCGGCGTGGTGCTCGATGCGTACGCACGGGTCCTCGGCGGTCAGCTTGTGCAGCGTGTCGGCGAGGCGCTGCTCATCGCCGCGCCGCTCGGGCTCGATGGCGATGCCGAGCATCGGCGGCGGGAAGCTGACGGGCCTTAAGTGATACTGGTCCTCCTCGTGCGAGTCGTGCAGCACGGCGTCCAGGTGCAGCTCGTCCACCTTGGCGATGGCGCAGATGTCACCCGGGATGGCGCTCACCACCTCGCTCGTGTCCTTGCCGAGGAGGCGAAAGAGGTGCGCGATCTTGATGGGCTTGCGCGCGTCGCCCACGAACAGCTGGCTCCCCTGGCGCACCGTTCCCTGGTGCACGCGCAGCACGCCGAGCTTGCCCACGTACGGATCGATGCTCACCTTGAAGACGTGCGCTATGACGTGCCGGGCGGGATCGGCGGTGACCTCGACGCGCTCGGCGCTCTCCCCGGTGCCCTTCAGGAACGGCGGCGGGTTGCCCTCGGTGGGGTTCGGCATCAGCCGCTCGATGACCTGCAGCAGATCGGTGACGCCCGCGCCCGCCTCGGCGGAGGCGAAGCACACCGGCACCAGGTGCCCCTCGCGCAGCGCCTGCTCGAACGGGTCGTGCAGCTGCTCCGGGGAGAGCTCCTCGCCCTGCTCGAGGTAGAGCGCCATGAGCTTCTCGTCCAGTTCGACCACCTGGTCGATGATCTGCGTATGCGCGGCGTCGACCGAGGAGAAGTCCGACGCGCGCCCGTGCGGCTGGAAGAAGCAGTCGACCACGGCATCCCCGCCTCCGGCGGGCAGGTTCAGCGGCAGGCACTCCGGGCCGACCACCTCGCGCAGCTGGGCGAGCGTCTGCTCGCAGTGCGCGTCGCGGCTGTCGATCTTGTTCACGATCACCAGACGGCACAGCTCGCGCTCGCGCGCGAACTCGAGCAGGCGCTGCGTGAGGGTGTCGACTCCGTTGACCGCGCTGATGACCACCGCGACCGCCTCGACCGCCTCGAGCACCGACAGGGACTTGCCGAGAAAGTCGGGGTAGCCCGGGGTGTCGATGAGATTGATGTGCACGCCCTTGTAGTCGAAGCTGCAGATGGTCGTGTCGAGGGAGTGCTGCAGGCGCTTCTCCTGAGGATCGAAGTCCGAGACCGTGGTGCCGCGCGCGAGGCTGCCGCGGGCGCGGGTGGCACCGGCCTGCAGCAGCAGCGTCTCGACGAGCGAGGTCTTGCCCGCGCCGGCCTGTCCCAAGAGCGCGATATTGCGGATGCCTGAAGTCGCGTACCCCATGGCGTATGCTCCGTAGGAAGGATGTGCCGGCGCGGCCTGCGCGTCACCGGCCTTTTTTGGAGCCTACTCCCGAGAAGCCGCCGAGGGCTACAGGCCCCCGAGTGCGCCCTCTAGGTCAAGGAGTCAGCCGAATGAGCGAGAAAGCGGACGAGGCCGCGCGCGCGCGCCGCGAGCAGAAGATCCAGCGCCAGCTCGATGAGGCGCTCGCGGACAGCTTCCCGGCGAGCGATCCGGTCTCGATCGTCACGTCGACCGACGAAGAGGACTGGGGAGGCGACCGCGCCAACCCCGGGGCGAGCGAGAAACCCACCGCCCCGGCGAAGCCCGAGGGATAGACGACCCTAGGGCGCCGTGAGCTCCAGGGTCGCGCCGGTCTGGTTGATGGTGGTGAGCACGATCGGCCGCCGCCAGACCTTGTGCAGGTAGTCCAGCACCTTACGGCTGCGGTCGAGGTCAAGTCCGCGCCCGTCGACGCTCGTGTCGTGTATGAGCTCGAGCGTGCCGTCGTGGCGGACGTGCTGCGCCGCGACCACGGGGGCGCCGAAGTTGTACTTGGGCGCGAGGATCGCCTCGTGCAGCCCCGCGAGGTCCATCTCGAGCACCTTCACCTGTCCGTCGCTGCGCGCGTTGTAGCGGAAGAGGCCGAGCTCCTCGGCGAGCTCGCGCGTGAGGTGATTGCGCACGAAGCCGAAGTCATCGTCCTGCTCCATGATGGCGCGCGCCTGCTCGAGGCCTTCCGTTTCCACGATCTTCTCCCACATGGAGAAGCCGAGGTGGTAGGGGTTGATGTTGAGTGACACCTGCGAATCGGCGGCGATCGGCCGCACCACGTCCGAGTGGCACTTGATCGCGTCCACGTAGGCCTGCTGCGGCACGAAGTCCGCCTCGCGCAGGAGCCGCGCGTGCCAGTAGGACGCCCAGCCCTCGTTCATGATCTGCGTGGCGAACACCGGGTAGAAGTAGAAGGACTCCTCGCGCACGGCGAGGAAGATGTCGCGCTCCCAGCTCTCCATCTCCGGGGCGTAGTTCGCCGCGAACCACAGCAGGTCCCGCTCCGGGTGCGGCGGCACGGGAGCGCGCTTGCGCACCTCGCCCGATGCCTTGGCGGCGGGCTCGAGCGAGGCGAAGCGCTTGCGGAACGAGTCATCGACCAGCGCCTTGGCGGCCTCGGCGTACTCGGGGTAGCGTTCGCGGCGCAGCGTCTGGTCGATGTCGATGTGCTGCTCGAGCGCGAGCGCGGCATCGAGCGCGGCCTCGACGCGCTCGGCGCCGTGGCTCTCGATCGCCTGGCTGATCTGGCGCGCGTGGTTGGCGGCGTGCTCGACGATGCGCTCGCTCACCTGCTCCTGGCAGCGCTTGAAGAGCAGGTTGTTGCGCGAGAAGTCCGCGTGGCCGAGCACGTGCGCGGTGACCAGGATGTTCTCGGCGAGGCCGTTGCTGTCGGCGAGGTAAGCGTGCCCCGGGTTGCCGGGGAAGACCACCTCGAAGAGCCGCGAGTACCCCATGTGACGCTGGATCAGCTGGTAGATGTAACGTACGCCGAAGGACCAGTGCGGCATGCGCACCGGCAGCCCGTAGACGGCGATCTCCATCATGAAGCTGTCGGGGACGGCCTCGAAGTCCACCGGATGGAACTTCAGTCCCGAGCGCGCCGCGAGCTCTTCGATGCGCCGCGTGTAGTCTTGCCAGACGCCGCTCATGTCGCCTGGGCCGCTTCGCTCTCGGCCGAGAAGAAATGCTTCACCGCGCCCCAGACGTCGTCGAAGTCCTTGAGCGCGTAGCCGCCCGCGGCGCATCCGGCGGCGGCGAGCTCGGTGAACAGCCGCCCGATCTCGGTGTCCAGCTGCCGCGAGATGCCCGAGGCCACCTCCACGTAGCCGGTGTAGCAGGTGTCGGCGGCGATCGAGGCGAGCGACGTGCGGGCCGCCGGGGTGTCGCTCATGTTGTTGTCGCCGTCGGAGGCGTAGAACAGGTAGATGTTGCTGCGCCCCGGGTTGTAGCGCGAGTCCATGATCTCGCGCACCTTCAGAAGGCCCGTCGAGGACACGGTGCCGCCACTGCCGGTCACCTGGAAGAAGTCCGCCTCGTTGAACTCCCAGGCCTCGGTGGTGTGCGCGACGAACACGGTATCGAGCGAGCGGTACTGACGCCGCAGGCCCTGCACCACCCAGAAAAAGAAGGTCTTGGCGAGCTTGCGGTCACGGTCGGACATGCTGCCGGAGACGTCCAGCATGAAGAACACCACCGCGTGCACGGCGGGCTGCTTGCGGCGCGCCAGCTGGCGGAAGCGCAGGTCTTCGTCGGTGAAGGTCGGCGTGGCGCCCGGGGAGCCGCGGCGCTTGACGAGCTCCTTGAAGGAGCGGCGCCGGTCGAGTCGCGAGCGCGCGCCGCGCCGGTCCCAGCCCTCGCGCACGTACTCGGTCTCGTCGGAAGGACCGGCGCGCGCCTTGAGGTTGGGCAGCTGCATCTCTTCCCAGAGCCAATCGACGATGTCGTCGACCTTGAACTCCAGCTGCAGCTGCACGCCGCCGTCCTCGCGCCCGCCCGGACCCTTGTCGCCGGGCTGCTGGCCGCGCGTGGGATCGGCGAACACGTCCCCGGGCTTGGCCTTGCCCTGGCCCGCGCCCTGCTGCTCGTCCGCGCGGCGCAGGCGGAAGTGATAGTGCTCGAGCATGCGCACCGGTACGCGAACGGTGCGCGCACTCTCGTTGATCACCTCACCGCCGGCGATGATCTCCGGCAGATTGGCGCGCACCGCCTCGCGCACTTTCTCGTCGTGGCGCAGCCAGTCGCGCGCGCCGCGGGAGAAGAGCTCGTACCATTTCGCGGCCCCGGCCTTCTCGCCGTGCCCGCTGCCACCGTCCATCTCTTACTCGTACTCCTTTTCGGGAGCGCGCGCTACTCCTGGGCGAGCAGAGTCGTGACGTAGCTCAAGGCTTCCTTGGCGCTGTGCTCGTCATAGCCGTACTCACTCACCAGTCGCTGCTGCACGACGGAGATCTTCTGGCGGGCGTCCTCGTCGGGACGCGCGGTAGAAGTCACCAGGCGCAGCACGTCGCGGCGCTCCTCGAACAGATACTGCTCGATCGCCTCGCGCATGCGCGCGTGACTCCCGAGCTTGAACTTCTCGCCGGCCTTGAAGGCCACCATGGCCTTGCGCACCACTTCCTGACGGAAGGAGAGCTTGCCGGAGTCGGAGACCTTGATCTTCTCCTCGACCGAGCGCAAAAAGCGCTCGTCCGCAGGGCGGGTCTCGCCGGTGATCGGATCGGTCACCTGGCGGTGATCGAGTGAGGCCTCGACCTCGTCGAGGTACTTCTCGAGCAGCTGCTGCGCCTCTTCCTCGAACGAGGCGAACATCGCCCGGTGCACGTCTTCCTTCACCCAGCGGTTGTAGAACTCCTTGCGCGCGGTGACCAGGTGATCGATCCACCCCTTCTTCTGCTTCGCGTCCATGCGCGCGTCGCTCTCGATGGAGTCCTTGAGCGCGAGCAGCAGCTCCATGCTGGTGAGGCTGTGGGTGTTGCCGCGCGTGATGGCGTTGGAGATCGCGTTGATGACGAAGCGCGGGCTCACGCCGTTCATGCCCTCGTCGGGGGTCTCGGCGTGCAGACGCACCGCCTCGGACTCGGCCACGCCCTCGACCGCCTCGCCCGCGTACAGGCGCAGCTTCTTGGCGACGTCCATGCCCTCGCGCTCGGGCTTCACCAGGCGCGTGAGGATCGCGAACACGGAGGCGAGGTTCAGCACGTGCGGATCCAGGTGCACGTTGCGGAACGCGGGCGCGCCGGAGACCAGCTTCTGGTAGATGCGCGACTCGTCGCGGTAGGAGAGCGCGTAGGGGATCTTGATGATCACCATGCGATCGAGCAGCGCCTCGTTCTCCTTCTCCTGCAGGAACTTGTGGAACTCGGCCATGTTGGTGTGCGCGAGGATGGTCTCGTCGAGGTGAATGAGCGGAAAGCGTGACACCTTGACGTTCTTCTCCTGCGTGAGTGTCAGCAGCAGGTAGAGGAACTCGCGCTTGACCTTGAGGATCTCGATCATCTCGAGCATGCCGCGGCTCGCGGCGTACACCGCGCCCGACCACGACCAGGCGCGCGGGTCGCCCTCGTCGCCGATCTGCGCCACCTTGGCGAGATCGACCGAGCCCACCAGGTCGGCGATATCGGCGGTGGTCGGATCATGCGGCGCGTAGGTGCCGATGCCGACACGCGAAGCCTCGGCGAGAAACACCCGCTCGACCGGCACGCGCACGAAGTCGCCCTCAAACTCGCGCTCGACGAAGTCGCGCGCCCACGGTGACAGTTCGCCCTGGATGTGCACGCCGTAGCGCTCGCGGAACTCGGCGCGCAGGCTCGTGGGAATGAGGTTGAGCGGGTTCTCGCGCAACGGGGAGCCGCGGATCGCGTAGATCGCGCCCTCGTCGGTACGGCTGTACTCCTCGAGGCCGCGCTTCATGAGGATCGCCAGCGTCGACTTGCCGCCCGAGGGCGGCCCGAGCAAGAGCAGCAGGCGGCGGCCGACGTCGGAGCCGGCGGCCGCGGCCTTGAAGTAGTCGACGACCCGTCCGAGCGGATCATCGATGCCGAACAGCTCGCGCTTGAACAGCTCGCGCGCGCGCTGACTCTCCGTCATCTCGGAATTGCCGGCACGGCCGTGCCAGCGGAGCATGTCCCAGATGTACTCGTGGCTGCTGCGCGCGAGCGCGGCCGGATTTTCCGGCAGGACGTTGCTGAGGAAATCGCCGAAGGTTCCCTCCCAGCGCTGCGCGCGATGCAGTCTGCTGAAGGAACTCAGGGCATCGATGAACTCGGCGGTCGTACCGTGGGAAATCTGGTCACCAGCGGGTGATCGCATCGTCCGTCCCTCCCGTTGAGCTCACAGTTGCAGCCGCGGCGCCGGCGCACGCCGGCAAAATTCCAGCGGTTCTTAACTTAGTCCCAACGCCTCGCCCAAAAAGTGATGCCATTCTGATCTTAAGGTACTCATTACGTTAAGACGGTCACAGCAGCGGATTGTTCACTGCCGCAGGCCGGCGCGCCACCCCTGCCCCGCCCGGTGCACCGCGCGACGCGGCGCGGTGCCTCTTAAGTGACTGATTGCTAAAGCGCGCGCGAGCAAGACCTAGTCGATTCGCCGTGCGCGTGCCGGCGGCGCGGGACCGCCGCCTGCCTACCCTAGCGCGCGCACGCCGGCGTGCGCGGACGGCACGCACGAGAGATTGCTGTAGGCGCACGGCGTGCCCGCGCACCCCCGCCTCCCCTACAAGCCGCGCTTTCCGCCCGCGCACGCGGCACGGTGCGCGCAAGAGCGCGCGTCCTATCGCGCACGCCGCGCGCCGCGGCGCGCAAAGCGAGCGGCGCTTCAGACTTTGATGACGCGCGTCGCGCCGCGCCGACGCAGCCTCTCGTTAATGTGAACTGACGCACTGCGCCGGTGCGGAGGCTACATATCCTGCTACGGCGGGATCTTGCACGCGTCCGGCGGAGCCTCGTCCGCACCGGCGGTCCCGCGCTCGCGAACGGAGAATTCGCTTCGCATGAACTGATTCGCTCTGGGAGAGACGCCACGTGGCCAGTGCACCGTCGACCGCATCACGCAGCAGCAGCGAGGCTGCCACACCCGTTTCGGGGGGCACCGGTCCGAGCTCGCAGCCGAGCGTCGACGTCACCGCTTTAACCACGCGCGACGATTTCCTCCTCGAGCTCGGGCAGACGCTCGACGGCCAGGCCTCGGTGCGCCCGGTCGATACGCTCGACGCCGCCTGCGAGGGCCTCGTGAGCGGCAAGCGCGCGCAGGTGCTGGTGCTCGATGCGCGCGCGGTGAGCAACGTGCGCGCCGCCGTGGACACCGCGCTCGCGCGCGCACCGCGCGCCGTGGTGCTGGTATTCGCCGAGGCGAGCGCGGAGAAACAGGTCGGTGCGGCCCTGAAGGGCAGCAAGGTGTTCGCCGTGCTGCCGACGCCGGTCGATGCACGCAAGACCCAGGCGGTGCTCGAAGGGGCGATCGCCGAGGCGCAGGCGGCACGCTCCGGCGGCAGCGCGCCGCGCACGGCGGCCGCCGACGCCGACATGACGATCGGCGCGTTCCGGCCGGCGAGCGCCGAGGCCGGCACGACGCGTCCCGCGGGCGATGGCAAGTCGCGGCTGCTGCTGATCGCGGCCGCCGTCGCGGCCCTCGGCGCCGCCGGGGGCGCCTACTGGTACTTCAGCCACGGCAGTTCGCAGCCCGCACCGGCGCCCGTCGCCACGGCCCCGACGCCGGCCACGGCGCCCGCGCACCAGGTCGAGGAAGCGGCGCCGCCCGCACCGGTCACCACCGAGACCAGCCTCGTGCACGGCAAGGTCGATGAGCTGCTCGAGAAGGCGCGCCTCGCGATGCACGAGCGGCGCTTCACCGAGCCCGCGGGCGACAACGCCCTGCTCTATTACCGTTCCGCGGTGGCGGCCGACGCCGCCAACGGCGAAGCCCAGGACGGCCTGCAGCGCGTCGCCGGCGTGCTCGGCGGGCGCTTCGAGGAGGCACTCGCGGCCGCGCGCTTCGAGGAGGCGGCGCAGACACTCGCCAATTTCAAGCTCGCGAGCCCCGCCGACCCGCGTGGCGCGCAGTTCGAGCTGCACCTGTACAGCCAGGAGCTCGCCCGGGCGCTCGCCGACGCGAACCTCGAGCGCGCCGCGGTCATCGTGCGCCAGGCGCAGCAGTCGGGCGTCGTGCCCGCGGACGTGCTCGGCAAGTGGCGCACCGACATCACCCGGCGCGCCGAGGATGCGAAGGTCACGCATCTCGCCGGCCTCGTCCAGGACCGTATCCACGACGGACGTCTCGTCGACGGCGACGACAGCGCCAAGAGCTACCTCGCGCAGCTCGTGGCCGCCGCGCCCGCGAGCGCGGCGACCGTGCACGCGCAGCGCGACCTGATCGCCGCGTGCCTGAAGAAGGCGCGCGACGCGGCGCTCGCCAAGAACGGCGCCGAGCAGGAACGCTGGCTGGCCGAGGCGCGCTCCGCGGGCGCCAAGTCCGCCGACATTCTCGCCTTCCAGAAGGACCTCACCGGCTCGCGCCAGAAGGCCGCGCAGGCCGAGAGCGAGCGCAACCTCGCGCTCGCGCGCGAGCGGCTGCGCGACGGGCGCCTCACCGACCCGGCGCAGGACTCTGCCGCCTTCTACCTCGCGCAGCTGCAGGCGGCCGACCCGGCGAACGCCGCGCTCGCCGAGGCGAGCCACGAGCTCTCCGGCAAGCTCCTCGAGCGGGCGCGCGGCGCGGCGGGCAGCGGCCGCGGCGCCGATGCCGACCTCGCCCAGGCGAAGCGCTGGGGCGCATCCGACAAGGACATCGCGGCCGTGCAGGCGCTGCAGGGCCAGCCGAAGAACGCCGGCGCGGACCCGGCGACACTGCTCGCGAGCCTCAAGCGCCTGCGTGCGTCGCCGCCCGACTACCCCGACAACGCCTTCAACCAGCACATCAGCGGCAGCGTGACCGTGCAGTTCACCGTCGACGGCAACGGCGATACCCGCGACATCCGCGTCATCGAGGCGACGCCCCCAGGAGTCTTCGACCGTGCCGCGATCAACGCGGTCAAGCACTGGCGTTATGCGCCGCCGGTCGTCAACGGCGCGCCCGTCGACGTGCCGGGGGTGAAGACCCTCATACGTTTCGAGCTGCCCAAGTAGAGCGCACAGGAGACCGCCGATGAGAGTTGCAGGCGCAGAACGCCGCCGTCAGATCGTCACCGCCGGCATCGGCACGGCGCTGACGCTGGTGATGGGCGCGGTGCTCGTCATGGGTTTCCGCCTCGCCACCCACATGCGTGCCGATATCGCGGCACTGCAGGTGGCGAGCACGCTGCAGGCGTACCCGGAGGAGATCGCCCACCAGCTCAACACGCTGCGCGACCGCCTGGAGGTGCGCGCTTACTCCGGCAAGGCGCTCACCGACCTGCAGGAGACCGTCAAGCATTTCGACCAGGACCTGAAGGCGATCAATGCCTCCGGCGACGTCGATTCCCCGCAGCTCGGGCGGGCGCAGCTGCTGTGGCACGAATACGGCCCGGTGCTCGATCCGGTCATCACCTTCAACGGCCAGCCGTACGTCGACTCGGACAACCAGGGCAGCTCGCTCTCGCGCGAGGGCCGGCAGCACTATGCGCAGGTGAAGCAGGCGCAGCTGTTCGCCGCCGACAATGCGCGCCAGCTGCAGGCGCACCTCGCCAACCTCGCCGCGACGCTGCAGAAGACCTCCTCGGACGCGGCGGCGCGGCTGCGCACGCTGCTGCTCGCCGGCGTGCTCGCCGCACTGGTACTGGCCGCCGCGGCCGCCTACTTCCAGGTGACACGCGCCCGCCAGGAGCGCGTCGCGCGCGAAGCCCAGGAGCAGACGCGCGACATCCTCAAGACCGTGCGCGAGGGCTTCTTCCTGCTGGACGCCAACTACCGCATCGGCTCGGTGTGGTCGGACGCGCTCACGCGCATGTTCAGCCGCAGCGACTTCGCCGGCCTGTCCTTCGAGGAGCTGTTGCAGGGCCTGGTGTCCGCCTCGACGCTCGCCACCGCCACCAAGTACATCAAGCTCCTCTGGGGCGACCGCGCCCACGAGAACCTGATGAAGAGCATCAACCCGCTCGGGCAGCTCGAGATCACCATGGAGAACGTCCACGGTGGCAAGGAGACGCGTTACCTGCAGTTCGACTTCCACCGCGTCATGGGGCCGGAGGGCATCAAGCACGTGCTGTGCTCGGTCGGTGACATCACCTCCAGCGTGCTGCTCGCGCGCGAGCTGCACGACTCGCAGGAGAACGCCGACGCGCAGCTGGACATGATGCTCGGCATGCTGCACGTCGACCCGCTGCAGCTCGTCTCGTTCCTCGACACCGCCGAGACGGGACTGAAGCTGGTCAACACGATCCTCAAGGAGCCGGCGCGCACCGACGGGGAGTTCCGCAAGAAGCTCACCGGGCTGTTCCGCGAACTGCACGCCATCAAGGGCGAGGCCTCGGCGCTCAACCTGAAGAGCATCGCCAGTCGCGTGCACGCGCTCGAGGACATGGTGAGCGACTGCAAGAAGCGCCCCGAGCTCTCCGGCAGCGACTTCCTGCCGCTGGTGCTGAAGCTCGACGACCTGCTCGCGCACCTGCGCAGCGTGCGCGAGATGGCCGCGCGCCTCACGGCCCTCAAGGACACCCCGGCGGGAGTCGCCGCGGCCGGCAGCCTGCCGGCGCACTCGGCCCCCGCCCCGGCGCCCTCCGCCGCGCCCGAGCGCGCCCCGCCGCGGCCGGTCGAGGACCTCGCGCCGTCGCTGCAGGCGATGGCCGAGCGCCTCGCCCAGGATCACCGCAAGCGCATCCGCCTCACCCTCACCGGGCTCGCCGACGTGCCGGCGCGCTACGGCGGCACCATCAAGGACTGCCTCATCCAGATGCTGCGCAACGCGGCGGTGCACGGCATCGAGTCCCCGAACGCGCGCCGCGCGCAGTCCAAGGAGGACGTCGGCGCCGTACGCGTGGACTTCCGCCGCATCGGCGAGACCTACGAGCTCGTCTTCGAGGACGACGGCGCCGGCATCGCCCCCGATACCCTCAAGGCCGCCGCCATCAAGAAACAGCTGATCAGCGAGGAGGACGCCGTCGGCATGGATACCCGCCAGACCATGGCGCTCATCTTCCGACCCGGCTTCTCCACCCAGGACAACGTGTCGATGGACGCCGGTCGCGGCGTCGGCATGGACGTCGTGGCGCGCGCCGTGTACGCGCTCGGCGGCAAGATCGGCGTCAGCACGCATCCCGGTCGCTTCACGCGCTTCAAGATCGTCCTGCCGGTGTCCGAGACGCTCGGCAGCACGGCGGTCGCCTAGTCAGCCGCCGTGACCGCCATGAGCCAGAACAACGGGACAGCGATGGACGGCAAGCGCTCCTTCAAGCTCCTGATCGTCGACGACTCGAACATCATGCGCCGGCGCATCGAGCGCTCGCAGCAGTTCGAGGCGCTTGAGGTGGTGGGTACGGCCGGCAACGGCATCGAGGCGCTCGAGATGTTCAGGAAGACCGACCCGGACGTGGTCACCATGGACCTGACCATGCCGCGCATGGACGGCATCGAGTGCATCGGTAAGCTCGTGGAGATGAAGCCGGCGGTGCGCATCCTGGTGATCTCGGCGCTCGCGGACAAGGCGACCGCGGTGGAGGCCATGGAGAAGGGCGCCAACGGCTTTCTCAACAAGCCCTTTACCGACCGGCAGCTGAACGAAGCGATTGCGGAGCTCATGCGCTAACGGCGCGCGAGCCCGAAGGATACCGATGCTGTACGAACAGGAGCTCAAGACCTTCGTCGACGGGACGACGAACTTCTTCGAGGTGGCGGCGCAGCAGCCGGCCACGATCGGCTCGCCCTACCTGATGGAAGGCTCGCCCTCGGTGCACGAGTACACCGGGGTCATCAACATCTCCGGCAAGCGCGAGGGCGTGGTGTACTTCACCGCCCCGAAGGCGATGCTCACCGTGCTGCTGATGAAGATGCAGGAGAACGACTTCAGCCACGAGACGATGCGCGACCTGGTCGGTGAAGTGGCCAACACCATATCCGGCAACGCGCGCCGCGATTTCGGCCGCGACTTCGTGATCTCGGTGCCGAGCGTGCTCTCCGGCGAGAAGCCCGCTCTCGCGCAGAAGCCCGGCCAGCGCTCCTTCATCATCCCGATCAACTGGCGCAGCCACTCCGCGAAGCTGGTCGTCTCCCTCGCCTGAAGTCTCCCGCGCGCGCTCGAGCGGGCGCTTGTGACGGCTGCACTGTCCGGCGGCCAGGATTTCGCGCCAGATTCGCCCATGCAGTCCAGCGTCCTCGTCCTCATCACCCGGCGTCGCGAGCTCGGCGAGCGCTACGAGCGCCTCAACCGGCTCTGGCACGGCGCGCGTACCACTTACCGCCGCCTGCACGAGGCGCCGGTGCAGAACCTCTCCGAGCTGCGCAGCGCCGCCGCGCGACTGGATGCGCTCAGCCGCGGCCGCGCGGCACTGCTGCGCGAGCTCAAGGCGCTCGCCGACTGAGCAGTCGAGGCAACGGGGCGTGCGCTCCCGGTCTGGGTCGCGAGCGCCTCGGTGCGCGTGAGCACGGCCGTCATTCGTGACCCCCCTCGCCTGTCACCTAGGGTCAATGCTCTGACTTGAGCTGCGTGGTGACCGTGAGATCGGATCGAAGCGTGCCCGGCGGGGCCTGCGGGCAGTCCCGGGGGTCAGTGGCGCGCGCCGAGCAGGCGCGCGGGCAGGAAAAACAGGGCCGTCACCAAGGCGAGGACGCCCCCGACCGCGATCCCGAGGAGCCTGAACGGCAGGAGCAGTAGCCAGACGATCGGATAGAGCACGAGCGCCAGCAGCGCGAGCGGCCAGCACAGCAGCAGGAGCACGAGCCAGATCAGGAAGGCGAGCA
>DATBBQ010000027.1:0-4648 GCA_036270915.1 Steroidobacteraceae bacterium
CACGGCGAAGGAGATGCAGGAGGGCGCCGGGTACCGCGCGCAGCTAACACCCGAGACCGCCCTGAAGGACGTCGCCGCCGCGGTGGCGGTGGTCCGCAACTCCGGCCGGACAGGCACCGTCGGTTACTGCTGGGGCGGCGCCCTCTCCTACCTCGCCGCCTGCCAGCTGCCCATCGCCTGCGCCGTGGTCTATTACGGCAAGGTGACGGCCTATCTGCAGCAGAAGCCGCGCTGCCCGGTCCTCTATCACTTCGGCTCCGAGGACAAGAGCATCTCCGCGAGTGACGTCGAGGCGACGCGGGCTGCAGCGCAGCCGTCGGCGACGCTGTACGTGTACGAGGGCGCCGGTCACGGCTTCAACTGCGATCAGCGCGAGAGCTATAACCCGCAGGCCGCCGTGCTCGCGCGCACGCGCACGCTCGAGTTCGTCGCGCGCTACGTCGCCGGCGAGGGTGCCGAGCCGGCAAGGAGCTGACATGAAACTCAAGGATCCGCAGCTGCTCAGCAGCCGCGCGCTGATCGGCGGGCGGTGGGTCGCCGGGGACGCCACCCATGAGGTGCTGAACCCCGCGACCGGGACACCGCTCGGCACCGTGCCCAACATGGGCGCGCCCGAGACGCGCCGGGCCATCGAGGCGGCGAGCGCCGCCTTCCCGGCCTGGGCGGCGCTCACCGCCAAGGAACGCGCCGCCATCCTGCGTCGCTGGTATGAGCTGCTCATGGCCAACCAGGAGGACCTCGCGACCATAATGACCGCCGAGCAGGGCAAGCCGCTCGCGGAGTCACGCGGTGAGATCGCCTACGCGGCGGCGTTCATCGAGTGGTTCGCGGAAGAGGGCAGGCGACTCTACGGGGACGTGATCCCCGGTCACCAGGCCGACAAGCGCATCATCGTGCTGCGCCAGCCGATCGGGGTGGTGGCCGCCATCACCCCGTGGAACTTCCCGCTGGCGATGATCACCCGCAAGGCCGGTCCGGCGCTCGCCGCCGGCTGCACCTTCGTCTGCAAGCCCGCCGGTCAGACCCCCTTCTCCGCGCTCGCCGCCGCCGTGCTCGCCGAGCGCGCCGGCGTGCCGCCCGGGGTGCTGAACGTCCTCACCGGGGACTCGGCGGCGATCGGCGGCGAGATGACCAGTAATCCCCGGGTGCGCAAGCTCAGCTTCACCGGCTCGACCGCGGTCGGCAAGAAACTCATGGCGCAGTGCGCCGGCACCATGAAGAAGCTGTCGCTCGAGCTCGGGGGCAACGCCCCGTTCATCGTCTTCGACGACGCAGACCTCGACGCCGCGGTCGCGGGCGCCATCGCGAGCAAGTACCGCAACACGGGCCAGACCTGCGTCTGCGCCAACCGCCTCCTGGTCCAGGCGGGTGTGTACGAGCCCTTCACCGAGAAGCTGGTGCGCGCGGTCGGGAAGCTGCGCGTCGGTGACGGACTCAAGGGCGAGACCGATCAGGGACCGCTGATCGACGCCAAGGCGCTCGCCAAGGTCGAGGAGCACCTCGCGGATGCCCTGGCGAAGGGCGCGCGCGTGGTCCAGGGCGGCCACCGGCATGCCCTCGGCGGCACGTTCTTCGAGCCCACCGTGCTCACGAATGTCACGCCCGAGATGCTCATGGCGCGCGAGGAGACCTTCGGGCCCGTCGCGCCGCTCTTCCGCTTCCAGACCGAGGCGGACGCCATCCGCATGGCGAACGACACCGAGTTCGGTCTCGCCGCCTACTTCTACACGCGCGACCTCGCGCGCTCGTGGCGCGTCGCCGAGGCACTCGAGTACGGGATCGTCGGACTCAACACCGGGCTCATCTCGACCGAGGTCGCCCCCTTTGGCGGGGTCAAGGAGTCGGGCGTCGGACGCGAAGGCTCCAAGTACGGGATCCTCGACTACACGGAGCTGAAGTACCTCTGTGTCGGCATCGGCTGAGGCGCGCCGGCGTAGTTCTCACCGCGGTGCCTGCGGTATCGTGCGCACATGCGCTATGTGAGTGCGGCGGCCGGCAAGCCCGATGCGGCGGAGCGTATCGGCATCCTACTCGTGAACTCCGGTACGCCCGAGGCCCCGGAGCCCTACGCGGTGCGGGCCTTCCTGCGCCGCTTCCTCAGCGACCCGCGGGTGATCGAGATGCCGCGGGCGCTGTGGCTGCCACTCCTGTACGGACTCGTCCTGCCGCTGCGCCCGCTGCGCGTGGCGCCCAAGTACCGGCGCATCTGGTCCGCCTCGGGCTCGCCGCTGCGCGAGATCACCGAGCGGCTGCGCGCACAGATCACGGCGCTGCTGGCGCAGCGGATGCTGGCACCGCTCTCGGTCGAGGTCGGCATGCTCTACAGCCCTCCGGACGTGCAGCCCGCGCTCGAGCGGCTGCGCGACGGCGGCGCGCAGCGCATCCTGGCGCTGCCGCTCTTTCCGCAGTACTGCGGCGCGACCTCGGGGGCGGTATTCGATCAGGTGAGCGCGGTGCTGCGTCACTGGCGGCGCGTGCCGCAGCTGCACTTTGTCGCCGACTACCATGACCATCCCGGCTACATCGAGGCCCTGCGCGTCAGCGTCACGGAGCACTGGCAGACCCAGGGTCGCAGCTCTCACCTGCTGGTCTCGTTTCACGGCATTCCTGAGCGCAACGTGCGCCGCGGCGATCCCTACTTCAGCCAGTGTCACGCCACCGCGCGCCTGCTGGCCGACGAGCTGCTCCTGAAGGACGGCGAGTGGAGCGTGAGCTTTCAGTCCCGCTTCGGCCGGGCCGAGTGGCTCAGGCCCGACACGCGCGGCGTGCTCGCGGCGATGCCCGGCCGCGGCGTGCGTGACGTGTGTGTCGTCTGCCCGGGCTTCGCCGCGGACTGCCTCGAGACGCTCGAGGAGATCGACATCGAGGACCGCGAGGTCTTCATGCGTGCGGGCGGACAGCGCTACGAGTACGTCCCGGCCCTGAACGCGCGTGCGAGCCACGCGCGCTGCCTGACGGAGCTGATCGCGCAGCACTGCCAGGCCTGGACGCATACCGGGCAGGGGAGTCTCGCGGCCGCACGCGGTGCCTCCGCCTGATGCCGCCCGCGCCGCTGCCGCTGCTCGGCACGTTCCACGAAGTGAGCCTCGCCGTCGCGGACGTGCGCGGCGCCGTGGAGTTCTACGAGAGCCTCGGCTTCGTCCAGGCCCTCACCGCGGACACCTTCGCGCATCCCTACGGCGTGCTCACCGACGGGCGCCTGTTCATCGGCGTGCACCAGCGCGCCGGCCCCTCGCCGGTCCTCACCTTCGTCCGCAGCGGTATCGCCCGGACGCTGCCCGCCTTCGCCGCCGCCGGCATCGAACTCGATCGCGCGCACACCGGGGAGGAGATCTTCAACGAGCTCGCCTTTCACGACCCTTTCGGACACGCGGCGGCGGTCATCGAAGCGCGCACCTACTTCCCTGCGGCCCGCGATGCCGAGCACGCCTCGCTGTGCGGTGACTTCGCCGAGGTCAGCCTGCCGGTCGGCGACTTCGCCGCCGCCCAGGCGTTCTGGGAAGCGCTCGGCTTCGTCGCCGCGGGCGAGGCCGAGTCGCCCTATCCGCACCTGCCGCTCACGAGCGATCACCTGGACCTGTCATTCCACCGGCCGCGACTGTGCGAGCGTGCCGTGCTGGTGTTCCGCGACCGGGACATGTCCGCGCGCATCGCGCGGCTGCGCGAGCGCGGCGTGCCGCTGCGTGGCATGTCGCCGCTCGGGGCCGACTGCGCAATCCTCGAGGGACCGGACGGAACGCCGCTCCTGCTGCTCCCGGAGACGGACTGACACGCCCGGGGAGGTGCGGGGCCGGCTCTTGCGATGAGTGCCCGCCGCGCGCGGCCTGCGGCGCGCGCGCCGCGCCCCGGGGAGGGGGGTTTCGCGCATAATTGCGCCCCCGCGCCGCCACGTGTGCCAAGCCGACAGGTCGAAAGGATCCCCATGCGCCGCAGCTTCCTGCCCGCCCTGCTCCTCGCGCTGCTGTCCGCCACGGCCTTCGCCGACGGGGGCATGTGGACGTTCCACAACTTCCCCTCCGCGACCGTCAAGAGCCAGCACGGAGTCGACATCAATGCAGCCTGGCTCGACCGCGTGCGCACCGCGACCATCCGGCTGGCCAACTGCACGGCCTCCTTCGTCTCACCGGACGGGTTGATTCTCACCAACCACCACTGCTCCGAGGCATGCCTCGACGATCACTCCACCGCCGAGCACAACCTGGTGCGCGACGGCTTTCTCGCCCGCAGCCGCGCCGAGGAGCTCAAGTGCGGCACGCAGGTGGCGGACGTGCTGATGGCCATGGAGGACGTGACGGCCAAGGTGGAAGCGGCTCTGAAGGGCCTGGACGCGAAGGCGGCCAACGATAAGCGCAAGGTCACACTGACGCAGCTCGAGCAGGCGTGCGAACAGGCGAGCCAGAGCGGCGCCGGCGGACCCCTGAAGTGCGAGAGCGTCACGCTCTACGAGGGCGGCCAGTACTGGCTCTACAAGTACCACCGTTACAGCGACGTGCGCCTGGTATTCGCGCCCGAGCGCGGCATCGCCGCCTTCGGCGGCGATCCCGACAACTTCCAGTTCCCGCGCTGGTGTCTGGATATGTCGGTGCTGCGCGCCTATGACTCGGCCGGCAAGCCCGTCACCGCCTTGAACCACCTGCAGATCGATATG
>DATBBQ010000028.1:0-2739 GCA_036270915.1 Steroidobacteraceae bacterium
GCCGCCGCCGCCGCGACGACCCGCGCCGCAGGCGCGCTCCGATCCGCGGCGACCCGCGCCCGAACCGCCGCCGCCGCCGAGAGAGCCCGCTCCCGCACGGGCCGCGGCGCGTCCCGCTCCGGTCGCGCCACGTGCACCGGCACCCGCGCCGGCCGCGCCACCGCCGCGCCCGAAGCCTGCCCCGTCGCCCGCCGCTTCGCGTCCGGCACCGCTACGCGCTCCGGCACCTGTGGCCGCCCAACCTGCCCCCCGGGTCCCGGCGCCGCGTGCGCCCGCGCCCGCTCCGGCGGCACCGGCCGCCACGCCCGGCCAGCTGGACTTCGCAGCGCTCCTCGCCGCTGCGGGCCTGGAGGGCGTGCCGGTCACACCCGAGCTCGCGGCCAGCTTCGGCTCGATCCTAAAGGCGGTCATTGACGGACTGCGGGACGTGCTGCGCGCACGCGAGGAGTTAAAGGACCAGTTCCGCCTGAAGATCACCACGTACGCGCCGCGCGAGAACAATCCCATCAAGTTCTCGGCCAACACCGAGGACGCGCTGCATAACCTCCTGGTCAAACACAATCCCGCTTACCTCGAACCGGTCGCGGCGTTCGAGGGCGCGTTCGATGATCTGCGTATCCACCAGATGGCGATGCTCGCGGGCCTGCGGCGCGGCTACGAAACGATGGTGGCCGCGTTCGACCCCGACACGCTCGAGCAGAAGTTCGAGCGCTACGCCAAGCGCGGCGGACTACTCGGAGGTCAGGCCAAGCAGCGCTACTGGGATCTCTACCGCGACGTATTCAAGGAGATGGTCGGCGACGCCGACGCGAGTTTCCGCACCCTCTTCGGCCAGGCATTCGCCGAGGGCTACGAGGAACAGGCCCGGCTCCTCAAGCGTCGCCCGCCGGGGCCGTAGGCGAGCGTTCGCATGCGTCTCTCATCCCTCACGACGGCCTTCCTCTGCGCGCTGTACGCATTGTCGGTCTCGGGCTGCAAGAGCAAGCCGCCGAAGCCGCCCCCGCCCGCCGTCGTCAACGTCTCCCTGCAGGCGAAGCCCGACGTCAATCCCGACACCGGCGGGCGGCCCTCGCCCATCGTGCTGCGGCTCTATCAGCTGAAGGCAGACGCCGCCTTCCTCGGCGCGGACTACTTTCCGCTGCTCAGCGACGAGAAGAAAGTCTTAGGTCCGGACCTCGTGAGCCTCGAGGAGAAGGAGCTCTTCCCAGGGCAGACGCTCGCGCTCGAGGTACCGTTCTCGGCCGACACGCGCTTCATCGCGGTCGCCGGCGGCTATCACGACCCGGGAAGCACCGTCTGGCGGGCGATCGCGCCGGCGCCGGGCAGCAAGGGAAAGAGCGTGAAGGCGACCGCGGTCGCCGAGCGTACGAAAGTCACCGTGTCCGTCACGCCCTGATGCACTAACTATGTCTGTCTACAGCAAAGTCGTCTGGTCCGAGGGCCTGTTCCTGCGGCCCCAGCACCTGCAGCAGCAGGACCGCTACTTCGAGCGTTACGTCGAGACGCGCTGCCACGCGCTGCGCAGTAACAGCTGGGGCCTCACCGAGCTGGAGGTCGAGCGCGACCTGCTTTCGATCGGGCAGCTGGGCCTGGCACGCGCGGCCGGCGTTTTCCCGGACGGGACCCCTTTTCGCATGCCGGAGGACACCCCGCTCCCCACGCCGCTCGAGATCGACCCGAAGCTGCGCGACCAGCTCATGTATCTCGCGCTGCCGCTGCGGCAGCCGGGCGGCACGGAAGTGCAGCGCGACGCCGAGGGCGACAGCACGGTGCGCAGCGGCATCACCGAGCTCGAGGCGCGCGACGCGAGCAGCAACTCGGGCCAGCCGGCGCTGCTGGAGGTGGCGGCCCTGCGCACGCGCCTCATGGCCGAGCGCGACGCGGCGGACGGCTTCGCGCGCATCCCCATCGCGCACCTCATCGAGTGCCGCGCCGACAAGCGCGTGATGCTCGAGGATCGCTTCATCGCTACCGTGCTCGATGCGCGCGCGGCCCCGAGACTCGCGACCTTCATGACCGAGCTCCTGGGCCTCCTGCACCAGCGCGGCGAGGCGCTCGGGGCGCGCGTGACCGCGACGGGGCGCTCGAGCTCGGCGGAGATCGCTGACTACCTGCTGCTGCAGGCCATCAACCGCGCCGAGGCGCTGCTCGCTCACCTCGCCGAGTCCGGCGTGCTGCATCCGGAGGACCTCTACCGCTTCTGCGTCGCGCTCGCCGGCGAGCTCGCGACCTTCACGAGCACCTCACACCGCCGTACGCCCTTCCCGCGCTACCGGCACGAGCGGCTGCGCGAGTCCTTCGAGCCCGTGATCGCCGCCCTGCGCGCCGCGTTCAGCGTGGTCATCGAGTCCAGCGCGATCCCGATCCCGATCGTCGCCAAGAAGTACGGCGTCAGCGTCGCGACGGTCGCGGACCGCAGTCTCTTCTCGAGCGCGGTGTTCGTGCTTGCGGCACGCGCCGACATGCAGGCGGACGAGATCCGCCGCCGCCTGCCGGGGCTGCTGAAGATCGCGCCGGTCGAGAAGATCAGCAACTACGTCAACCTGCAGCTGCCCGGGATCTCGGTGAGCTCGGTGCCGGTCGCGCCCCGGCAGATCCCGGTGCACGCGGGCTTCGTGTACTTCGAGCTCGACCAGACGCACGAGCTCTGGAACCAGCTGGCCAACTCCGGCGGCGTGGCCTTTCACGTCGCGGGTGAGGTGCCCGGCCTCGCCCTGGAGTTCTGGGCCATCCGCGCCT
>DATBBQ010000029.1:0-29725 GCA_036270915.1 Steroidobacteraceae bacterium
GTTGTTGGTGGGATCGGCCCACACCATGGCGTTGCGCTCGGCCATCGAGGTCGCCGTGCCGCTCGCGCCGCCCACCATGGCGCCCGCGGCCGCGCCGCTGCCGGCGCCGGCGGCGGCCCCGACGGTGGCCTGGGCGATGCCGGTCATCTGCTCCTTGAGCTTCGGGGCGATCTTCTCGGCCTCGGCGTAGTGCAGGTAGCGCACGCGGGTATCGCCGCCGGCCTCGAGCGGGGTGTCGAGGTTGGCGATGAGCGCGCGCAGACGCAGCCGCTGCGCGGGCTCCCCGCCGATGATCACGCTGTTCGAGCGCTCGTCGGCGACCACCTTGACGCCGACGCCGCCGCCCTCGGCGCCCTGGCCCTGGTAGAGGGAGTTCACCACGCGCACGATCTCGGCCGCGCCCGCGTTCTGCAGCTGCACGATCTCGGGCTCGGAGCTGCCGATCTGGTCGATGCGACGGATGATGCGCATCATGCGCGCGACGTTGCTCGCGTGATCGGTGACGATGAGGATGTTGGAGGCCGGGTAGGCCGCGAGGTGCCCGTACTGGGCGATCATCGGCCGCAGGATCGGGATCAGGTTCTGGGCGTTGACGTTGTGCACCTCGAGCACCTGAGTGACCATCTCGTCCGACGCGCCGTTCACGCTGTTCGGCAGGTCGATCGAGGGGTACTGGCGCGCGTTGGCGTCCGGGAGGATCTTGGTGACGTTGCCCGCGGGCACGGCGATGAAGCCGTACACCTGCAGGATCGAGAGGAAGGCCTCGTAGAAGGCCGCGGGCGTCATCGGCGTCGAGGAGAGCATCGTCACCTGCGCGCGCACGCGCGGGTCGATGATGAAGGTCTTGCCGGTCGCCGCGCTCACCGCCTCGGCGACCTGGGTGATGTCGGCGTTCTTGAAGTTCGGCGTGATGCGCTGCGCCTGCTGCGCGGAGGCGAGCGAGACGACGAGCAGCACCGCGAGCGTGCGCACGATGAATGAACGTAGGCCTGGCATGTGCAAACTCTTCCCCCCGCCTGCGGCGCGCTACTGGCCCGGGTTGTCGCCGCCGGGCTGCTCGGGCAACTGGGGCGGCTGATCCGGGGGCGCCGGTGCGGCTCCTCCGACCATGGGATTGCCTCCGGCATTGGGCGGCATGCCGTTCGCCCCGGCGGCCATCGCGGCCGCCGCGCCCGCCTGGCCCGCGGCGCCCTGCGACTGGGAGGCCAGATTCTCGGCCTCCTGCGCCACCTGGGCGATGTTCAGAACGAGATCCTGCTGCTGCCCGGCGCGAATCACCGTGACGCGTGCCTCACTGGAGCTGGTCAGGGTGCGCAGGATCTGCTCGCTGCGGTCGCGGTCATCCAGCGGCGTGCCGTTGATCGCGGTCACCTGGTCACCCGGCCTTAAGCCGAGCCGCATGAACGCCATCCGATCGCGTCCCGGGTAGACGCGAAAGCCGTTCATGCGCCCGTGGTCCATGACCGGCTGCGGGCGCATGACGTCGCCGATGAGGCCGGGCTGCTCGGAGATCATGCGACGCATACGCTCGAGCGCCGGGTTGTCCCCCTGCAGCGCCGCCGTGGACGGCGGCGGAGCATTACCGGTGACCGCCTCGTGCGGCAGGGTGAGGGACTTCAGATCCCCGTTGCGGTCGACGACCACGTGGTCCGCGTACACCGAGTGCAGCTTGATGCCGCCCGCGACCATGTCGCCGACCGCATACACCTGGGCGCTCTCGGCGCTCGTGCCGAGGATCGCGAGCCCGGCCTTAGGATCATTCCCGGCGATGATGCCGGTGAGCACCAGGCCCTGTTCGGGCTGCAGATTGTTCTCATCCCCGGCCGCGACCTCGCTCGCGCCGAAGATGTGCGCCTGCGTGATCGCCGCCACATCCAGCTGGTGAGTGCGCGCGGCGCTCCGGCGCACGGGAACGGTGGCTTTCCCGCCACTCGTGGCGAGATCGGTCACAAGGAAGGCCGCCTGCGCGGCAACCGCCACGGCCAGTACCCAGGTCGCGACGCGCGGACCTTCGGAAATCAGCAGAGTGCGCCAGCGATCACTCGCCGGCAGCGACTCCAGCCAGGAAGCGGCGTTCATGGAACTGCAAGCATGGACTTGAAAATGCCCCTCACATTACCCCCGCGGAGCGCCACCGAAGTGGCTCACCGCCCGTCGAGCCGGCGCCATCATACGCACCGAGCGCTTATGCTCTCAAGCGATTGTTTCTGCAGGAGTAACTACTACTCATTCTGGCAGGCTTGTGTTGCCGTTTCGCGACCCCTATAAAGACTTCCATGCCCGATCCTCATCCGGTCCGCCCCGATACCGGCGTCATCGTCGAAGAGTCGCGGCCGCAGACCAAACAGCCGCCGCTGTATCGGGTGGTCCTGCTCAACGACGACTACACGCCCATGGAGTTTGTCGTCGATGTGCTGGAAAAGTTCTTCGCTCTGAACCGGCCGACCGCGACGCGCGTCATGCTTGAGGTCCATACCAAGGGCAAGGGCGTCTGCGGGGTCTTCACATACGAGATCGCCGAAACTAAGGTGGCGCAGGTGACGACCTACGCCCGTGATCATCAGCATCCGCTTATGTGCACACTGGAAGAAGCATGAAACTGTCCCCACGTGACCGTGCTCTAAGGGAGAGTAACGTGGAAGACGTGAACGCCGGACGTGAAAGGTTCACCTAAAGTGCTGTCCAACGAGCTCGAATACTGTCTCAACGCGGCGTTCCACCAGGCGCGCGAGGATCGCCACGAGTACCTGACGGTCGAGCACCTGCTGCTCGCCATCCTCGACACCCCCAAGGTGCGCGAAGTGCTGCGCGCCTGCGGCGCCGACCTGCCCAAATTCAAGCAGGAACTGAAGGAGCACATCGAGCAGTCGACCCCGAAGCTCGAGGAAGGCGAGGAGCGCGAGGTGCAGCCGACGCTCGGCTTCCAGCGCGTGCTGCAGCGGGCGGTCTTCCACGTGCAGTCGAGCGGCAAGAAGGAGGTCGGGGTCGCGAACGTGCTGGTCGCGATCTTCAGCGAGAAGCAGAGCCACGCCGTGTTCCTGCTCAATCGCCGCCACGTGACGCGTCTCGACGTGGTCAATTACATCTCGCACGGCCTCTCCAAGATCGCCGAGGAGAAGACCGACAAGGAGGAGTCGCAGACGGATGCCGAGCGCGAAGGCGAGGGCGGCAGCGCGCTCGAGAAGTACACGACCAACCTCAATCGCCTCGCGCAGGAGGGGCGCATCGATCCGCTCATCGGCCGCAAGCTCGAGGTCGAGCGCACCATCGAGATCCTGTGCCGCCGCCGCAAGAACAATCCCCTGTACGTCGGCGAGGCGGGCGTCGGCAAGACCGCGATCGCGGAAGGGCTCGCGCGCCTGATCGTCGAGAGCAAGGTCCCCGAGGTGCTAACCGACTGCACCATCTACGCGCTCGACATGGGCGCCCTCATCGCCGGCACCAAGTACCGCGGTGACTTCGAGAAGCGCCTGAAGGGCGTCATCACCGAGCTGAAGAAGCTGCCCGGGGCGATCCTGTTCATCGACGAGATCCACACCGTCATCGGCGCCGGGGCCGCCTCCGGCGGCGTCATGGACGCCTCCAACCTCATCAAGCCGGTGCTGACCAACGGGGAGATCCGCTGCATCGGCTCGACCACCTACAACGAGTACCGCGGCATCTTCGAGAAGGACCACGCGCTCGCGCGGCGCTTCCAGAAGATCGACGTGGTCGAACCGTCGGTGGCCGAAACCATCGACATCCTCTTCGGGCTCAAGCCGCGCTTCGAGGAGCACCACGGCATTACTTACGCGGACGACGCGCTCAGGGCCGCCGCCGAGCTCGCCGCGCGTCACATCAACGAGCGGCACCTGCCCGACAAGGCGATCGACGTCGTCGACGAGGCCGGTGCGCGCCAGCGCCTGAAGCCGATCGCCGAGCGCGAGCCCACCGTCGAGGTGCGCCACATCGAGGACGTGGTGGCGCGCATGGCACGCATCCCCGCGAAGAGCGTCTCGACCTCCGACCGCGAGGTGCTGAAGAATCTTGAGCGCAACCTCAAGCTCGTGATCTTCGGGCAGGACAAGGCGATCGAGGCGCTCGCCTCCGCCATCAAGATGGCGCGCTCCGGACTCGGTGAGTCACGCAAGCCCGTCGGCAGCTTCCTGTTCGCCGGTCCCACCGGCGTCGGTAAGACCGAGGTGACGCGCCAGCTGGCGATCGCGATGGGGGTCGAGTTCCTGCGCTTTGACATGTCCGAGTACATGGAGCGCCACACGGTCTCGCGCCTGATCGGCGCACCGCCGGGTTACGTCGGCTTCGACCAGGGTGGACTGCTCACCGAGGCGATCACCAAGAATCCCCACTGCGTGCTCCTGCTCGATGAGATCGAGAAGGCGCACCCGGACGTGTTCAACCTGCTGCTGCAGGTGATGGATCACGGCACGCTCACGGACAACAACGGCCGCAAGGCCGACTTCCGTCACGTCATCATCGTCATGACCACCAATGCCGGCGCCCAGGAGATGGCGCGCGCCTCGATCGGCTTCATGCACGCCGACAACACGAGCGACGGCATGGAGGCGATCCGGCGCATCTTCACGCCCGAGTTCCGCAATCGCCTGGACGCGGTCATCCAGTTTGCCGCGCTCGACCCGGTCACGATTGAGCGGGTGGTCGACAAGCTGATCCTCGAGGTCGAGTCGCAGCTCGAGCAGAAGGGGGTCACGATCACCCTCGACGACGCGGCGCGGCGCTGGATCGCCCAGCACGGCTACGATCCGAAGATGGGCGCACGCCCGATGGCGCGGACCATCCAGGAGCACATCAAGCGCCCGCTCGCCGAGGAGCTGCTCTTCGGGCGCCTCGCGAACGGCGGGCACGTGCGCGTCTCGGTCGCCGAAGACGGCTCACAGCTCACCCTCGCGTGCGAGCCGGTGCAGCTGCCGACGGTGCCCGCCTAAGACGGTCGCGGGTCAGGCAATTCAAGAGCGAGCGGGTGCCGCGCCCCGAGCGGCGGTGCGTCAGCGGCCGCGGTAAATGATGCGGCCCTTGGTGAGATCGTAGGGAGTCATCTCGACGGTCACGGCATCGCCGGTGAGGATGCGGATGTAGTTCTTGCGCATCTTGCCGGAGATGTGCGCAGTCACCACGTGACCGTTCTTCAGTTTCACGCGGAAGGTCGTGTTGGGCAGGGTCTCGGTGACCTCGCCCTCCATCTGTATCGCGTCTTCCTTGGACATACCGCCCTTAGTGCTTTACGGGGCGCGAATTGGAGCACAAGGCCGCTCGTCTGGCAATTTGCGCGGCCCGGTGGGCCCCTCAGGTCGCCGCGGCGGCCGCCGGGGCGGCGGCGTGCTCGCGCAGCAGCGCCTGGAACTGGGCGCGCGGGATGGAGCGCGAGCCGAGACTCTCCAGGTGCCGTGAGGGCAGCTGACAGTCGATGACGACGACGCCTTCGCGGCGGCACAGGTCCACCAGGCGGGCGAGGGCGGCCTTGGACGCGTCGCGCACGCGGCTGAACATCGACTCCCCGAAGAACACGCTCCCGAGGCGTACCCCGTAGAGTCCTCCGACCAGCTCGCCCGCGTGGCAGACCTCGACGCTGTGCGCCAGGTGCAGGCGGTGCAGCTGCAGGTACGCCGCGCGCATCTCGCTCGTGATCCAGGTGCCGGGGCTCGCCGCCCGCGGCGCCGCGCACCCGTCGATCACGGCGGCAAAGTCCGCGTCGTTCGTGACGGTGAAACCGCCGTTGCGCAAGGTCTTGGCGAGGCTGCGCGAGATGCGGAACTCCTCCGGGAAGAGCACGGCGCGCGGGTCGGGCGACCACCACAGCACCGGCTGCCCGGGGGAATACCAGGGAAAGATGCCGCGTCGGTAGGCGGCGACCAGGCGCTCGGGTGAGAGGTCACCGCCCGCGGCGAGCAACCCCGCCGGCTCCTCGAGTGCCTGCTCGAGTGGCGGGAACCACTCCGGTGCATCGTGCGCGGACAGCCAGGTGATCGTCCTCACGGCAGTACGTCCGGCGAGCGCCGGCCACGGTAGGGAACGTGGCCCTGCACTTCGAGGGCGTAGGCCTCGACCGCCTCGCCCTCGCGCGCCAGGTACTCGCCGATGGCGGCACGGAAGCGCGCATCGGCGATGTAGTGCGCCGACCAGGTGATGGCGGGCTCGAAGCCGCGACTGACCTTGTGCTCGCCTTGCGTGCCGGGCTCGAAGCGCGCGATCCGGCGCTCGATGCAGAACTCGATTCCCTGGTGGTAGCAGGTCTCGAAGTGCAGGCTGTGGTACTCGGCGGCCGCGCCCCAGTAGCGGCCGAAGAGCGCCTGCTCGCAGAAGAAGAAGACCGCGGCGGCGACCACCGTGCGCCCGTGCAGCGCGAGCTTCACCATGAGGCTCTCGGGCAGCGTGCGGGCGATCTCGCTGAAGAACTCGCGCGTCAGGTAGGGCTCGTGTCCGTGACGCAGGAAGGTGTCGCGGTGCAGCTCGTAGACGCGCTCGAGCAGCGGCTCATCGAGCTCCCCACCCAGGCGGGTCTCGAAGCGCACGCCGGCCTCTGCGACGCGTCGCCGCTCGCGCCGCGCCTTCTTGCGCTTCTCGGCGGTGAAGGTGGCCAGGTAGTCCTCGAAGCTCGCATAGCCGCGGTTGGTCCAGTGGAACTGGCAGTCACGTCGCAGCAGCCAGCCGCGACGCGCGCAGGCCGCGCGCGCCGCCTCATCGAGGAACAGGGCGTGCACGCTCGAGAGATGCTCGGCGGCGGCCAGGTGCTCGAGCTCGCCGAGCAGCCGCTCGGCGAGCTCATCGCGCGCGCGCCCCGCGCGCACGAGCAGGCGCGGGCCGGTGGCGGGCGTGAAGGGCGCGGCGAGTGTGAGCTTGGGGTAGTAGCGGCGGCCGACGCGCTCGTAGGCGCGCGCCCAGGCGAAGTCGAACACGAACTCGCCGTACGAGTGGCTCTTGACGAAGGCGGCGGCGGCGGCGGCCAGGCCCTGGGCATCGCTCACGGTGAGGTAGCGCGGCTGCCAGCCGCTCGCCGGGCCGACGCAGTCGGTGCGCTCGAGCGCGGCGAGGAACTCGTGGCGCGTGAAGGGATTGGCGGCCGCGCCCAGCGCGTTCCAGTCCGCGGCCTTCAGGCTTCGGATGCTGCGGTGGATGTGTGCCTGTTCCCTGGGCATGGCGGCTCACGCGCGCGTGTGCGTATCGAGCGCCTCCAGGTACTTGTCGGCATCGAGCGCGGCCATGCAGCCGGCGCCGGCCGAGCTGACCGCCTGGCGATAGACGTGATCGGCGACGTCGCCGGCGGCGAAGACCCCCGGGACGCTGGTCGCCGTGGCGTTGCCCTCGATTCCGCTCTTGACGACGAGGTAGCCACCCTCGTGCATCGCGAGCTGCCCCGTGAACAGCCCCGTGTTCGGCGTGTGGCCGATGGCGATGAAGACCCCGGTGACCGGCAGGTCCTGGCCCGCAGCGCCGTGTAGGCCCGCGAGCCGCACGCCGTTCACTCCCTGCTCGTCGCCGAGCACTTCGGCGACCGTGTGATTCCAGATGAGCGACATCTTGCCCGCCTCGACCTCCTTGAACAGCCGGTCCTGGAGGATCTTTTCCGCGCGCAGTCGGTCGCGGCGGTGGATGAGCGTGACGTGCGCGGCGATGTGCGAGAGGTAGAGCGACTCCTCGACGGCGGTGTTGCCGCCGCCGACCACCGCGACCCGCTGGCCGCGAAAAAAGAAGCCGTCGCAGGTGGCGCACGCGGAGACGCCGCGCCCGCGGTGCTTCTCCTCGGAGGGCAGGCCGAGATAGCGCGCCGTCGCCCCGGTGGCGATGATGAGCGCGTCGCAGGTGTAGTGCCCGCCATCGCCCGTGAGACGAAACGGGCGCACGCCCAGGTTCACGTGATGGATGTGATCGTTGACGATCTGCGTCGCGAAGCGCTCGGCGTGCCGTTTCATGCGCTCCATGAGGGCCGGTCCCTGCAGACCCTCGACGTCGCCCGGCCAGTTGTCGACGTCGGTGGTGGTCATCAGCTGTCCGCCCTGCTCAAGCCCGGTGATCAGGAGCGGCGCGCGGTTGGCGCGCGCGGCGTACACCGCGGCGCTGTAGCCGGCGGGGCCGGAGCCGAGAATGATGAGGCGGCTGTGCCGGGGGTTCGTCATGAGGGTCTCGATGATTCAGCCTTGCGCCATGGTATCAAGCCCTATAATGGCAGCCGTCTATCTTACGACGGAGATCTACGCGATTGGCTGAATCCTCGGTGCAGGCGCGCGCTGGCGCACGTTTCACCTCGACCGTGAGTCGCGGCCTGCGCGAGAGCGCGGTGATCGCACTTGCCATCGTGGCCTTGGTGCTGCTGATGGCGCTCCTCAGCTACAGCCCCGAGGACCCCGGCTTCTCCGTCACCGGGGGCCTGGGCCCGGTCCACAACCGCATCGGGGTCGTCGGCGCCTGGCTCGCCGACGTGCTCTTCTTTCTCTTCGGCCGCCCGGCATTCCTCTTTCCGGTGATGCTCGCGCTCGCCGGCTACACGATGCAACGGCGCATCAGCAGCGAGGCCGCCTCGCGTGCCAATACCGCCGTGCGCGCCGCCGGGTTCGTGCTGGTTCTCATCGCGAGCTGCGGGCTGACGACGCTGCACTGGCAGCCCGGGGTGCTGCACCAGAGCGCCGGTGGCGTCCTCGGCCGCATGGTCGGCCAGGGGCTGGCCGCGGGGCTCGACTTTCTCGGTGCCACCCTCGTGCTGATCGCCGCGTGGATGGCGGGCCTGTCGCTCGCCTTCGGGGTCTCCTGGTTCACGATCATGGATCGGCTCGGCGGCCTCACCTGGGCCGGGATCGGCTGGCTGCGCGGACGGCGCGCCTCCTCGCGCGACGCCGCCGAGGGACGCGAGCGGCGCCAGGCCCGCAAGGAAGCGGTGCAGAGCGAGCAGAAGAAGTCCGCGAGCCGTGCCCCGCCGCGCATCGAGCCGCCGACGCCGATCGTGGAGAAGAGCGCGCGCGTCGAGCGCGAGCGGCAGGTCCCCCTCTTTGATCCGCCCAAGGCGATCGAGCTGCCGCCGCTGAAGCTCCTCGATGACCCGCCGCCGCGCGAGCCGCTGTACTCGCCCGAGGCGCTCGAGGCGCTCTCGCGCCTGGTGGAGATGAAGCTCAAGGACTTCGCCATCGACGCCGAGGTGGTCGCGGTGCAGCCGGGGCCGGTAGTGACGCGCTTTGAGCTGCGCCCCGCGCCCGGGGTGAAGGCGAGCCAGATCACGGCGCTCGCCAAGGATCTGGCGCGCGCGCTCTCGGTGCTCTCGGTGCGGGTCGTCGAGGTCATCCCCGGCAAGAGCGTCATGGGACTCGAGATCGCCAACGAGAAGCGCGAGGTCGTCACGCTCGGGGAGATCATCCGCTCCAAGGCCTACGACGAGATGCACTCGCCGCTCGCGCTCGCCCTCGGCAAGGACATCGGCGGCCAGCCGGCGGTCGCGGACCTGACGCGCATGCCGCACCTGCTGATCGCCGGCACCACCGGCTCGGGCAAGTCCGTGGGCATCAACGCCATGGTGCTCTCGCTCCTCTACAAGTCCACCGCCGAGCACGTGCGGCTCATCATGATCGATCCGAAGATGCTCGAGCTCTCGGTGTACGAGGGCATCCCGCATCTGCTCGCACCCGTGGTCACCGACATGAAGCAGGCGGCGAACGCGCTGCGCTGGTGCGTCGCGGAGATGGAGCGCCGCTATCAGCTCATGGCGGCGCTCGGCGTGCGCAACATCATCGGCTTCAACCGCCGCGTGAAGGAGGCGACGGACGCCGGCAAGCCGATCAAGGATCCGGTGATGATGCTGCGCGCCGCCAACGATCCGACGATCGACCAGCGCCAGATCGAGGACCTGACACCGCTCCCCTACGTCGTCGTGGTGGTCGACGAGCTCGCCGACCTCATGATGATCGTCGGCAAGAAGGTCGAGGAGCTCATCACGCGCCTCGCGCAGAAGGCGCGCGCCTCGGGCCTGCATCTGATCCTCGCCACCCAGCGCCCGTCGGTGGACGTCATCACCGGCCTCATCAAGGCCAACATTCCCTGCCGCATCGCCTTCCAGGTCTCCGCGCGCGTTGATTCGCGCACGATCCTCGACCAGATGGGCGCGGAGACCCTCCTCGGGCACGGTGACATGCTGTACCTGCCGCCGGGCACCTCGATGCCGACGCGCGTACACGGGGCATTCGTCTCCGACCAGGAGGTGCACCGGGTGGTCGAGGCGCTGAAGTCCTCGACGCCGCCCAACTACATCGAGGAGGTGCTCTCCGGGCCGCAGGCACCGATCCCGGGCCTCTCGGGCGAGGAGTCCGAGGGGGGCGGTGCGGCCGCAGAGGACGCCGAGGCCGACCCGCTCTACGACGAGGCCGTGCGCATCGTCACCAGCGAGCGCAAGCCCTCCATCTCCTACGTGCAGCGGCGGCTGAAGATCGGCTACAACCGCGCCGCGCGGCTGCTCGAGCAGATGGAGCTGGCGGGCCTCGTGGGACCGCTGAACTCGAACGGCTCGCGCGACGTGCTCGCGCCCGCGCCGCCCGAGGACTGAAGCGCGCATGCGACTCGGCCGCCGCGCGCGGATCCTGCTCGCCTGCCTGGTGGTGCTCACCGCCGCGGCCGTACTCCTCACGCACCGCGCGCAGGGCGCTCCCGCGGGCACCGGCACGCCGCTCGATGCCTACCTCGATGACCTCAAGACCCTGCGCGCGAGCTTCCTGCAGACGCTCGCCGATCCGCACGGGCGCGAGATCGACCGCGCCACCGGGACGCTGATCGTCTCGCGGCCCGGCCGATTCAGCTGGGAGATCCACCCGCAGGGCAAGTCCACGGGCGCGGGCGGGGCCGGGCAGCTGATGGTATGCGACGGCACCAACCTGTGGTTCCTCGACCGTGACCTGCAGCAGGTGACGGTGAAGCCCGTGGACGCGGCGCTGTCTGCGACCCCGGTGATGCTGCTGTCCGGCAGCGCCGACGTGCGCAGGAGCTTCAAGATCAGCCCCGCCGGTCAGCGCTCGGGGCTGGACTGGGTGCTGGTCGAGCCGGCCGCGGCCGAGGGCGCGGACTTTCGCAGCGCGCTCTTCGGCTTCGAGCACGGCGAGCTCAGGCGCATGATCCTCGAGGACAAGCTGGGACAGACCGCGACCATCATCTTCGACAAGGTGGTGCGCAACGGACCGGTGGCGCCCGCGGAGGTGAGCTTCACCGCCCCCGCCGGCGCCGACGTCATCGGCACGCCCGTCAAGTGAGCACTCTCGGGCGATCGGGCCGCGCATGAGTGCCGCCGGAGCCGGCGGGGAGGGGCTGCTTCGCCCGCTCGCGGACCGCATGCGCCCGCGCACGCTCGAGGAGTTCGTCGGCCAGCGCCATCTGCTGGGACCGGGCAAGCCGCTCTCCACCGCGATCCGCTCCGGGCAGCTGCACTCCCTCATCTTCTGGGGACCACCGGGCACCGGCAAGACGACGCTCGCGCGCCTCATCGCGGCCGCCTCCAATGCGCAGTTCATCGCGCTGTCTGCCGTCATGGCCGGCGTGAAGGACATCCGCGCGGCGGTCGAGGCGGCGCGCGCCGCGCGCGCGGCGGACGGGCGGCCGACGCTGCTCTTCCTGGACGAGGTGCACCGCTTCAACAAGGCGCAGCAGGACACCTTCCTGCCGTACCTCGAGGACGGCACGCTCACCTTCGTCGGTGCGACGACCGAGAACCCCTCCTTCGAGGTGATAAGCGCGCTGCTCTCACGGGCACGCGTGTACGTGCTGCGGGCGCTCTCGCTCGAGGATCTCACCGCGCTACTGAACGCGGCGCTCGCGGATCGCGAGCGCGGACTCGGGCGCGAGCAGCTCGCCGCCGAGCCCGAGGCGCTCGAGCTCATGGCGCGCGCCGCCGATGGGGACGCGCGCCGCGCGCTTAACATGCTCGAGCTCGCCGTCGGAATCGCCGAGGCGCGGGGGGCCGGGCGCACGATCACGCTCGCCGCGGCACAGGAGGTGGCGAGCGGCGGCTACCGGCGCTTCGACAAGGGCGGGGAGCAGTTCTACGACCAGATCTCGGCGCTGCACAAGGCGGTGCGCGGCTCCGATCCCGACGGCGCGCTCTACTGGCTGTGCCGCATGCTCGATGGCGGCTGCGATCCGCTGTACGTCGCGCGGCGGGTCTCGCGCATGGCGGTCGAGGACGTGGGTCTTGCCGACCCGCGCGCCTTCGCGCTGACCCTCGATGCCTGGGAGGCCTACGAGCGCCTCGGCACGCCAGAGGGCGAGCTCGCGATCGCCACCGCCGTCGTGTACCTCGCCTGCGCACCCAAGAGCAACGCCGTGTACGTCGCGATGGCCGAGGCCATGGAGGACGTCGAGAAGTTCGGCACCCTGGAGGTGCCGCTGCGGCTGCGTAACGCGCCCACGCGTCTCATGAAGAACCTCGGCTACGGGCGCGGCTACCGCTACGCGCACGATGAGCCGGAGGGCTTCGCCGCGGGCGAGCGTTACCTGCCGGAGAGCCTGCCCGATCGGCGATACTATCGGCCGGTGCCGCGCGGACTTGAGCTGAAAATCGCCGAGGCGCTCGCGCGGCTGCGGGCACGGGGGGAGTCGAAGGGTTGAGTCGTGATTGATCCGAAACTGTTACGCAGCGACCCGGAAGGCGTGGCCCGCAACCTCGCGCGCCGCGGCTTTCGCCTGGACGTCGCGGCGCTGAAGGAGCTCGAGGAGCGGCGCAAGCCCTGGCAGATCGAGGTCGACCGGCTGCGCGCCGAGCGCAACGCCAACGCCAAGGCGGTCGGCATGGCCAAGGCACGCGGCGAAGACATCACGACGCTCATCGCCCGCGGTGAGGATCTCGCCAAAGGACTCGCGGGCGCGGAGGCCGAGCTCGCGGGGGTGCAGGCGGCGCTCGAGCAGTGGCAGCTGGGCCTGCCGAACCTGCTGCACGAGTCAGTTCCTGACGGGCACGACGAGAGCGCGAATGCCGAGGTGCGCCGCGTCGGTGAGCCACGCCGCTTCAGCTTCACGCCGCGCGACCACGTGGCGGTCGGGGAGCGCCTCGGCGGGCTCGACTTCGAGGCGGCGGCGCGCATCTCCGGGGCGCGCTTCGTGGTGATGCGCGGGGTGGTCGCGCGGCTGCACCGCGCGCTCGCGCAGTTCATGCTCGACCTGCACACGCGCGAGCACGGCTACACCGAGGTCTACGTACCCTATCTGGTGCAGCCGCCGGCCCTGGTGGGTACCGGGCAGCTGCCGAAGTTCGCGCAGGACCTGTTCGCGGTGACGGGCGAGCAGGGGTTCTACCTCATCCCGACCGCGGAGGTGCCGATCACCAACCTGGTGCGCGAGCAGATCGTGCCGCCCGAGCGGCTGCCGCTGAAGTGGGTGGCGCACACGCCGTGCTTCCGCTCGGAGGCGGGCGCTGCCGGCAAGGACACCCGCGGCATGATCCGCAACCACCAGTTCGACAAGGTGGAACTCGTGCAGATCGTGCGCCCCGAGGACTCGTACCGCGCGCTCGAGGAACTCACCGCGCACGCCGAGGTGGTCCTCAGGCGGCTGGAGATTCCCTACCGCACCGTGGCGCTGTGCGCCGGTGACATCGGCAACGGGAGCGCCAAGACCTACGACCTCGAGGCATGGCTGCCCTCGCAGCAGCGCTACCGCGAGATCTCCTCGTGCAGCAACTTCGAGGCCTACCAGGCGCGCCGCATGCAGGCGCGCTGGCGCAATCCCGACACCGGCAAGCCCGAGCCCGTACACACGCTCAACGGCTCCGGCCTCGCCGTCGGGCGCACGTTGGTCGCGATCCTGGAGAATTTCCAGAACGAGGACGGCTCGGTGAGCGTGCCCTCGGCCCTCAAGCCCTATCTCGGCGAGCTCGCGCGCCTCGCGCCCTGAAGCGCACGCGCGCTCCGCTCTTCACCCAAGGACCTCACGCGCATGCCCGAGCTCAGTCGCTCCCTGCAGCCCCGCCACATCACCATGATCTCCATCGGCGGGATGATCGGCGCGGGGCTGTTCGTCGGCAGCAGCGCCTCGATCGCCGCGACCGGGCCGGCGATCGTCATCAGCTACCTCATCACCGGTACGCTGGTGCTGCTGGTCATGCGCATGCTGGGCGAGATGGCCGTCACGCGGCCGCAGGTGCGCTCATTCAGCGAGTTCGCGCGCGCGGGGCTCGGCAACTGGGCGGGGTTCGTCGCCGGCTGGCTGTACTGGTACTTCTGGATCATCGTCGTGCCGGTGGAGGCGATCGCCGGCGCCAACATCCTGCACGGCTGGCTCGGCCTGCCGCCGTGGCTTCTCGGGATCGCGCTCATGGCCATCATGACCGGCGTGAACCTGATGTCGGCGCGCTCGTACGGGGAGTTCGAGTTCTGGTTCGCCTCCATCAAGGTGGCGGCGATCCTGGTATTCATCGCGCTCGCGGCCGCCTTCGCACTCGGGATCACCTCGCACGCCGGCCCCAGCTTCGGCAACCTCACCGCCTACGGCGGCTTCACGCCCAAGGGCGGCCTGGCGGTACTGGCCGGCGCGGTCACCGTGTACTTCTCCCTCACGGGCGCCGAGATCACCACGATCGCCGCCGCCGAATCCGAGGAGCCGGCACGCGCGATCGCCAAGATGAGCAGCTCGGTGATCGTGCGCATCCTGACCTTCTATGTCGGCTCGGTGTTCCTCATCGTGTGCGTCGTGCCCTGGATCAACGTCCAGCCCGGGGAGTCACCGTTCACGCTGGCGCTCACGACGATGCACTTCCGGTGGGCGAGTGTCGCCATGAGCGCCATCATCCTCACCGCCGTGCTCTCCTGCCTCAACTCGGCGTTCTACGTGTGCTCGCGGGTGCTGTTCGTGCTCGCCGAGCACGGCGATGCGCCCCAGTGGCTCGTGCAGACCAACGCCCGGCACGTGCCGACCCGCTCGGTGTGGATGGGCAGTGTTGCCGGCGTCCTCGGGATCCTCGCGGCGATCACCTCCTCGAAGACGGTGTTCGCCTTCCTGGTGAACGCTTCCGGGGCGCTGATGGTGTTCATTTATATGATCATCGCCCTGGCGCACTACCGGTTGCGCCGCGAGCGCGAGGCGGCCGGGGCGCCCGCGCCTGCGGTCACGATGTGGCTGTTTCCCTGGACCACCTATGCCGCACTCGGCGGCATGGCGGCGGTGCTGATCGCCATGGCGCTGACGCCGGGGGAGCTCACGCAGGAGCTGCGGGTCAGCGTGGTGTCTCTGGCAGTGGCGGTGGCGGCGTTCCTGATCGTCGACGCGCGGCGCAAGGCACGCGGCGCGTCACGGACGGCATCCCTTCCGCGGACGGGCGAGTCGTGAGCGTTCCCTTGCCGGGAGCGCGACGGCCCGTCCGGGTGTTCTGTCAGCCTGCCCCCCAGCCCATCCGCACCGCGACCAGGTAGCTGCCGCCCATCTCGTGCACCGCCGGGCGCGTCTCGCGCGGGCTGTGCGAGCAGACCAGCTCGCTCGCCGGCGCCGGTGTCTGCGCCGCGGTGGCGTGCGCGCGCGGGGCGACGCTGAACACCGCCGCGACCGTGAGTGCGAGCATCAGATTGATGGCCACCGATCCCAGCACAGCCCATGTCGTAGTCTTTTTCATGTGAGTCTCCTCCTGAAAAGCAAGCGCGTTGTTGGTGTGCGTATAAGACGCCCGAGCACCCCCCGCGGTCAGCAGCGTGAGAACGAGCCCATCCTTGCCCTTAACGGATTCGTCCCCGGCGCTCCCCCGGTCACCGCCGCGCCCGCTGCTACCATGCTGGGACCGCCCCTGGCGGGGCTTAGTTCGCGGACAGGGGAGAATGGCGTGCGGTGGCGGGGAAAGGTTGCAGCCGTCACATTCGTCGTGTTGCTCCTGGGGTACGCCGCGCTGCGCCTCAGCCCCTGGCCCGCGGCCCTCGCGATCCGCCTGGTGTTCGAGGCCGGGGGTCGGCAGATGAACGCGGCGCTCGAGCGCTTCGTACCGGTGAGTCAGGTGACCGGGGTGCTGGACGAGCACTACGCGCCCGCCGATCCGGACGCGCGCCTCGACGTCTTCTACCCCCGCCAGCTGAGCACGGAGGCCGCGCTCCTGACCGTGGTGTGGATCCACGGCGGGGCTTTCGTGGCGGGCAGCAAGGAGGAGGTGCGCAACTACGTGAGGATTCTCGCCGCGCACGGTGTCACGGGCGTCGCGGTCGACTACTCGCTCGCTCCCGGCAGGACGTACCCCACGCCGGTGCGCCAGGTCAACGCGGCGCTCGCGTACCTGGCGAAGAACGCCGCGCGTCTGCACGTCGATCCGCGCCGGTTCGTGCTCGCCGGGGACTCCGCGGGCGCGCAGCTCGCCGCGCAGCTGGCCAACCTGACGAGTTCCGCCGACTACGCCCGCGAAGTCGGCGTCACCCCCGCGCTCGGGCGCGAGCAGCTCGCGGGCGTACTGCTGTACTGCGGTCCCTACGGCAGTCCGGGCCGCGGCGGGCAAGACCGGGAGAGCTTCTTTGTGCGCTCCGTGCTCTGGTCCTACAGCGGACGGCGCGACTTTCGCCGCGAGCCCGGCTTTCAGTTCATGTTCGTCGCCGAGCACCTGAGCGCGGCATTTCCCCCGACGTTCATCTCCGTCGGCAATGCCGATCCCCTCGCGCCGGACTCCTACGCGCTCGCGACGACGCTGAAGAACCTGGGCGTCCCCCTCGAGAGCCTGTTCTTCCCCGCCGATCACGAGCCGCCGCTCCCCCACGAGTACCAGTTCAATCTCGCGGCTGAGGCCGGGCAGGAGGCGCTGACGCGCTCGCTCGCGTTTCTCGATCGCCTGCGCTCCTCCCCGGCGGGTGCCGCCGAGCGCTGACGGAGCGGCGCTAGGCGCCTTGCACCTCGCCGGCCGCGGCGAGCACCTCGGGCACGATCAGGTCCACGTCGGCGTCGCGGGTGCGGTGATTGACGAAGCAGGCGCGCAGTGCGAAGCAACCGCGGACCGTCGCGTTCGACAGATAGACGCGTCCGCGCTCGATGACGCGCCTGAGGATCGCGGCGTTGACTTCGTCGGCCTGCTGCGCGGCCCGGTACCGGAACACGACCGCGCTGAGACGCACCGGAGCGAGGAGCTCGAGTGCGCCGCTGTCGCCCACGGCGCGCTCGAGTCGCTGCGCGTGCTCGAGGTCGGCGCGGATCGCGGTCCGAAAGGCGCCGAGTCCGTGATAGCGCAGCGACAGCCACAATTTCAGCGCGCGGAAGCGCCGCGAGAGCTCGAGCGACTCGTCGAAGAATGCAAATCCCTCATCGCCGGTGGCGAGGGACTGGGCGTAGTCACCGGTGTGAGAGAACGTGCGGCGCGCCAGTTCCTCGTCGCGGAAGAGCAGCATCCCGCAGTCCAGTGGCTGGTACAGCCACTTGTGCGCGTCCACTGACAGTGAATCCGCCTCGCTCAGGCCCGCGAACGCTTGCGGCATCGCGAGCGCGGCGAGCGCTCCGTAGGCGCCGTCGACGTGCAGCCACAGCTGCTCCTCGCGGCACACGGCCGCGAGAGGCGCGAGCGGATCGATGCTGCCGGTGTTCACGGTACCGGCCGAGGCGACCACCGCGAGCGGCGTCCGACCGCGGGCGCGATCGGCGCGGATGGCGGCCGTGAGCCGCGCGGGGTCGAGCTGGAACTTCCCGTCCGCCGGAATCAGGCGCAGGTTCTCCCGTCCGAGCCCGAGCAGCGCGACGCTCTTCGCGATCGACATGTGCACCTCGCTCGAGGCGTACACCACGCCCGCGCGTACGCCGTGCTGGTTTGCCGGCAAGGTGGACTCGCGCGCCATGGCAAGGGCCATGAGATTGGCGAACGAGCCGCCACCACAGAGGCTTCCCGTGAATCCCGGACAGCCGAGCGCGGCGGCGAGCGCGTGTACGACCTGGCGCTCGATGGTCACCGCGGCCGGCGCCGAGCGCCAGGCGGTCACGTTCTGGTTGAGAACACTCGCGAGCAGGTCCCCGAGCGCCGCCACCGGCTCGCCCGAGCCGAGGACGTAGCCGTAGAAGCGGGGCGTCGGTGCGCGCGAATGGGTGAGCACGTCCTGGAGCGCATCGAGGGCCCTCTCCCCCAGACCTTCCTCGGGCAGGGGTGCATTGAAGGCCTGCGCCGTCTGCTCAGCGCTGGTTTCAGGGAAGGCGCGCGCGCTGCGAAGCCCCTCGAGGAGGTCCGCGGCGAGCTCGGTGACGCGGCCGGCGAGGGCGCGGAATTGCGCATCGGAAAGCTGCAGTGCGTTCATGGCGGCGGATCGGACCTGGCGGTGCTGCGATGGACTATCGCCCAGAGACGCACGGCATCTCAAGGCGGGCGCGCGGCACTCGTCAGCGGCGCCGGCGCAGAGGTGTCACGACCGGCGGGAACTCGATGGTCTCCGCGTCGCAGCTCACCGGGTGCCAGCCGTTGAAGACTTCCGGATTGAGAAACATGGTGGTGCAGCCGGAGCACGCGTAGAAGGATGTCGTGTAGCGCGCGCGGTTGGGGCGCAGGACGGTGACCTGATGGTATCGCGCAAACCCGCACAGCCTGCACTTCCACTGGGCCATGGCGCGCGATGGTAGGAATTGAGCGGCGCGGTCGTCCATACAGTTTGCCGCCAGCCGAGCTGCTGGACGGACCGCCTGCAGAGCCGTTCACGGCGCGCCACAGGTCGGCGCGACCGGGCGCGAGGCGCCCGCCTTCCTCGGTGCCCCTCGCCGAAGAGCGTGCGGGACTGCACGCCGGATCGGAAGCTTCCCTGGCGGACTAAGCGTGTGTGCCTGACAGCGTCCGGCCAAGTTGCTAACTTAACTCCCCCGAGAGGGCACGGAGCGGTCGATTGCCCGTTCTTGAAAGCCGGGTTTCTTCGAGGGTTGTCTCAGTCTTGGTGGGGTGGCCGAGTGGTTTAAGGCAGTAGTCTTGAAAACTACCGAAGGCTCACGCCTTCCGTGGGTTCGAATCCCACCCCCACCGCCAGCTTGAGCGTCCCGGAGCCCGAGCAGACGGGAGCTTGCTAACTCCTGCTCCGGCGGTTCGTCTTGATCAGGAAGCCAGCCACTCAGACGTGCTATCCGGTTCCCCGCGGAGGGCGTCAGCGCAGCAATCCCGTCTGCGTCGTCCCACGCGCGCCGTGGCATCACACGAGGCAGCGACGCAAACCCTGAAGGTCGCCGTCCGCGGCGGACGGCTATAATCCAGCGCCATGGCCGGGCTGTTTGCCAAGCACAAAGAAGCTGTTATTTCCCTGATCGTCTGGGCAATAGTCGCGGCCGGGTGCTTGCTGTATTTCGGTGTCCTGCACAAGCCCGCGGGTAGCGCGCCGAGTGACCCGAGCACCGCGAGTACTTCGCCGAGTAACCCGAGCATCGCGCCGAGGCCCGCGAGTACCGACATCGACTTCCCCGGGTACTTCGCCGCGTTTGATCGGCTGGCCAGCCCCGGTGAGCAGGAAGAGTTCGTGAAGAGCCTGAAGGGCAGGAAGGTTCGATGGCGCGGATACGTGTCGTACGTGCGCAATTCCGACGTGTCGCGATCGAAAATTGCGCTCGCCATTACTCCGACCGCGAGCGACGAGTCGCAAATGGCTTTGGTGTATTTCGGCGAGGACCTGCGCGACCGGCTGTTCGCGTTGAGGGAGAAGGGCGCTGTGGAGATTAGCGGCACGTTCGACTCCGACCGGTGGAACACCCCGTACATTCAGGGCGATACCGTGCAGCCTCTTGCCTCCATCCCGACCGCGCCGCCCGCCCGAGCGGCAGATGCTCAGTGAAATCAACGCGGGGAGGTCTTGAGCATCCTGCCCATGTTCTATAGGTTGGCCTCAGTTGCCGGGATCCCGGGTGCGATCCTGATGGAGCGGAGAGAGTACTGTGCAATGCCCTAGGTGCAACGTGACCCTGGTGCCCGTGGTGCGGCACAAAATCTCCGTCGGCCAGTGTCCCTCCTGCAAAGGCATGTGGCTGGAGCGGCCCGAGCTTGGAGAGCTTGAGGACGAGGTATTTGACTTCGGGGACAGGTGGAAGGGCACGCTGATTTTCGGCTCAACCGCCACGAGCGACAAATGCCCGGAATGCGCCGCGCTACTGCAGCGATTTGCTTACCGGTTTCATGATCTGGAGATGGAGTTCTGTCCCAACCAACACGGCTATTGGCTGGAAGCTGATGAGGACACGAGAGTGCTGGAATTGATGCAGAAGGAAGAAACGGATCTGCAAAGGAAGCTGCTCGTCGAGGACCGGTGGGCGAAGGCTTTGAGACACATGCGGTCCCGCTCATTCTTCGACAGAGTGCGGGACCTGTTCTAGAAGCAATCCGCGCGGGGAGTTACTCGCGCTTTGATCGGTGACACGGACCAATACGGCTCCGGCGGTCATCAGCCGCCCGCCGGGGGCAGGGCTTAGAAGCGCGCGACGATTCCCAGGCTCAGCTCACCCTGCGAAACCAGGCTGCCGTGAAAGGTCACCGAGCATCCTCCCCCGCAGCCGGCGGAACCTCCGCCCGCGCCGCTGAAGGTGAACAGCCCACGCAGGTCGCCGCGCAAGCCGACGTGCTCGGTTGCCATCCAAATGAAGCCGCCCCCGAGTCCTATGCTGGCTCGCGTCGCGCTGCCACTGCCGTTGTCCGCGGTCAGCTGAGTCGCACCAATGGTGCCGACCAGGAGCCAGGAGAACTGCTGGTCCGCCGAGGGCAGCGTATCGACCAGGCCGACTTGCAGGACGCTCACCTTCACGTCGCCGACGGGTGCCGTTGAGCTACCGGAGAGCTTGGTCGGTTGGCGGCTGTAATAGACCTCGACCGCGCGCGGCTCTGACAGCGGGATGTCGACTATCGCACCGTAGCTGAGTGAAGAATCGATCGTCACGGACGTGGGGCCGGTCGTGCCGATCTGTTGCGTGCCGACGTCGCCACCGAAGCGAAAGCCGGCGAACGGAACGATGTCGACGGCCTGCGCCGGAGGGACAGTGCCGAGGAGCAGGAGAACTGTGGTGCCACAGAAGGGAAGGAAATGTCTGGGTTTGCGCACGACCCCTCCGCACGAGCGCCTCTGGCGGTGATGTGCCGGCATCACTCACTTCCCGGCACGCCCTGCCGCGGCTGCTACGCGCGCGGTGACCCGATCATATCAGGTGCGCACGGCAAGCCACGCTGCACCGCACGGGATCCTCATCGGGACGCCACCGGGTCACGGCCCGCGACCTGCGCATCGTGCGTGCGTTCCGCGAGGCGCACGGCCTCGTGTAGGTCCGCGGCAAACTGCAGATGCGCGCCATCGGGGGTGAGGCCCATCTGCGTGAGCACTTCGAGCGGCTGTTCCCTCAGGCCCGAGAAGATGACACGGGTGCCCGCATGTCGGCAGCGCTGCACGAACTGCCGAAGCGCGGTGACACCGCTCGCGTCGATGAGCGGCACGAGACGTAGGCGAAGAATGAACACTCGGGGCGCCCTCGGGAACAGATTGAGCACCTCGTCCAGACGATTTGCGACGGCAAAGAAGAGTGGGCCGGATACGCGGAACACCTCCACGTCCGGCGGCAGGCCCAGCCGCTGACCGTCCGGAGAGGGGGCCGAGAGGTCATCGATGTCCTCATCCAGCGCGCGACGGTCGGACTTCAGTGCGACGACGCCCGACATGCTGTGCATGAATAGGAAGGCCGCGAGCACAAGTCCCACCTCGATTGCCACGGTGAGATCGAACATGACCGTGAGCAGGAAGGTCAGCAGCAACACCGCGCGATCACCGAGCGGACCCTGCAGAAGGTGTCGGAAGCTCTCAAGGTCCGCCATGTTCCAGGCCACGAGCACGAGGACCGCGGCGAGGGATGCCAGCGGCACATACCTCAGCCAGGGTGCGAGCGCGAGCATGAACAGCAGGAGAAAGACCGCGTGCAACATGCCGGCAAGCGGTGAGCGCGCTCCGGCGCGCACGTTAGTCGCCGTGCGCGCGAGGGCGCCCGTGGCGGGCAGTCCGCTGAAAAGCGCCGAGACGACGTTAGCCGTCCCCTGCGCCACCAGCTCGCAGTTGGAGCGGTGCCGGCCACCGATCATGCCGTCCGCCACGACCGCTGAGAGCAACGATTCCACGCCCGCCAGAAATGCGATCGTAAAGGCGCTCGGGAAGAGGTCGCGAGTGCGCTCGATCGGAATGTGTGGAATCGTCAGCTGCGGAAGTACGGCGGGGATCCCGCCGAAGCGGGTACCTATAGTCTCCGCCGGGACGGCCAGCAGGGTACATAACACCGTCGCGGCGGCGACGACCAGCAGGAGTCCCGGCCACGTGGGTCGGACTCTTCGCAAGACGAGGATCCCGACAAAGCAGCCCAGCGCGACGAGTATCGCCACCAGGGAGTAGTCGCTCAAAGAATGTCCGTAGGCGAGAAGGCGCGCGAAGAACTCCGCCGGAACCGCGCCCATGCGCAGCCCGAGCAAGTCCTTCACCTGACTGAGGAAGATGCTGACCGCGATCCCGGCGGTGAATCCCGTGATCACTGGCTGCGGCATGTACCTCAACAGCGTCCCGATTCGCAGCAGTCCCGCGCCGATCAGCATCAATCCGGCGAGGAGTGTGCACAGGACCAGCCCGCCGTAGCCGAAGCGTTCGATGACCCCGAACACGACCGGAATGAAGGCCGCGGTCGGCCCGCCGATCTGTACGCGCGAGCCGCCCAGGGCGGAAATCAGGAAGCCGGCGACGATGGCGGTCTGCAGGCCCTTCTCGGGTGTCGTCCCGGAGGCGATGGCGAGCGCCATGGCGAGCGGCAGGGCAACGACGGCGACCGTAAGTCCTGCGACCACGTCGTGGCGCAGGTCGTCCCAGCTATAGCCGCGGCGCAGGACCGTAACCAGCTTGGGAACGAACAGGTGCCAGGCGGAGGAAGGTGTCCGTGAAGCGTGCACGACCAGCAAATCGCGGGCGTAGCCTGAGGGGAGGGACCGGTGCCGCCCGACGCCGATGCCTCAATGCGCCCAGAGAATCACCGGAAGCATATACAAGTCACTGCAGAAATCATAGTATGTTAATCTGATTAACATAGTGATGACTCGTTCACGAGCGAGGGCTCGGTAACCCATGGAAGAACGTACGGCGCGACTGACGATCCTCATCGATCCCCGCAAGAAGGCGGTGTTCGAGCGTCTGTGCATGGAAGAAGACGTCACTCCCTCTCAGGTGGTGCGACGTCTCATACGAGGCTACATCGAGGAGCGTACGGGCCGACCGTGGCAACCCGCACCACGGACGCGGTCGGACGGCAGCTCCGCGCCCGTCAAGGACGCGAGGAAGCCGCGTCCCTAGCGACCGGCACGACTCGTCACTCGGTCGGGGCTACCGCCACCCGAGCACATTCGGGGCACGTGCGCCGGCGCGACGCGACTGGGGCGAAGCCGCAGCACTGGCCGCAGACGGTTTTGCCGCGCTTCGGCCCGATGCTTATGGCGATGCGTCTTTAGCGCCCGGCGCGGGCGCGTACTCGAGCGTAACGTCGGCCGGCACCCCGGCCTCTGGCGATACCGTGGCAGCAAGTGGCGCACTGATCGTATGCGGGATTGTCAAATCCCGGCGTTAGAATCCGTTCCCCACTGGTGGCGTGCCCCGTGCCGAGCGCGCCACGAAACAAGGAGGTCATCCATGAAACTGGTGCCCTGGGACCCGTTCGGAGACATGAGCAACATGGTCGGTCGTACGCTGCCCTCGCGGATGCTCGCCCGCTGGTCGCAGCTGCTCGGCGATGACAATACAGCCAGTTTTCACTGGTCGCCGACGACTGACATCAGCGAGACAGACACGGAATACCTGATCCGTGCGGAGCTGCCCGCCGTCAGGAAGGAGGACGTCAAGGTGACCGTGGACGGCGGAGTCATCACGATCGAAGGAGAGCGCAAGCAAACCAAGGAGGACCAGGGTGAGACGTTTCACCGCGTCGAGAGTCTTCGCGGCACCTTCACCCGTCGCTTCTCCCTGCCTGACAACGTCGACGTCACCAATATCAAGTGCGAGGACAAGGATGGCGTGCTGACCATCCACATGCCGAAGACCGACACTGCGCGACAGCAGAAGCCGATACAGATAAAAGTACAATAAGGCTGGCGCACACTCCTCAGGTGGCGGCTGCGAGTGGCAGCCGCCACTTTTTATTCCGGGAATGGCGCGTGCGGTGCGCCTCTCCGGCCTCTCCGGCATACCCCGCGCGGCGCCGTCCCCTCGAGGGAGCCGCACGACGCGTGCCGCCAGCGTCACCGCCGATACCGCGCCGCGTTGCGACATAGTTTTTGTCTTGCCCGGGACGGGCCCGGGTGGCTAAATCGCCCAACTCGGCATGCAACTCCGGAAGGTTATGAACATGAGACTCACCAGCTCGCTGATAGTCGGCGTATTCCTCGCATTCACGGCCGGGATCGCCTCGGCAGACCAGTACAGCGATACTCTCGACCTGTTCAAGAAGGCCGGGGAGAGTGCTTCGTTCTTCGGCAGCTCTTATGCGTACGCGGTGTATCCGAGCATCGGCTCGGGTGCGCTCATAATCGGTGGCGCACGAGGCACCGGACGCGTGTATGTACACGATCAGTACGTCGGCGATACGTCGATGACTCAGCTGAGCGTGGGACTTCAGGCCGGCGGCGAGGGCTATCGCCAGATTATCTTCTTCCAGGACCAGAGAGCCTTCGACGAATTCGCCAAGGGTAACTACGAGTTCGGCGCCGACGTCTCGGCCACCGCGATCCAGGCTTCGGCCTCCACGGGCACCGGCACGACGGGCTCGGGCTCCTCCGTGGGCAGCAACCCGAACGCCGCACAGACCACGGGCGGGTATCACAAGGGCGTCGCGGTTTTCACCATCGTTCGGGGTGGCGCCATGGCGAGCGCCGCGGTCTCCGGGCAGAAGTTCAGCTACACGCCGAAGGGTCAGTAACGGGCGGCCACACCGCGCCGCGGCCGAGCGCCGCGGCCTGCCCGTGCCTTTTTGCTGCGCCCGCGTCTTTCGGCGAAGATATCCTTCGTTCTGACGCGCCGGGGTCTTCAAACTTCCGGATTTCGATATAGATTCGCCGGCGTGCGGGCGGTGCCCAGCGCGCCCGGGGCCACCAACGAGGACACACATGCGCTTAGTGAAACTTGCGCCGGTTCTGTCAGTCGCCGCCGCGCTCGTGGCGGTCGCCGCAATAGGAGCAGAGAGCGTGTCGAATGAGCATTCCGCGGGAGGCGCTCAAGCCGACCCGTACCAGTGGCTCGAGGAGATCCACGGCACGAAGCCGATGGAGTGGGTGAAGTCGCAGAACGCCAAGTCGACGGCCGTGCTGCAGGCGGATCCGGCCTATCAGAAGGACTACGACGCGATCCTCAGGGTCATGGACGCGACCGACCGCATTCCCTACGCTGACCTCGACCACGACTACGTCACCAATTTCTGGCAGGACGCGCAGCACCCGAAGGGCCTGTGGCGGCGCACGACGATCGGCGACTATGCCAACGCCACGCCCCACTGGGAGACACTCATCGACGTCGACAAGCTCGCCGCCGATGAGCACGAGAACTGGGTGTGGAAGGGGGCCGAGTGCTCACCGCAGCTCAAGCACTGTCTGGTGAACGTCTCCCGGGGCGGTGGCGATGCGGTCGTGGTGCGCGAGTTCGATCTCGCCAGCAAGAGCTTCCTCAAGGACGGCTTCTACCTCAGCGAGGCGAAGTCGCAGATCACCTATCTCGACGAGGACCACGTGCTCTTCGGCACCGACTTCGGCGCCGGCTCCATGACCACCTCCGGATACCCGCGCCTGGTGAAGCTCTGGAAGCGCGGCGCGCCCATGGCGCAGGCTCAGACCGTCTACGAGGGCAAGGTCGACGACGTCGCCTCCGGCGGGGTCGTGTTTCACTCAGCCGCCGGGAGCATCGCCCTCATCCAGCGCGGGGTCACGTTCTTCACCAGCGAGTACTACCTGCTCGCAAGCGACGGCAGCGGGCCGCGCCGGCTCTCGGTGCCGCTCGGCGCCGATCTGAAGGGCGCGCAGAACGGACACCTGATCTTCACGTTGCGCGATGACTGGACGCCCGCGGGCGGCCACGCCATCCCGAAGGGGTCGCTCATCGCCTACCGCCGCTCGGGCGCGGGCCAGGCGGGCGAGGGCAGCCCCGTTGCGGTGCTCTTTACGCCGGACGCCAAGAGCTCGGTCGACGAGGTCGTCCCGGGCGCGGACGCGGTGTACGCGTCGATCTATCACGACGTGACGGGCAGCATCCACGCGTTCCGCCCCGACGCCCAGGGGCACTGGAGCGATACCGTGATCCCGCTGCCGGCCGGTGGCTCGACGCACATCGTGAGCGTCAACGAGTGGGGGCCGCAGGCGCTTTTCCGCTACGAAAGCTACACGGTGCCGACCACGCTGTACGCGGACTCCGGCAACGGCAAGCCGCTGGCGATCAAGTCGCTGCCCGCGCGTTTCGACGCCAGCAACATCGTGACCGAGCAGTTCTTCGCCACCTCCAGGGACGGCACGCGCGTGCCGTACTTCGTCACCCGTCCGAAGGACCTCAAGGGCTCGGCGCCCACCGTGCTCTACGGCTACGGCGGCTTCGAGATCTCGCTCACGCCGAGCTACTCGGCCAATTTCGGCATGCTGTGGCTCTCGCGTGGCGGCGTATACGTCGTCGCCAATATCCGCGGCGGTGGCGAGTACGGGCCGGGCTGGCACCAGGCGGCCCTCCTCGCAAACCGCCAGCGCGCCTACGATGACTTCCAGGCGGTGGCGCGTGACATCGTCAAGCGCGGCATCACGACGCCCAAGCAGCTCGGCATCATGGGCGGCTCGAACGGCGGGCTGCTGGTGAGCGCCAACATGGTCGAGCAGCCGGAGCTCTTCGGGGCCGTAGTCTGCCAGGTACCGCTGATCGACATGATCCGCTACACCAAGATCGGTGCCGGCGCCTCCTGGGAGGCCGAGTACGGCGATCCGGCCAAGCCGGCTGACCGTGCCTGGATCATGAAGTACTCGCCCTATCAGAACGTGACCAAGGGCAAGCAGTATCCGCCGGTCTTCTTCGTCACCGCCACGAGCGATGACAGGGTGACCCCGGTGCACGCCCGCAAGATGGCGGCGCGCATGGAGGCGCAGGGCCACGACGTGCTCTTCTACGAGAACACCGACGGCGGTCACGCGGCCGCGGCCGATCACAAGCAGGCGGCGGAGATGTGGGCGCTGAGCTTCGTTTATCTGTGGCAGAAGCTCGGCAACGAAGCGCCGCATGGCTGAGCAGGCCGGCCGCACGGGCGGGTGCCTGTGCGGCGGCGTCCGCTACCGGGTGCACGGCGCCCTGCGCCCGGTGGTCATGTGCCACTGCACGCAGTGCCGGCGCATGACCGGGCACGTGATGGCGGCTACCGCCGCGCGGCGGGTGGATTTCGCACTGCTCGCGGCCGAGCCGCTCGCCTGGTATCGCTCCTCGGATGAGGCGCGGCGCGGCTTCTGTGCACGCTGCGGGTCGACGCTGTTCTGGGACGGCCGCGGCCGCGACTATCTGAGCATCGCGGCGGGCACGCTCGATGACAGTACGGGGCTGGCCATCGCCTGCCACATCCACGTCGCGGACAAGGGGGCTTACTACCACATCGAGGCGGGACCGCCGCAGATCCCGGACGGTCACTTCACTCTGCCTCCCGGGACGTGGTGAGGTGGCCGCGCGGGTGCTGCGCGCCGCGGACCGGCGTGCCGTGCCGTGGAAGAATGGCGGCGGCGTCACCAGCGAGGTGGCAGCCGGGCCGCCGGGCAGCGATCTGGCGAGCTTCGACTGGCGGGTCAGCATCGCGCACGTGGAGATGGCGGGCCCGTTTTCGGTCTTCCCGGGCGTCGAGCGGCGCCTGGCGGTGCTCGAGGGTCAGCTCGAGCTCGCGGTCGGCGGCAGGCCACCGCTCGTCCTGACGCCCGAGTCAGCACCGCTGGTGTTCTCGGGCGAGACGCCGGCCGCGGGCCGCCCCCAGGGGGCGCGCGTCACCGACCTCAATGTCATGACGCGCATCGCCCGCTGCGCGGCCCGTCTCGAGCGCGGCGCCGGCGCGAACGCGCCGGCCCGCGTGGCCGGGCACACGGCCCTGCTCATCGCACTCACCGGCTTCGAGGCCGCGGTGGACGGCGCGCCGCAGCAGCTCGCGCGTCTCGACGCGTTGCTCCTGGCGCCCGGCACGTCCCTGAGCTTCGCGGGGCGCGAGGTGACGGCTGACTTCTGGTGGATCGAGATCGTTCCGCCAGGTCGGAACCTGTCGCTCCCCTGAAACTGTTCTCCGCCCGCGGCGCGCCACGTATGATGCCCACGCCGCTTACTACATCCTCAGCGGTCCGAACGGAGCCGACCGATGCCTGAGACGCGTGTCATCGCCATCACCGGCGCATTCGGCGTGCTCGGCGCCGCAGTCGCGCGCAAGTTCGCGCCCACCGCGGCGCGCCTCGGCCTCATCGACCGCGCACCGGCGCCCGCCTGGGCACGCGAGGAGTTCGCCGCAGAGGTGCTGCTCGGGGACGTCAACCTGAGTGACCCTGCGGGAGCCGCGGCCGCGCTGGATGCGCTCGCCGAGCGTGCCGGCGGTCTGGACGTGCTCATCAACATCGCCGGCGGCTTTCGCTGGCAGAAGCTCGCCGACGGCGACGTGTCGGTCTGGGAGGAGATGTTCGCGATCAACCTCAAGACCGCGGTCTGTGCCTGCAAGGCCGCCATTCCCCACCTCATCGCCCGCGGCGGCGGCCGCATCATCAACATCGGCGCCGGGGCTGCGGCCCGGGCGGCCGCCGGGATGGGGGCCTACACGGCCTCCAAGGCCGGGGTTGAGCGGCTGAGCGAATCGCTGTCCGAGGAGCTCAAGGACCGCAACGTCACCGTCAACACCGTCCTGCCGGGCACGATCGATACGCCGCGCAACCGTGCCGACATGCCCAAGGCCGACTTCGCCCGCTGGGTGCCCCCGGAGGCGATCGCGGACGTCATCGCCTTCCTCGCCTCGGACGCCGCGCGCGCGGTCACCGGAGCGGCTATCCGCGTCTTCGGCCGCGGCTGAACCCCGTTCCCCGCCCGGCTGGCGCGGACGCGCTCGCGGCCGTCCCATTTGGGTCAGAGCGCGGCGCGCCGCGCTGTCACGCTCACGTACCGGATGCAGGTGCGAGACCAGGAGCGGGCCGAGTGCGATTTGCCACCGATCACCCCTACGTGCTGTGCGCGAGCTGCGCCAGCCGCCTCGGCACGACCGCGGCGATCACCGGTTTTCTCGCCGCTCGGCGTCTGTATCTCATGGAGATGCACCAGTTCGACGACCCGGTCTCGCAGCGCTTCTTCGTGCGCATCACCTTCTGCACGGTGCAGGGCGAGGAGCTGAGCCTCGCGCGGCTGCGCGGGGAGTTCGCGGCGGTCGCCGCCGCCGAGGATCTCGAGTGGCGCATCCACGACAGCCGCGATCGTACGCGCGTGCTCATCATGATCTCGAACCTCGATCACTGCCTCGAGGACCTCCTGTATCGCCACCGCATCGGCGAGCTCAAGATGGACGTGACGGCGGTGGTCTCGAACCACGTCACGCTGCAGCCGACCGTGCTGCGTCACAACCTGCCGTTCTTTCACCTGCCGGTAACGCCGGCCAGCAAGGCCGGGCAGGAGCGCCGAGTGCTCGAGCTCATCGATTCGACGCGTACCGAGCTCGTGGTACTCGCACGCTACATGCAGATACTCAGCGACGAGCTGTGCGCGCAGCTGAGCGGTCGCGCCATCAACATCCATCACTCGTTCCTGCCCGGCTTCAAGGGCGCCAAGCCCTA
>DATBBQ010000030.1:0-15138 GCA_036270915.1 Steroidobacteraceae bacterium
TACGGCTACCGCGACATGATCGAGGCAGAGTATCGCCTGCTCACCCAGGGGCTGAAGGTGAACCATGCGCGCCTCATCATGGGCACCTCGATGGGCGGCATGCACACGTGGATGTGGGGCGAGCTGCACCCGCAGTTCATGGATGCCCTGATGCCGCTCGCCAGCCTGCCGACGCAGATCTCGGGTCGCAATCGCGTGTGGCGCCGCCTGGTCATCGACGCGATCCGCAACGACCCGGCGTGGGCCAACGGTGAGTACCAGACCCAGCCGCCCGCGCTGCGCACCGCCGCGGAAATGCTCTGGCTCATGGGCAGCAACCCGTTGCTGCGCCAGGAGGAGGCCCCGACGCTCGCCAAGGCCGACGCGGTAATCGACACGGTCGTCCAGGCGCAGATGAAGACCCTGGATGCGACGGATCTCATGTACCAGGTATCCGCCTCTTACGATTACGATCCCGGTCCGAATCTGGAGAAGATCCAGGCGCCGCTCTACGCGGTGAACTCGGCCGACGACCTTATCAACCCGCCCGAGCTCAAGATCCTCGAGCGCGAGATCAGGCGCGTGCCCAACGGTCGTGCGGTGGTCATCCCTTATAGCGAGCAGACGCACGGTCACGGCTCGCACACCTACGCGGTGCTGTGGAAGGGCTACCTCGAGGAGCTGCTGAAGTCCCCGGAGCGCTGAAGGTCGCCGCCGGGGCGACGCTCAGGTGCGGCGCACGTGCCGCGCGCCGAGGTCTGAGAGCGAGGTGCACCCGAGCTGCCCGAGCACGCGGTCGATCTCGCTCGTCATGATGGTGAGCGCGTGGCGCACGCCGGGCTCCCCGGCGGCGCCGAGCCCGTAGAGCGTCGCCCGCCCGAGCATCACCGCCTCGGCGCCGAGCGCGAGCGCCTTCAATACCTCGGTGCCGCGCCGAAAGCCGCTGTCGACGATGACGGAGAGCCGCGAGCCGACGGCGCGCACGATCTCCGGGAGCACGTCGATCGGGGCGACGCAGGAGTCGAGCTGTCGCCCGCCGTGGTTGCTGACCACGATCCCGTCGCAGCCGAGGCGCGCGGCGCGCTCGGCGTCCTCCACGGCGAGGATGCCCTTGACCAGGAGCTTTCCGGGCCACAGCTCACGCATCCAGTCCAGGTCTTCCCAGCGGATGCTGGCATCCAGCAGCTGCGGCAGGATGGTGCTCGCGCCGACCGCGGAGGTCGCCGAGGGCGGCAGCGTCGGCTCGAGATTGCGGAAGTGCGGCAGCCCGCCGTGGGTCGCGTGCCGCAGTCCCCAGCGAGGATGGCGCAGCAGGTCGAGCACGGCCCGCAGGCTCGGGCGCCCCGGGGCGCGGTAGTTGCGCCGGTCCCATTCGCGGTTGCCGAAGACGTTGGCATCGGTCGTGAACACGAGCGCCTCGTAGCCGGAGGCGGCCGCGCGGCGCACGATGTCACGGGCGATGCCGCGATCCTTCATGACGTACAGCTGCAGCCACAAACGCCCGCCGGCACGCGCCGCGACGTCCTCGAGGCGCGTCGTGGAGAAGGTGCTGAGGGTGAAGGGGATGCCGAAGGCCGCCGCCGCGCGCGCGAGCGCGACGTCGCCGTCCGCGTACAGCATGCCGTTGAAGCCGGTGGGGGCGATGATGAGCGGTGCGTTCGCCTCGCGCCCGAGGATCGGCCGGCGCTGATGCCGCGCGCAGGTGTCGATGAGCGTGCGCGGCAGGAGCTGCCAGCGCGTGAGCGCTTCACGGTTGCCGCGCAGCGTGTGCTCGTCCTCCGCCCCCCCCTCGACGTACTCGAAGGAGAAGTGCGGCACGCGGCGCCGGGCGAGCTGGCGCAGGTCCTCGATGTTGAGCGCGCGCGAGAGTGGCCCGCGCCGGAACGGCCGACGATTCCAGGGCATCGCTTCCCCCGACTGCCGGGCTACTCCCAGAGCGCGACGTCGATGTTCTGCGCCACGAAGGTGTTGGTCGCGGCGTCGTACTGACCCACGGCGACCAGCTTGTAGACCTTGTGGGTGCCGTTGAGGGTCGCGGCGAGCCCGGCGGAGAAACTCGCGGCGCTGTTATACACCGACACGCCGCTCGTCAGCGTCGAGTTGCCGACCGCGAGCGTGAGCGCCTGCGCGTTGGCGCCGGTCGTCGTGATCAGCGGGCTCGCCGGCAGGTCCTTCAGGTTGATCGCGGTCGGGCCGGTGACGATTCCGTGCGTGTTGGTGAGGTCGGGATTGGCGAGGTCGACCACCAGGCCCGCGGCGCTCTGGCTGAGGAAGGGCGCCGCGGCGCCCCCGTTCTGCCACTCAACGATGAGCTGCTGCTGCGGGTAGGCATCCGCGGCGGTCACGCTCTGGGCGTTGAAGGCCGGCGGCGCGCCGCCGAAGGCGGTGACGAAGCCCTGCGCGAGCACGACCGGTCCGACGGCCGTGGCCGCGCCGGTGTTGACGGGGTAGAGGGCCGGGTCGACCGCGCCGCCACCGCTGGCGGTGCCGGCGAAGGTCAGTCCCGCGGGAGCGAAATTGTTCAGGGTGATGAGATCGAGCGTCGCGCTGCCGGCGCTCGCGGACACGAGATTCCCCCAGGCGGGCGTCGAGGCCATGCGCACCTGACCGCCGTTGCGCGTGTCGATGCCGGTGGCGGCGCCCGAGCTGTTTAAAATGCTTAAGCCCGCGGCATCGATCCGCTGTCCGATGGACAGGGACTGGTCTGACAGGCCGCTCACGTTCTGGCCGTCCTCGCTCACGACCGTGGTCGCGTCGACGATGACGGAGTAGCTGTCACCGTACTCGGGGAAGCCGAACACGTTGCCCAAGCCGGGATGAATCGCAGCGCCGCGGACCGTCAGTGTGCCGCCGCTGCGCGCGGCGATGGTCCCGGCCACGTGATCCTGCGCGAGGCTCTCCTGGCTCGGGCCGCCGTAGACCTGGGTGGCGTTGAACTGCGGCGTGATGGCGTCGAGGCTGCCGAGCGTGCCGAAGGCCGCGATCGGCTGACTGATCGCGAGCGTCCCGAGCGCCGCGAATCCCGGCGCGCCGGTGAAGGCCTGCTGGCTGACGTTGTAGTAGGTCTGGTCGTTCACGTTGACCTGCAGGCCGCCGAGAGCGGAGGTCAGGTCAAAGAAGGGGCGGATGTTGACGATGAAGTTGCCGCTCTGATTGACCACGTAGATGCCGCGCGCGCGGATCGGGCGGTAGTCGACCGTCACCGGGCTCACGGTGGCGAACGGGCGCACCACGATGGCGCCAGGGTTCGCGACGCTCGTGACGGTGTTGAAGGCGGCCAGATCGAAATTGATGTTGACCCGGTTCGACTTCGCGTTGGTGACGACCAGCGGGTTCGCCTTGTCGAAGGTGACGGTGAGGACCGTCTGGCCCGTGAGGGCCGAACCGGCCTGGCCGTACGCCACCACCGGGATCGCGTGACCGTTCACCTGGTACCAGATGTTGGCCGTGGTGTAGTCGAGCACGAGGGTGGCCGAGATGTACGTGCCGACCGGGACCGCCGGTGCCTCGACCAGCTCGGTGAAATCGGCGAGGCTCGCGAGGTCGACAGTCTCGGGCGTGAAGAGCGGCGTCACCACGGTATTGTCATTCCGGGTGAGCGTGATCTGGTCGATATTGATCGCGTAGCTGCTGTACCCGGCGTTCGTCGCGGACATGGTGATGACGGGGGTTCCGGGCACGACCTTGCTGCTGCTGCCGCAGGCGGCAAGAAGCAGGGCCACTCCCGTGACGAGCAAGGGGATGAGGGGGCACGCGGAACGCGCCCGGCCGGAGCGAACGACTATCATCAAGAATATCCCCTTAAATTTCGTGGCTTAGGCGCAGGCACGCCGCCGCCGTTTAGAGGCGCGGCGGGGTAATACGTTCCCTTTGAAGGACGCGGACTCGCGACGGCACTCGCCCGAAAGCCGCGTAGTCTACCGGTTTCGCGCGCGTCAGTTGATGGTCAGCTGGATCGAGCCGCTCGTGCCGCTGCGCAGGTCCACGGCGGTCGGGTACCACTGTCGCTGGACGTTAAACGGGGGGGTGCTAGACAGGGTGGCGGTGTTCCACACGCGAACGGAGACGTAGTAAAGCGCATTGGGGGTCCCCGCCGGCGCGACGGCCGCCACTGTCCCGCCTCCCTGAGTGAGCACCGTGTCGAGCGCCACCGTTGATACGACCGTCCCGTCATGCGACACGATCAGCTGCCCCCGGTTGTACTTGCTGCCGCTCGGGGGTGTCACGCTCGCCAGCACCGATCCGCTGGCGCCCCCCGAGGCAATCGAGAGGGTGGGGACGCTCGCGGTCACGGGCGTGGTGGTCGAGCTGGCCGGAGGAACGACCTTGTTACTGAAGGTGCCGTCGGCGAAGCCGGGCGCGCTCGCCGCGGCCACGTAATTGCCCGCGCCTTCCTGGGGCGCGCCGCTCACGAGGGTGATGGCGTTGCCGCTCGTCACGTAGGTGCCGGTGTCGATCGTCCCCGATGAGACGGCCAGGGAGAAGATCGAGAAGATCTGATTGAAGGGATCGATGGGGCTCGACTCGATGACGTACGGGGCTTCGCCCGAAGGGGTCTCGTAGAGGCTCACGAGCGAGCCGGCCGGCAGCGACGAGCCGGCTACGGGGGTGACGTTCACACTGTAAGAGCCCGCGGCGCGGGGCGTCAGCGTCCCGAGCGATACGGCATTCACCGTCGCGGTGACGATGCTCGATTCGGCCGTGATCGGCGTGTCGGTGGTCGTCGTGCCGGTGGTGGTGGTACCGGTGGTGGTCGTGCCGGTGGTGGTCGTGCCCGTGCCGAGCGTGTTCGCGGGTGTCGCGGTCGTGCCCGTGCTGCTCGAGCTGAGCGTGACGGTGACGTTGCGGATGATGATGGTCGCGATGCCGGCGCCGTGAATGACGACGTCATAGATGGCCGGCGAGGAGGAATTGGTCGGCAGCGGGTAGAGGAGGAAGGTGCCGTCGGAATGCACCGGCGCGCTGGCGATGACGACGTGGCGCGACCCATCGGACGTGAGTACCTCGGCGCTCGCCACGATGTCCGGCAGGCCGCTGACGCCCGTGATCCCCGTGAGGTTGGTGAGCGTCAGCGTGCCCTGGATGCCACCGACCTCGGACAGATCGTAGGCCGCGGCGTGCTGGCTGAAGAGCATGCCGGGCAAGAGCTTGCTGCTGGCGTCGGTGATGGTGAAGGGGACGATGTCACTCGTGCCGCTCACGTTGAGCGCGAAGCTCGCGCTGGTCGTCGTGGTTGTGGTCGTTGCGGGCGTAGTCGTGGTGCTGGTGGTGCCCGCGGTGGTTCCCCCGCTCGCATCGAGCAGACCGTTCGAGTTCGTCGCATCGTTCGTGCCCGTGGTGCCGATGCCGCCGCCGGCGCTGCCGGCGGCCAGCGCGCTACCGAGGTTTCCGATGGGGACACGCAGCGCCGTCTGGATGCCGATGCCCTTGTCGGGGTTCAGGAACTCGAGCGGGAGCGCCTGGGTGTTGCCGGACGAGTCCTCGTAGTCGACCTCGGAATTGAACATCGCACCGGCCGCCTGGGCCGAGTCGGTGAGCGGTGTCTGTGCGGGGTCCACCGGGATCAGGCGCACTTGCGAATAGCTGCCGGGCAGCAACTTGAGGGACGTTGCAAGGCTGCCGAGCGTGCCGCCGTTGTCGGCGACCAGGTCGATGGTGGTCGGGGTCGAGAGGGGAAACTTCGTCCAGCCCGAATCGTCCGGCCCGGCGGTGGCGCTGGTGTTGAACCACACCGCCTGCGCCGTGACCCACACGTGTGAGTACTGCGCCGGCACGTTGCCCGCCATGGACACATCGGTGCGCGAGGAGCAGCCGGCGGCGAGACACAGGGCGCCTAGGGACGCGCCGATTGCGGCGGGAAATGCGAGTCTCATGGGGGTCCCTGTGCCTTGGTGAGCCAAATAATGCCTCGGACCGCGGTAACGCTGCAACGCGTAAGTCGCTGACAAGTGTGATTAATTGTCGCCTGACGGCTACAGAAATGCGTCGAAAGTGTGAACTTTGTGCGACCATGGGCGTCGAACTCCCCCGAGTGCTCGGTCAGCACTCGATTTTCTTCGCATTGCCTCGCCTGGCGACACTGCGATTTACCATGTTCCTGCCTCGCGCCTGACCGCCGCAGCGAATCGCTGCCGGGCGAGCTCAACGAAGAGGTCTCCCAAAAAATGTCTTTCAGCGATCTCGGGCTGAAGCCCGAGCTGTTGCGTGCCGTGTCCGAGAAGGGCTACGCCACGCCGACCCCCATCCAGACTGCCGCCATTCCTGCCATCCTCGCCGGCCGCGACGTGCTCGCCGGAGCGCAGACCGGCACCGGCAAGACGGCAGCCTTCGTGCTGCCGATCCTGTGCAATCTCACGCCGGCGGCCGGCCGCGCGCCGCGCGCCCTGATCCTCACCCCGACACGCGAACTGGCCGCACAGGTCGCGGCGATGGCCGAGGAGTACGGCCGCTTTCTGACCCTGCGCAGCGTCGTCATTTTCGGCGGCGTGAGCGAGAAGCCGCAGATCGAGGCGCTGCGCCGCGGCTGCGACGTGCTGGTGGCGACACCGGGCCGGCTGCTCGATCTCGCGCAACAGCGGCTGCTCGACCTGAGCCAGGTGCGCTGCTTGGTGCTCGATGAAGCCGACCGCATGCTCGACATGGGGTTTATTCACGCCATCCGCCGGATCCTGAAGCTCCTGCCCCCGCAGCGGCAGAACCTCCTGTTCTCGGCTACCTACTCGGAGGACATCCGCGCGCTCGCCGCGCGCATGCTGCGCGAGCCGGTGGCGATCGAGGTCGCCGCACGCAACGCCACCGCCGAGCGCATCGATCAGCGGGTGTTCCGCGTCGCGCAGGAACACAAGCGCTATTTGCTCGCGCATCTGATCAGCGAGGGCTCCTGGCAGCAGGTGCTCGTCTTCACGCGCACCAAGCACGGCGCCAACCGCCTCACGCAGCAGCTGCAGGCCGCCGGCATCAGTGCCCTCGCCATCCACGGCAACAAGAGCCAGGCGGCGCGCGTGCGCGCCCTCGCCGATTTCAAGGCCGGGCGCGTGACGGCGCTCATCGCCACCGAGGTGGCCGCGCGCGGGCTCGACATCAAGGAGCTGCCGCACGTGGTCAACTACGAGCTGCCCAACGTCCCGGAGGACTACGTGCACCGCATCGGCCGCACCGCGCGGGCCGGCGGCAGTGGCGCGGCGGTGGCGCTGGTCGCGCCCGGGGAGGCGCCGCTGCTGCGCGCGATCGAGCAGGTGCTCAAGCGCCCGCTCCCCGTGAGTGAGCTGCCGCGGTTCGCCGTGCCCTCCGGCACGAGCACCCACGAGGCGGCGCCGGGTGCGGCGCATCGCCACGGACATCAGGGCGCTCCGGCGCGGCGGCGGGGCGCGGCGCGACCCCATGGCGGCGCGCAGTCCGCCTATCCCAAGGCACGGCGCCGGGTGTAGCCTCGCATGCATGCCGTGGCTGCGGTTGCCTGCCGTCGTAGTGCTCGCTCTTGCCGCGAGCGCCGCATCGGCGCACGCGCATCTCACCGCGAGTTCGCCGGCCGATGACGAGACGCTCACGTCTGCACCGCGCACGCTCGTCCTCGAGTTCTCCGAGGACGCAAGCCTCACCGCACTCGGGCTCCAAGGGCCGGGCGGCGCGCAGCAGAAGCTGGCTCCGCTGCCGTCGGCTGCCGCTGCGCGCGTCAGCGTCCCGCTGCCGCCGCTCGCGGCGGGTGACTATGTCGTCACGTGGCGGGCGCTCGGCGCGGACGGTCACCTGACCTCGGGCAGGATCCGCTTCCATCTCGCGCAATGACCGACGCCGCCTGGCTCGCGCTGCGTGTCGCGGGCCTGGTACTGCTGTTTCAGGCGGCCGGCGCCATTCTGTATTTCGTTACCTGCGGGCAGGCTCTGGCGCAGCAGCCCGTGCTGCGCCGGCGCACCGAGCGCACGGCGCTGCTCGCCCTGGGGCTCCTCGCCGCGCAGCTCGCGGTGGAACCGGCGCACCTGGCCGGTGCGTGGTCGGGGCTTGCGGATCCGGCCCTGTGGCAGCTCACGTTCCGGCGCGCCGCGCCCCCGCTCGACGTGCGCGGCGCCGGCCTGGCGCTCCTCGCGCTCGCGCTGCGCGCTACCGGGCGGCGTGGGCCGGGGTTCGCACTGGCCGGGAGCCTGGTCGCGCTCGCGTCGCTCCTTCCGGGGGGACATGCCGGGCTCAGCGCCCACGCGTCGCTCCTCTACACGCTGCTCGCGCTGCACGTGCTCATCGGCAGCTTCTGGTTCGGCTCGCTCGCGCCGCTGCGGGAAGGCGCGCGCTGTCTGCCCGCGCGCGAACTGGCGCTCGTGCTCGGCGCGTTCTCACGCTACGCGGGATATCTCGTGCCGCTCACCGCCGTGAGCGGCGTCCTCATGGCCTGGCTGCTCCTGCCGGGATGGCGCGCGCTGCTCGAGCCCTACGGGCTGCTCCTGTGCGGCAAGGCGCTGCTGTTCGCGGTGCTGCTCGCGCTCGCCGCGCTCAACCGCTGGCGCTTCACCCCGGCCCTCGCGCGCGGCGTGCACAGCGCACGGCGATCGCTCGCGCGCTCACTCGCCTGGGAGTTCGCGCTGATCATCGCGGTGCTCGCGCTGACGGGGCTCCTGACCGGCTTCTTCTCGCCGAGCTGAGTGCTCTGGCGGGCACGCATGATCGCGCGCCGCACCGAGGCAAGGGGCGCGCTGTCGTTCAGCCGCACCTGCGAGCCCTGCGGCTCGACACCCAACTCGCGCCACAGCCCCGTGATGTCCGGCGATACCGGCGTGTCCTTGTACTTCGCGTAGAGATCCGCGAGCACGGGCGTGCCGACGGCCGCGTCGCCGGTGCGCAGCACGCGCTCGATGGGCCAGTCGGCCGACAGTCCCCCGCTCGCCCTGAGGATGGCGCGCAGCGCGTCCTGCAGGCCTAAGCGGTTGTCTGTGCGCCGATGGATCTCGACGTCCGCGAGCAGGCAGAACATCGCGCCGCCCCAGTAGGTGCGGCCCCAGGTGTGCGTGTGGTCCAGGCCCGCATCGCCGGCCTGCGGCATGCCGCGCGGCATCGAGCGCAGTTCCTCCTCCCACACGTCGAGCTCGCTGCGATTGCCCGCCTGCACACGCGCGATCCCCTCGACGTAGGTCGCGAGTCCCTCCGAGAGCCACTGATGTGCCTCCCCGGTGTCGGGCAGGGCGAGGTGCGTCATCTCGTGCACGAGCACCCAGTCGGCGCCGAGCTGTGACTCGGATACCTCACGCCCGAGGTTCACGCGGATAAAGGCGTCGGGATTGGCGAAGGTCTTGCCCCCCTGAACGCCGGAGCCGTCCTCGACGATGATCCGCAGCGTGAGCCGCGGGGTGGGAAACTGCCCGTAATACTGCGCGACGATCCCGGCACAGCGGCGCACCCAGGAGAGCACCGCCGCCTCCCCGATCGCGGGGGCTGCGCTGAGCTCGACGTGAATGGCTGCGCCGGCGACCGTGAGATCGGCGGCACGGGTCGCCGCGCCGCACGCCGCGCACAGGACGGCCAGCAGCCCCGGCAGCGCCATGCGCGCCCACCCCCGCCGATTCGCGGCGCCTCGCATGCGACTACTGGTACAGGCGCGCGGTCTGACCGAAGAGCACCTTCTTCGCCTCCTCACTCATGGTGCTCTCGGTGTTGATGCTCTTCGCCTTCTCGTAGGCGCGCACCGTGGCGGGGCGGTCGCGGACGAGTTCGAACCAGCGCTTCAGGTGCGGGAAGTGCCCGAGGTCCTGTCCCTGGCGCTCGTGCGGTACGACCCACGGATAGCTGGCGATGTCGGCGATCGAATAGTCGCCGGCGAGGTACTCGCGGCCGCTCAGGCGCTTGTTGAGCACGCCATACAGGCGGTTGGTCTCTTTGACGTAGCGCTCGATGGCATAGGGAATCTTCTCCGGCGCGTACCCGGCAAAATGGTGGTTCTGCCCCGCCATGGGCCCGAGGTTGGCCACCTGCCAGACGAGCCACTGAATGACGTCGAAACGCCGGTGCAGCGGCGCGGGCAGGAGCTGCCCGGTCTTCTCCGCCAGATACAAAAGGATCGCCCCGGACTCGAACAGCGCGAGCGGCTCGCCGCCCCCCGGCGGGTCGCGATCGACGATCGCGGGGATGCGATTGTTCGGGGCGATGGCGAGGAAGGCCGGGTCAAACTGCGCTCCCTTGCCGATGTGCACCGGCACGATCTGGTAGGGCAGGCCCGTCTCCTCGAGGAACATCGTGATCTTGTGACCGTTCGGCGTGGTCCAGTAGTAGAGCTCGATCATGGTGCCTCTTCCGTGGTTCCTCAGTCAGCTGCCCGCAGCCCGCGCCGTGGCCGGCGGCAAGACCCGTCGGGGGCTCGCCGCCCGAGTCTTCGTGGAATCGATATAGTACAAGCGTGCCATGAAGCCCGATCGTTCCCGTGCCTCACTCAGCCTGCAGGAGAGTGGCTACGTGCGGCTGTCAGCCTCCGAGGCCGCCGCGGCGCTGCGGCTTAACCTTGAGGGGCTGCAGGCCCTGCAGCCAAGCTGGGAAAACCTGCCGCGCGACGTGCACCTGCGTGACGGCGGCGAATATCGCGCACGCCGCCACGGATGCTTCATCCAGACCCCGGGCGTCGGGCTCGAGGCCGTGCCGCACCGTCCCCACTGGCAGCCGACTTCCTACAACGCGCTGCACGGGGGGCTCACGCGCTGGTTCGAGCCGATCGACGCGAATGTGGTCGCCGCGTCCGCCTGGCGGCGGCTGCTGAGCGCGCTCGGGACGCTGTTCGCGGAGGCACGCGCCGAGCCGCGCTGGTACGTCGAGGCGCATCAGTTCCGGATCGACACCCGAGGGGGCATCGGGAGGCCGACGCCGGAGGGTGCGCACCGCGACGGGGTGGATTTCGTAGCCGTGATCCTGATCGCGCGCGCTCACGTGCGCGGTGGTGAGACGCGCGTATTCGACGCCCACGGCAGCAGCGGTGTGCGCTTCACGATGCACGAGCCGTGGTCGATGCTGCTCATGGATGACGCACGCGTCATTCACGAGACGACGCCCATTCAGGACGATGGTGGCGCGGGCGTGCGGGACACGCTGGTGCTCACGTATCGGGCGGGCGGCTTCCAGGCACCCGACGCGTAGGCGGCCCGGATCCCCTCAGGGGCCGGGGGCGGCCGTCTGCACCCGTCCGTCGATCCAGGTCTCGAGCACGTCGAGCCCCTCGTCGGCCAGCACCAGGTTCGCGCGGTAGCCGGGCGCTATGCGCCCGTATTCCCGCCCCAGGCCGAGAAACTCCGCGGGCCACTGACTCGCCATGTGCACCGCTTCGGGGAGGGAGACGCCGAGCATGCTGACGGCGTTGCGCACGCAACTCGCCATGTCGAGATTGGAACCGGCGAGCCGCCCGTCCTCATCGACGCATGCCTGTCCCCTGACGTCGATGCGCCGGCCCCGCAGCACGAACGACTGATCCGGCGTGCCGACGCTCGGCATGGCATCCGTCACCAGAATGAAGCGGTCGTGGCGCTTGCAGCGCAGCGCGATGCGCAGCACCACCGGATCGGTGTGCGCACCATCGACGATGATGCCGCACCAGCTGTCGGGGTCGTCGAGCGCCGCACCGACCGCGCCCGGCTCGCGCCCGGTGAGCGGCGACATCGCGTTGAACAGGTGCGTGAAGCCGCTGAGGCCATGGCTGAGCGCCGCACGCATCTGCGCGTAGGTCGCGTTGGTGTGCCCCGCCGAGACGATGACCCCCTGAGCCACGAGCTGCGCGATCATCTGCGGCGTGGTCATCTCGGGGGCGAGCGTGACCACCGTGCGCCCGCCGCGTAGCGAGCTGAGCAGGCCGAGCGCGCTCGGGTCGAGCTCGCGCAGCACCGCCGGATCGTGCACGCCCTTGCGCTCGACGTTGAGGAACGGTCCCTCGATATGGATGCCGAGCACTCCGGGCACGCCCGCGGCGATCGCGGCGCGGACCGCGGCGATGGCGCGCGCCACGGTTTCGAGGTCGGTGCTGATCAGGGTCGGCAGGAAACCGGTCGTGCCGAAGCGGCGGTGCGCGTCGCCCAGCGCCCGGATCGACTCCACCGAGGGCGCGTCGTTGAACAGCACGCCGCCGCCGCCGTTCACCTGCGCGTCGATGAATCCGGGCAGCAGCAGCGCGCCGCCGAGGTCGCGCGGGTCCGCGGCGCGGCAGCGCGGATCGTCCGCGGGGAGAATGGCCGTGATCCGCTCGCCCTCGATGAGGACACATTCACCCTCGGTAAATCGCCCCTCGCGCAGTACGCGGGCGTTGACCAGCGCGGTAGGCATCAGACGGTCACCGTTACTTTGTTCAGGTGCGGGGGGCGGTCGGGGTCGTACCCGCGCGCCACCGAGAGCGCATTCGCCATCCGGTAGAAGCTCTGCGCGAAGAGCAGCGGCTCGATGAGCGGGTGGGCGCGCTCGCTCGGCAGCGTGGTGGCGTGGGCGACGGATGCGCCGGCGATCAGCACGTCCGCCTGCTGAGCGGTCAGGTCGGCGGCGAGCTGCGTGACGCCCGCGCGCGTCTCGTCGTCCTGCACGAAGAGCAGCAGCGGAAATCCGCCGCGCACCAGTGCCATCGGCCCGTGGCGCAGCTCCGCGGCGCTGAGGGCCTCGGCATGCAGGCCGCACGTCTCCTTGAACTTCAGCGCCGCCTCCTGGGCGACCGCAAGACCGATGCCGCGCCCGATGACGTATAGGTTCGTGGCCGTCACGAGGCGCGTGACGGCCGCGCTCCAGTCGAGCTGCCAGGCGCGCGTCAGCAGCGCCGGCGACTCGCGCAGCGCGGCGCTGAGCGCGTGGTCTTCGGACCAGCACGCGACCAGCTGCGCGATGGCGGCCAGAGATGCGATGTAGGACTTGGTGGCCGCGACGCTGCGCTCAGGACCCGCGTGCAGCGGCAGCAGATCGTCGGCGAGCTGGGCGAGCGGGGAGCTCTCGGCGTTCACCAGCGCGACGATGCGCGCGCCGGCGGCGCGGGCGCTCGCCACGGCCGCGAGCAGGTCCGGGCTGGCGCCCGACTGGGAGATGGCGAGCATCACGGTACCGGAGAGGTCGGTCGTCGCCTCGTACACGGAGCTCACCGACGGCGCGGTGGAGGAGGTGAGCACGCCCAGGCGCGTCTCGATGAGATAGCGCGCGTAGGTGGCGGCGTGATCGGAGCTGCCGCGCGCGCAGGTGACCACCGCGCGCGGCGGAGCGGCGCGCAGCCGCGCACCGAGGCGTGCCACGCGCGCGGCATTGGCCTGCAGCATCTCGCGCACGACCTCCGCGGCCTGCGCCGCCTCGCGGAACATGCTGGTGCCCTCCGGGCTCACGAGGTAAGGCTGAGCTCGGCGACGAAGTCGTAGATATCGCCGCGGTAGAAGGACTGCGTGAACTCCGCGGCGCGCCCGTCCTTGAGAAAGCCGACCCGCTCGACCAGCAGGCCCGCGTCGCTCTCCTTGGCCTGCAGGAGCTCCGCCTGCTCGGCGGTGAACAACACGGCCCGCAGCCGCTGCAGCGCGCGGACCGGGCGATTGCCGGCGCGCTCGAGCGCGGTGTACAGGGAGGATTCCACCGCCTCGAGCGACGGCAGGCACGTGGCGAGGATGGTCGCGTACTCGAGCGCCATCGGCGCGTCGTCCGCGAAGCGAATGCGGTGGAAGCGATAGACCGGAGTGCCCGGGCTCGAGCGCAGCGTGAGCGCCTCTTCGGGCGTGACGGTGCCGGTGGACTTGTGCAGCCACACGCTGCGCGGATTGCGCCCGCGCGCGCGCATGTCTTCGGAGAAGGACGTGAGCTTGGAGAAGTTCTTCTCAACGCGCGCGCGCACGAAGGTCCCCGATCCCTGGCGGCGCACCAGCATCCCCTCGCTCACCAGACCATCGATCGCCTTGCGCACGGTGATGCGCGAAATGTTGAAGTCGATCGCCAGATCCCGTTCCGGCGGCAGCGCGTCGTCCGGACCGAGCACGCGCGTCTCGATCGCCTGTCGTAGTGCTCTTTGCAACTGCTGGTAGAGCGGCAGACTGCTCGTCTCATCGAGGGGACCGACCGCCTGGGAAAGCAGCGTCAAAGTGTCTCTCCAGCCCGTTCCTCAAACACCTTCATACTACCACTATGAGACCAGTTCAATGCTATAGCGAAAACATGTCAGTACGTAAGCCATTGAACACATTGGGCTGTAGACCCGGTATTCCAATTGGTATCGGTGGGTATAGTATTCTACAGGAATTGGTAATATATTGGCCCGCAAGTGGTTCCACTTGGGAACTCTTCGCGGAGCGCCGAAAAAATCGGCACCGAGGGTCTCGCGGAGCAGATGCGGCACATCTGCACGTGTATCGGCTAAACGACAACATCCGGGGTGAGTCAATCATGAGAATCGCAAGATCGACGTTGATCGGAACGGCGGTCGCCATGGCACTTTTCGGGCGCAACGGGGCGGTCCACGCGCAGCAGGCCACCGAGCAGCTGGCGCCGACCGGGGAGCCGCTGCAGGAGGTCGTGGTCACGGGCATACGCGCCTCGCTGCAGCAGTCCATCGAAATCAAGAAGGACGCCATTACCTTCATCGACGTCGTCACCGCGGATGACATCGGCAAGATGCCCGACAAGAACGTCGCCGACGCGCTGATGCGCGTACCCGGAGTCACGGTCAGCTCGGCGGGCGCGAACGAGGGCGGCTTCGACGAGCAGGACCGCGTCAGCATGCGCGGCACGAACCCAAGCCTCACCCAGACACTCATCAACGGCCACTCGGTCGCCTCCGCCGACTGGTTCGTGCTCAACCAGACCGGCACCGTCGGGCGCAGCGTCTCCTACACGCTGCTGCCCTCGGAACTCGTGCAGCAGGTGATCGTGGAAAAGAGCTCACAGGCCTCCCTGGTCGAGGGCGGCGTCGCGGGCTCGATCAACATCATTACGCGTAAGGCGCTCGACTTCCATCAGAACCAGCTGGAAGTCTCCGCCGGCGCCGTGTACGCCGACCTGCCGGCAAAGTGGTCGCCGCAGGTCAGCGCCCTCGGTGCCTGGGTGAACGACTCGCACAATTTCGGCGTGATGCTGCAGCTGTTCTCCGAGACGCGCGAGCTGCGCCGCGACGGCCAGGAGATCCTCGGCTACGGCACCATCCAGTCCGGCAGCGCGGTGGCCCTCGCGCATCCGGACCTGGCCGGCGTGCAGTACCCG
>DATBBQ010000031.1:0-4652 GCA_036270915.1 Steroidobacteraceae bacterium
CGATCGGCACCGTACCGATCTATCAGGCGCTCGAGAAAGTCGGCGGAGTAGCCGAGGATCTCACCTGGGAGGTCTTCCGCGACACGCTGATCGAGCAGGCAGAGCAGGGGGTCGACTACTTCACCATCCACGCGGGCGTGCGGCTGCCGTACATCCCGCTCACCGTCAACCGCGTCACCGGCATCGTCTCGCGCGGTGGCTCGATCATGGCCAAGTGGTGCCTCGCCCATCACCGCGACAGCTTCCTCTACGAGAACTTCGCGGAGATCTGTGAGATCTGCCGCACGTACGATGTGAGCTTCTCGCTCGGCGACGGCCTGCGCCCGGGCTCGATCGCCGATGCCAACGACGCTGCCCAGTTCGCCGAGCTCGAGACGCTCGGGGAGCTGACCCGTATCGCCTGGGCGCGCGACTGTCAGGTGATGATCGAGGGGCCGGGCCACGTGCCGATGCACAAGATCAAGGAGAACATGGACAAGCAGCTCGCCACCTGCGGCGAGGCGCCGTTCTATACCCTGGGGCCCCTCACGACCGACATCGCTCCCGGCTACGATCACATCACCTCCGCCATCGGCGCGGCGATGATCGGCTGGTACGGCACGGCCATGCTGTGCTACGTGACGCCCAAGGAGCACCTGGGTCTGCCAGACCGCAACGACGTCAAGACCGGGGTGATCACCTACAAGATCGCCGCGCACGCCGCCGACCTCGCCAAGGGTCACCCGGGAGCCCAGGCGCGCGATGACGCGCTGTCGCGCGCGCGCTTCGATTTCCGCTGGCAGGACCAGTTCAATCTCTCCCTGGATCCGGACACCGCCTGCGCCTTCCACGACGCCACGCTCCCGAAGGAGGGGCACAAGGTGGCACATTTCTGCTCGATGTGCGGACCTAAGTTCTGCTCGATGCGCATCTCGCACGAGGTGCGCGCCGAGGCGCGCGCCCAAGGCATGCGCGAGATGTCGGTGAAGTTCCGTGCCGCGGGCGGGGAGCTGTACGTGCCCGCGAAGCAGGAGCAGGCGGGCTGAGGCATGCGCGTCTCGGTCATCGGGGCGGGAATCGCCGGACTCACCTGCGCGCTCGAGCTCGCCGAGCGCGGTGCGCAGGTGGAGGTGCTCGAGCGCGCCCCGGGCCTCGGCGCGGCCGGCTGCTCCTGGTACGCCGGCGGCATGCTCGCGCCCTGGTGCGAGCGCGAGAGCTCGGAGGCGCTCATCGCGGAGCTGGGGGCCGAAGGGCTCGCCTGGTGGCGCGAGCGCTTCCCCGGCACGGTGAGGCGCGGCACGCTGCTCGTGGCGCACGGGCGCGACGCGGCGGAGCTCGCGCAGTTCGCGCGCCGCACGGCGCACTACGAGCGCCTGGACGCGGACGCGCTCGGCGCGCTCGAGCCGGAGCTCGCGGGCCGCTTCGCGCAGGGACTGTACTTCGCCGAGGAAGGGCATCTCGACCCGCGCGCGGCGCTGCAGTTCCTGGTCGCCGAGCTCGGTGCGCGCGGCGTGCCGGTGCGCTTCGCCTGCGACGGCGAGCGCGACTCGGCCCGCGTGCGCCTCGACTGCCGCGGCCTGGCGGCGCAGGAGGCGCTTGCGGACCTGCGCGGGGTCAAGGGCGAGATGCTGCTGCTGCGCCTGCCCGAGCTCGCCCTGACGCGCCCGGTGCGCCTGCTGCACCCGCGCCTGCCGGTGTACGTCGTGCCGCGCGGGGCGGGCGTGTACCTCGTCGGGGCAACGATGCTCGAGAGCTCAGACGGCGGCCGCGTCAGCGCGCGCTCGCTCCTCGAGCTGCTCTCGGCGGCCTATGCGCTGCACCCCGCGTTCGGCGAGGCCGAGGTCCTCGAGATGGGCACCGGCGTGCGCCCGGCCTTTCCGGACAACCTGCCGCGCCTGCGCCGCGCCGGCGACACGCTCTACCTGAACGGGCTCTACCGGCACGGATTCCTGATCGCCCCCGCGCTCGCGCGCCGCGCGGCGCAGGTGCTGCTCGAGGGGCGCCACTTTGCAGAGGTGATGGATGAGGATTCTCGTCAACGGCGCCTGGCGTGAGACGGGCTCACCGCAGCTCGCCGCCGCGCTCGCGGAACTCGGCTACGGCGGTGCCGTCGTCACGACGGCCGTGAACGGCGAGTTCGTCGCCGCGGGCGCGCGCGAGCGCACGCCGCTCGCGGACGGCGACCGTGTGGAAGTGCTGGCGCCGATGCAGGGGGGATGATGCTGGAACTTTACGGCACGCGCCTCGCCTCGCGCCTGCTTCTCGGCAGCGCGCGCTACCCCTCGCCCGCGGTACTCGCCGAGGCGGTGCGCGCATCCGGCAGCGAGGTGGTGACCGTCTCGCTGCGGCGCGAGTCCGCCGGCGAGCGCGCCGGGCAGGGCTTCTGGTCCTTCATCCGCGAACTGAACGTGCGCGTGCTGCCCAACACCGCCGGCTGCCACACGGCCAAGGAGGCGGTGACGACCGCGCACATGGCTCGCGAGGTTTTCGGCACGACGTGGATCAAGCTCGAAGTGATCGGCGAGGAGGATACGCTGCAGCCGGACGTCTTCGGGCTCACGGAAGCCGCACGCGTGCTCGCCGGCGAGGGCTTCCAGGTCTTTCCCTACACCACCGAGGATCTCGTGGTCGCCGAGCGGCTGCTCGAGGCAGGCTGCCGCGTGCTCATGCCCTGGGGGGCGCCGATCGGCTCGGGGCGCGGGCTCAACAACCTGTTCGGACTCGCGGCGCTGCGCGCGCACTTTCCCGAGGTGCCGCTCATCATCGACGCCGGTCTCGGCGTGCCCTCGCACGCGGCGCAGGCGCTCGAGCTCGGTTTTGACGCGGTGCTCATCAACACGGCGGTCGCCCAGGCCGGCGACCCGGTCGAGATGGCGCGCGCCTTCGCGCAGGCGGTCGCGGCGGGTCACGCCGGGCGCCTCGCCGGGCCGATCGCCGCTCGCGACATGGCGTCCCCGTCGACCCCCGTGATCGGCACGGCGTTCCGCGGATGATCCTGCCGCGCGTCTACCCGATCGTCGAGAGCGCCGCGTGGGTGCGGCGGCTCGCGCCCCTTGGTGTGCGCCTCCTGCAGCTGCGCATCAAGGAGCGGCCCGCAGAGCGCATCGCCGCGGAGATCCGCGCCGCGCAGGCCGCCTGCCGCGCGCACGGCGTGCAGCTGATCGTGAATGACCACTGGCAGCTCGCGCTCGAGGCCGGATGCGATTTCGTGCACCTGGGGCAGGGCGACCTCGCGGAAGCGGACCTCCCGGGGCTGCGCCGCGCCGGCGTGCGGCTTGGAGTCAGCACGCACGATGAGGCGGAGCTCGAGCGCGCGCTCGCCGCCTCGCCCGACTACGTCGCACTCGGTCCCATCTACCCGACGCTGCTCAAGGTGATGCCGTGGCGGCCTCAGGGCCTGGCGCGCCTGCGTGCCTGGAAGGACCGGATCGGCCTCCTGCCGCTCGTGGCGATCGGCGGGCTCACGGTGGCACGGCTGCCCGGGGTGTTTGCCGCCGGCGCGGACGTCGCGGCGGTCGTCACCGACATCGTGCGGGCCGATGACCCCGACGAGCGCACACGGGAGTGGCTCGCGGTCGCCGCGGCCGCGTGAGGCGTCGGTGAGCGAGCGCTACGCACGCCAGTCGATACTCCCGGAGGTGGGCGCGGAGGGGCAGGCGCGCCTGGGCGCCGCCCGGGTCTTGGTCGTGGGTGCCGGAGGCCTCGGCTGTGCGCTGCTGCCGTCCCTCGCCGGCGCAGGCGTCGGGCACCTCAGGATCGTCGATCCCGATCGCGTCGAGGAGGCGAACCTGCACCGCCAGACGCTCTTTCGCATGAGCGACGTCGGCCGGGCGAAGGTGCTCGCCGCCCGCGAAGCGCTCCTGGCACTGAATCCACGCATCGCGGTCGAGGCCGTCGAGGCGCGCCTCGATCCGGCGAATGCCCCCGCACTGCTGCGCGAGGCCACGGTCGTGATCGACGCCGCGGACAGTTTTGCCGCGACTTACACGCTCAGTGACGCCTGCCAGCTCAGCGGCACGCCGCTCGTCAGTGCATCCGTCCTCGGGCTCGCCGGCTACGTGGGCGCCTTCGGCGGCGGTGCGCCGAGCTATCGCGCCGTGTTTCCGGAGCTGCCGCGCACCGCCGCCTCGTGCGCCGCGGCGGGAGTACTGGGCAGCGCGGTGGCGGTCATGGGCGCGCTCGAGGCGCACCTGACACTGGCGATCTTGCTGAAGTGGCAGCCGCCGGTGCTCGGGCGTCTGCTCTCAGTGGACTTCCGCACCCTGCACGTCGGCGGCTTCTCCTTCGCGGCCGCCGATGAGCCCTCCGCCGCGGGGCTCGCCTTCATCGCCCCGGCAGAGGTGCGCCCGGATGACATCGTGATCGATCTGCGCGGCACGCTGGAGGCATCCGCCCCGGCGTTTGCCAACGCGTTGCGCCTGAGCGTCGAGAGCCTGGAGGCCGGCGCGCCGGATCTTCCCGCGACGTCACGCGTGGTGCTCTGCTGCCGCAGCGGGGTGCGCGCCTGGCGCGCCGCGCGCGCTCTCGAGCGCCAGGGGCACACGCGACTCGCGCTGATCGCACTCGGCGCTTGAGCACGGTACTCGTCATCGCCGGCTCGGACTCGAGCGGCGGCGCCGGCCTCGCTCGCGATCTGGCCACACTCGAGCTGCTCAGAGCGAACGCCCTGTGCG
>DATBBQ010000032.1:0-3827 GCA_036270915.1 Steroidobacteraceae bacterium
GCGGGCTTTACCTGAAGGTGGGCCGGCGAGAGCTGTACTGGAGTCGGCAGGAGGGCTTGGTGCTTAGCTAGCGCGTGCTCGCTGCGGAGGCGGGACTTATAACCGCCCAAAACCTGTACCAGTTACCTGTACCAAAACAGCGCTTAGGTGGTGCTTGCTTTGGCGAAATGATTGGCGGAGAGAGAGGGATTCGAACCCTCGATGGGCTTTTGACCCATACACCCTTAGCAGGGGTGCGCCTTCGACCACTCGGCCATCTCTCCGCTGCCCTGAATCGCCTGTAGTTTCAGCGGCCTGACCGGTCTTATCCGGCAGCCGGCGCGGGGCGGCCATGATACTGAAGCGCGCCCGCGCCGCCTAGCGCGACAGGCGCGGATGGACGTCAGGCTGCGAGCCGCGTGCGAACGAAATCCTCCACCGACCCGAGGGCGGCATCGAGCGCCTCGGGCTTGCTGCCGCCGGCCTGCGCGAAGTCGGCACGGCCCCCACCGCGGCCACCCACCTGCGCGGCCACCGCGCCGGCCAGCTCGCCCGCCTTAATGCGGCCGGTCTGATCCTCGGTCACGCCGACCACCAGCACGATCTTGCCCGGATTCTCGACGCTCGCGAGCACCACCACGGCCGACTTCAGGCGATCCTTCAGACGGTCGACGGCGGCACGCAGCGCGCCCGCGTCCGCCCCGTCGACCTTGCTGGCGATTACCTTGACGCCCTCGACGTCGATGGCCCCGGCTGCGAGGTCAACACCCTGACCGGACGCGAGCCGGTCCTTGAGCTGGCGCACCTCGCGCTCGAGTGCGCGGCCGCGCTCGAGCTGCTCGCGCACCTTTTCGCGCATGTCCTCGCGTGAGCCGCGCACCAGTGTGGCGAGGTCCTTCAGCAGGGTGTCGTTTTGCTCCACGTAGGCGAGCGCGCCGTCGCCGGTGAGCGCCTCGATACGCCGCACGCCCGCCGCGACGCCCCCCTCGCTCACGATCTTGAACAGGCCTATGTCGCCCAGGCGCTGCACGTGCGTGCCGCCACAGAGCTCCATGGAGAAGTCCCCCATGCGCAGCACGCGCACGTCCTTGTCGTACTTCTCGCCGAAGAGCGCGATCGCTCCCTCCGCCACGGCCCGGTCGTATTCCATCACGCGTGTCTCCGCGGGCGAGTTCTCGCGGATCTGGGCGTTCACCAGACGCTCGATCTCGCGCAGCTCCTCGTCGGTGAGCGGCTGAAAGTGCGCGAAGTCAAAGCGCAGTCGATCGGGTGCGACGAGGGAGCCCTTCTGCTGCACGTGTGTGCCGAGCACCTTGCGCAGCGCCGCGTGCAGCAGGTGCGTCGCGCTGTGATTGAGCGCGGTCGCACGGCGCCGTGCGCCGTCGACGGTTGCCTCGAGCTCCTCGCCGAGCCGAATGTTCCCCTGCTCGAGCCGGCCGAGATGCGCGATGGCGGCGCCGCGCTTCTGTGCGTCCGCGACCAGAAAGCGCGTGCCGACCGCGGAAAGCTCGCCGCTGTCGCCGACCTGACCGCCGGCCTCGGCGTAGAACGGCGTGCGCTCCAGCACGACCTCGCCCGTGTCGCCGGCCTTGAGTGTCTCGACGGGTGCGCCGTCCCGGAGCAGCGCCACCACGCGTCCGCTGGACTTCAGGCGCTCGTACCCCTGGAAGAGCGTCTGCGCGTCCACGGTCACGGCGCTGCGCTGCTCGACGCCGAACTTGCTCGCCTCCTGGGAGCGCCGCCGCTGCTCCTCCATGGCCGCCTCGAAGCGCGCCTGATCGACGCTCAGGCCCCGCTCGCGGGCGATGTCGGCCGTGAGATCGATGGGGAAGCCGTAGGTGTCGTAGAGCTTGAAGACCGTGTCGCCGTCGATCACCTTCGCGCCGCGCAGGCCGCGGATCGCGCCCTCGAGCAGCACCATGCCGTTCGCGAGGGTCTCGGCGAAGCGCTCCTCCTCCTGCTTCAGCACGCGCTCGGCGTGCGCCCGGCCGCGCGTCAGCTCGGGGTAGGCCTCGCCCATCTCCTGCTCGAGCACCGGGACCAGCTTGTAGAAGAAGGGCTGCTGGATGCCGAGCTTGTAGCCGTGGCGGATGGCGCGGCGGATGATCCGGCGCAGCACGTAGCCGCGCCCCTCATTGGAGGGCGACACCCCGTCGACGATCAGGAAGGTGCTCGCGCGGATGTGATCGGCGATCACGCGCAGCGAGCTCGAGGTGAGGACCTGGGTCCCGGCGAGCCGGCCGGCCGCGCGGATCAGGTTCTTGAAGAGGTCGATGTCGTAGTTGGAGTGCACGCCCTGCATCACCGCGGCCATGCGCTCGAGCCCCATGCCGGTGTCCACCGAGGGCTTCGGCAGCGGCGTGAGCGTGCCGTCGGAGGCGCGCTCGTACTGCATGAAGACCAGGTTCCAGATCTCCACGAAGCGGTCGCCGTCCTCATCGGCAGAGCCGGGCGGACCGCCCGCGATCTCGGGGCCATGGTCGTAGAAGATCTCGCTGCACGGTCCGCAGGGGCCGGTGTCGCCCATCGCCCAGAAATTCGACGCCTCGCCCATGCGCGAGAAGCGCCGCGGGCTGATACCGATGTCCTTCAGCCACACGTCCGCGGCCGCGTCATCGTCGCGGTACACGGTGCACCACAGGCGCGCGGGATCCAGCCCCAAGGTATAGATGAGGAAGTCCCACGCGAAGTGAATCGCCTCGCGCTTGAAGTAGTCGCCGAAGGAGAAATTCCCCAGCATCTCGAAGAAGGTGTGGTGGCGCGCGGTGTAGCCGACGTTCTCCAGGTCATTGTGCTTGCCGCCGGCGCGCACGCAGCGCTGGCTCGAGGTGGCGCGCAGGTAGTCGCGCTGCTCCTTGCCGAGAAACACGTCCTTGAACTGCACCATGCCGGCGTTGGTGAAGAGCAGCGTCGGGTCGTTACCGGGCACGAGCGAGCTCGAGGGCACGACGATGTGGCTCTGCGCGCGGAAGAATTCCAGGAATGCGCCGCGTACGTCCGCCGCGCTCATGTAGGTCGGTTTGCTCAAGGCCGTCAGTCCATTTCGGGGTCGGCGCCGGTGGCCGAGCGGATATGATCCGACGAAAAGCCCCGATACTGCAAAAAGCGCGCCTGTTTGGCCTTCTCCGCCCAGGTCTCAGGCGTCCGCGCGCCGAACTTCGCCCGGCGCGCCTTGAGCGCGCGTGCCGCCCAGTCGCTCTCGCGCCCGAGCGCGGCGTCTATGAGCGGATCCGCCACTCCGCGCTGCCTCAGGGCCGCGGCAATGCGCACCGGACCGTGTCCGCGCGCGGCCTGATGGCTCACGTAGTTGTCCGCGAAGCGCGCATCATCGAGCGCACCCTCGCGCGTGAGGACGGCGATGGTCTCTTCCTGCGCCTCGTCGGCGAAGCCCCGCGCGCGCAGCGCCGCCCGCAGTTCCGCGGTGGCGTAGTCGCGCCGCGCCAGCAAAGTCACCGCGGCGGCGTGCGCGCTCGGCCCGCCGCGTTCGGGCTGCTGCATCGCGCTGCGTCGGGGCGGCCTGTGGAGCACCGGTTAAGTATAGTGACCCGTCGCCGCGGCGCGCCGCAGCCCGCCGGGGGTTTACTCCTTTTGGGCGACTCGCGCGTACCCGACGGCTCCTCTATAGTTGAACAGGGCGTCCGCCAAGGAACGTCCCCCAATCCACCTTTTGAGAGTTCGAGGAATGAGCATGCGTATTTTCGTTGGAGCGCTGGCCGCTCTCGGTGCCGGCGCGGCGTGCCTGGCGCTCGCCGACCCTTCCGCTACGCCCCCCGCGACGGAGGCCGCGCCCGCGACGGCACCGGCACCGGCCGCCGCTGCGGCCTCCCCGGCGAAGCCCACCGCCGCCG
>DATBBQ010000033.1:0-55802 GCA_036270915.1 Steroidobacteraceae bacterium
CACGCCGTTCTTGGCGTAGGTGCCGGCGCCGACGATGGGTGAGTCGCCGACCCGCCCGGGGCGCTTGTTGGTCATGCCGCCGGTCGAGGTGGCGGCGGCGAGGTTGCCGGCGCCGTCGCGCGCGACCGCGCCGACGGTGCCACGGCCGGGCGGCACGAGGTCCGAGACGCGCTGGCCGCGCTGCTCGGACTCGAGCTGCTCGATGCGCTCGGCGGTGCGGAAGTAGCCGTTCGGCACGAGCGTGAAGCCCTCCTCGAGCGCGAACTCCTCGGCGCCGGCCGCGACCAGGAGCACGTGGCGCGACTTCTCCATCACGCGCCGGGCGAGATCGACCGGGTTCTTGACGTGACGCACGGAGGCCACCGCCCCGGCGCGCATCTGCCGCCCGTCCATGATCGCCGCGTCGAGCTCGGCGGCGCCGTCGCGCGTGAGCGCCGCGCCGTGTCCGGCGTTGAAGAGCGGATCGTCCTCGAGGATGCGCACCGCGCATGCCACGGCATCGAGGCTGGCGCCGCCGCCCTCGAGAACCGCGTAGCCGCTGTCGAGCGCGTGCTCGAGCCCGGCGCGGTAGCGCGCCTCGCGCTCGGGGGACAGCAGGGCGCGCGGCATGGCGCCGGCTCCTCCGTGGATGGCGATGGCGTGCATCGTGCGGCTCCTCGCGGCTACTGCGCCTCGTGGTACATGGCGATCTCGCGGCGCCCGTGCGCGTCGCGCACGGCGCGGAACATGCCCACGCTGTTGAAGTCCATGACGACGTTGCCGGCGGCGTCGAGCGCGATCACCCCGCCCTTGCCACCGGTGGCCTCGAGCTTGGTGTGGATCACCTCATCGACCGCCTGGGCGAGGGGCAGCTTCTTGTAGGCGAGCAGCGCGCAGATGTCGTAGGCGAGCACGGCGCGGATGAAATATTCGCCGTCGCCGGTCCCCGAGACCGCGCAGCCCGGGCCCGCATAGGTACCGGCGCCGATGATCGGCGTGTCACCGACGCGCCCGCGGTGCTTGTTGGTCAGGCCGCCGGTGGAAGTGGCCGCGGCCAGGTTGCCGGCGCGATCGAGCGCCACGGCCCCCACGGTGCCCTTGCTCTGTGCGTCCGCGCCGCGCCGCGCCTCCGTCTGCTGCTCCTCCTGCAGCTGCTGCAGCCGCGCGCGTGTCTTGAAGTAATCGTTCGGCACGAGCACCACGCCCTGCTCGAGCGCGAATTCCTCGGCGCCCGCACCGATCAGCATGACGTGCGGACTCCTCTCCATGACCAGGCGCGCCAGCTCGATCGGGTTCTTCACGTGCCGGACGCCCGCGACGGCGCCGGCGCGCGGGCCGCTGCCGTCCATGATGGCGGCATCCAGCTCCGCCTGCCCTTCGTGGTTGAGCACCGCGCCGCGGCCGGCGTTGAACTGCGGGTCGTCCTCCATCACGCGCACCGCCGCCGTGACCGCATCCAGGCTCGAGCCGCCGCGCTCGAGGATCGCGTAGCCGGCATCCAGCGCGGCCGCGAGACCCGCGCGGTAGGAGGCCTCCTTGTCCGGCGTCATCTTGGAGGGCTCGATCACCCCGGCGCCGCCGTGGATGACGAGGACCACCCCCGGGGGCGGCGGCGGCGGTGGCGGTGCGGCGGCGTGAGCCGCCGCCAGCGACAGCAGCAGACACGGGATTGCGAGCAGCTTCAGGCGCGACATTTGATTTCCCCTGCGGCTATTATCGAAGCGGCCCGCGCCTCACGCGGCCTCGCCTCGCCTTCTGACGGCAGATCTTAAAGTGAAACCCGGCCCCCCGCAGCGGCTGCGCAGCCTCTTGGTCGCGAACCGCGGCGAGATCGCCATCCGTGTCATGCGCGCGGCCAGCGAGCTCGGCCTGCGCACGGTGGCGATCTACTCCCGCGAGGACCGCTTCTCGCTGCACCGGACCAAGGCGGACGAGGCCTACCTGGTGGGGCGCGAGCGCGGCGCGGTCGAGGCCTACCTCGACATCCCCGACATCCTGCGGATCGCGCGCGAGGCCCAGGTGGACGCGATCCACCCCGGCTACGGCTTCCTCGCCGAGAACCCCGCGTTCGCGCGCGCCTGCGCGGCCGCGGGCGTCGTCTTCGTAGGCCCCGAGCCCGAGACCATGGAGCGGCTCGGCAACAAGGTGAGCGCGCGCGAGCTCGCCCGCGGCGCGGGCGTCCCGGTGATGCCCGCCACCGGCCCCCTGCCACGCGAGCTCGCCGCGGCGCGGGAGCTCGCCGGGCGGATCGGCTACCCGGTGATGCTCAAGGCGAGCTGGGGCGGGGGCGGGCGCGGCATGCGCGTGATCGAGAGCGCGGCGCAGCTCGAGGAGCTGCTGCCGCTTGCGCGCCGCGAGGCGCTCAGCGCATTCGGCAACGACGAGATGTACCTGGAGAAGCTGGTGCGGCGCGCGCGCCACGTCGAGGTGCAGATCCTCGGCGACCGCTACGGCAACCTCGTGCACCTCTTCGAGCGCGACTGCAGCGTGCAGCGGCGCAACCAGAAGGTCATCGAGCGCGCCCCGGCGGTGTTCCTGTCCGAGGCCGAGCGCGCGGCGCTCACCGAGGCGGCGCTCGCCATCGGCCGCGCGGCGCGCTACCGCAACGCCGGCACGGTCGAGTTCCTGCAGGACGCCGACGACGGCCGCTGTTACTTCATCGAGGTGAACCCGCGCATCCAGGTCGAGCACACGGTCACCGAGTGCATCACCGGCATCGACCTGGTCAAGGCGCAGATCCGCCTCGCCGCCGGCGAGCGCATCGGCACCGCGGAGAGCGGGGTGCCGGCGCAGGAGGAGATCCGCATCGGCGCGCACGCGCTGCAGTGCCGGATCACGAGCGAGGACCCGGAGAACAATTTCGTCCCCGACTACGGCACGATCAGTGCCTACCGCAGCCCCGCCGGCTTCGGCATCCGCCTGGACGCCGGCACCGCCTACACCGGCGCGATCATCACCCGCTCCTACGACTCGCTGCTGGTGAAGGTGACCGCCTGGGCGCCCACGCCGGCGGAGACCATCGCGCGCATGCACCGCGCGCTCTCCGAATTCCGCATCCGCGGCGTGGTCACGAACCTGCGCTTCCTCGACCAGCTGATCGGCCACCCGCGCTTCGTGACCGGCGAGTACACCACGCGCTTCATCGAGGAGACCCCGGAGCTCTTCCAGTGGCCGCGCAAGCGCGACCGCGCGACCCGCATCCTCACCTGCATCGGCGAGACGATCGTCAACGGCAACGCCGAGGTGCGCGCGCGCGTGCGCCCGCCCCCCGCAGCGCCCGCGCGTCTGCCGCCCGGGGAGCTGACGGCGCCGCTACCGGGGAGCAAGCAGAAGCTCGAGGAACTCGGCGCCGAGCGCTTCACCGCCTGGATGCTCGCAGAAGAGCGCGTGCTCATCACCGACACGAGCATGCGCGACGCGCATCAGTCACTGCTCGCCACGCGCGTGCGCACCCGCGACCTCGTGGCGATCGCGCCCTACTACGCCGCCTTCCTGCCGCAGCTGTTCTCGGTCGAGTGCTGGGGCGGGGCGACCTTCGACGTGGCGCTGCGCTTCCTGCGCGAGGACCCGTGGCAGCGCCTGACGCTCCTGCGCGAGCAGGTGCCGAACCTGCTGCTGCAGATGCTGCTGCGCGCCTCCAACGCGGTCGGCTACGCGAGCTATCCGGACAACGTGCTGCGCCTGTTCATCGCGCGCGCGGCGCGCGCCGGGGTCGACCTGTTCCGCATCTTCGACTCGCTCAACTTCGTCGAGAACATGCGGCTGCCGATCGAGGCGGTGCGCGAGAGCGGGCGGCTCGCCGAGGCGGCGCTGTGCTACAGCGGCAACCTCATCGACCCGCGCGAGCGCAAGTACACGCTCGAGTACTACCTGAAGCTCGCGCACGAGCTCAAGGCGGCCGGCGCGCAGCTGATCGGCGTGAAGGACATGGCGGGCCTGTGCCGGCCGCGCGCGGCGTACGCGCTGGTGAAGGCCCTGAAGGATGAGGTGGGGTTGCCCGTGCACTTCCACACCCACGACACGAGCGGCATCGCCGCGGCGAGCGTGTTCGCCGCCGTGGCCGCGGGGGCCGATGCGGTGGACGGCGCGATCGACGCCCTGAGCGGCCTCACCTCGCAGCCGAACCTGGGCTCGATCGTCGAGGCGCTGCGCTTCGGTCCGCGCGATACCGGCATCGACGCGCACAAGCTGCGCGCCATCTCCTCCTACTGGGAGCAGGTGCGGCGCCAGTACGCCGCCTTCGAGAGCGACATGCGCGCGGGGGCTTCCGAGGTCTACGTGCACGGCATGCCGGGCGGGCAGTACACCAACCTGCGCGAACAGGCGCGCGGGCTCGGCATCGAGGACGCACGCTGGCCGGAGGTCGCCGCCGCCTACGCGGAGGTCAACGACATGTTCGGCGACCTGATCAAGGTGACGCCCACCTCCAAGGTGGTGGGCGACATGGCACTGCTCATGGTGAGCGCGGCGCTCACGCGCGCGCAGGTCGAGGATCCCGGCACCGAGATCGCCTTCCCGGAGTCGGTGGTGCAGCTGTTCCGCGGCGAGCTCGGCCAGCCGCCCGGCGGCTTCCCGCGCGCGCTGCAGAAGAAGATCCTCAAGGGCACCGCCCCGCTCACCGGCCGCCCGGGCGCGCGCCTGCCGCCGGCGGACCTCGCCGCCGCGCGCGCGCTCGTCGAACAGGAACTCATGCGCCCGGCGAGCGAGGAGGAGCTGCTCGCCTACCTGATGTACCCGCGCGTGTGGGTCGAGTACGCACGCGAGCGCGCGCGCTACGGGGATCCTGCGATCCTTCCCACCCCGGTGTTCTTCTACGGCATGCAGCCAGGGGAGGAGATCAGCATCGACATCGAGCGCGGCAAGACCCTCATCGTGCGCTATCTGGCGACCAGCGAGCCGCACGCGGACGGCACGCGCACGGTGTTCTTCGAGCTCAACGGCCAGCCGCGCTCGGTACGCGTGCCGGACGCAAGCGTCGCCTCGCCCGCCCGGGCGGCGCGCAAGGCGGAGGCCGGCAACCCGGGCGAGGTCGGCGCGCCCATGGCGGCCGTCGTCGCGAGCGTCGCGGTCGCGGCCGGGCGGCGCGTCGCGCGCGGGGAGCTGCTGCTGACACTCGAGGCGATGAAGATGGAGACCGCCGTGCGCGCCGAGAGCGACGCCGAGGTGCTCGAGGTGCTGGCGCGCGCCGGCCAGGCGGTCGAGGCACGCGACCTGCTCGTGGTGCTCACCCCGGGGGCGCAGCCCTAGGCGCAGGCGTCCTTCAGCGGCACGTTCACGTCGGCGAGGCGCGCGAGGTCCGGGCGGACGTGTGCCGCGATCAGCTTGCGCGCCGCCATTTGCTCCCTGGGCGCGTTCACCGTGTCGATGGCGATGAGCTCGCCGCCGCGCAGGTAGCAGGCGCTGAAGCTGCGCGCGGCCGGGCTGCCGCGCAGCACCACGCGGTCGTAGCCCTGGGCGACGCCGACGATCACGAGCTTCAGGTCGAACTGGTCGGACCAGAACCAGGGGAGCTTGTCGTGCGGGGTCGCGGTGCCGAGCAGGTTGAGCGCGACCGTGGTGCCCTGCTCGAAGGCGTTGTCGACCGACTCCAGGCGCAGGTGCCGGCCGTACTGCCGGTTGAGGTGGCTCGCGCAGTCGCCGGCGGCATAGATCCCCTCGTGCGAGCTGCGGCAGTGCATGTCGGTGACGACGCCGTTCTCGCAGTCGATGCCGGCGGCCTTGGCGAGCTCGTCCGAGGGCACGACGCCGACCGCGATCAGCACCAGGTCGGCCGGGTACTCGGCACCGCTCTCGGTGACGACGGCACTCACGCGCCCGCTCGAGGGATCCGCGCGCAGCGCGGCGACGCTCTCGCCGCAGCGGATGGCGACGCCCTGGCGCGCGTGCTCGGCCTCGTAGAAGGCCGACACCTCGCGGCAGGTGACGCGGTTCATGACGCGCTCGGCCATCTCGAGCACCGTCACCTCGAGGCCGAGCTCGCGCGCGGTCGCGGCGACCTCCAGGCCGATGTAGCCGCCGCCGACGATCACCAGGCGCCGGCCGGCGGCGCACTCGGCGCGGATCTTGTCGGTATCGGCGATGGTGCGCAGGAAGTGCACGCCCGGCAGGTCCTGGCCCGACACGGTGAGCCGGCGCGGGCGGCTGCCGGTCGCGATGAGCAGCGCGTCGAACGGCAGCACGATGCCGTCATCGAGGCGCACGTGCCCGCGCTGCGGGGCGATCTCGGCGACCCGCCGCCCGAGGTGCGCGCGCACGCCGTGGTCGGCGAAGAACTGCTGCGGCCGGATGAGGAGGCGCTCGCGCTCGACGCTGCCGGCGAGGTACTTCTTGGACAGCGGCGGTCGCTGGTAGGGGAGCCACGGCTCATCGCCCACGACCGTGAGGGCGCCGCCGTAGCCGCGGCGGCGCAGCGTATCGATGGCCTGCACGGCCGCCTGCCCGGCGCCGGCGATCACGATCTGCTGGTACACGGGGCGCAGGATAGCCGATCATCCGCGCGCGCCGCGCACCACGGCGGGGCGGCGCGCGCGGTGCGCGCTCCGGGACGGGGCGGCGGCGGCGCGCTCCTGGTGCAGCGGACCCGGTCCGGGGCATTTCCCTCCGTGGCACGAAAACTGCAAAATCCTCACGCGCGCACGCGCACCGTGTTCCAGTTCAGCGAGAGAGCCGCCCATGAAACTCGTCACCGCGATCATCAAGCCCTTCAAGCTGGACGACGTGCGCGCCGCGCTCTCCGACATCGGCGTCTCCGGCATGACGGTCACCGAGGTCAAGGGCTTCGGCCGCCAGCGCGGCCACACCGAGCTCTACCGCGGCGCCGAGTACGTCGTCGACTTCGTGCCCAAGACGCGCATCGAGGTGGCCGTGCGCGGCGACCTCGTCGATCAGGTGGTGGAGGCCATCATCAGGGCCGCCAAGACCGGCAAGGTCGGCGACGGCAAGATCTTCATCACCGACATCGAGCGCGTCATCCGCATCCGCACCGGCGAGACCGACGACGCCGCGCTCTAGCTTTCGCGCTATCTGCGCGCGCGCGCGAAGGGCTATGCTTCGCCCATGCCCGCCGCCATCCGCTTCTACGTCAACGGGGGACCCGAGGTCCTCAAGGTCGAGGACCACGATCCCGGCAAGCCCAAGCCGCACGAGCTGCAGGTGCGCCAGCGCGCCATCGGCGTCAACTACATCGACGTCTACGACCGCACCGGGCTCTACCCGGTGACGCTGCCCTCGGGGGTCGGGCGCGAGGCCGCCGGAGTGGTCACCGCGATCGGGCGCGGCGTGCGCGGCTTCAAGGTCGGCGATCGCGTCGCCTACGTGTGGCCGTCCCCGGGCGCGTACGCGGAAGTGCGCAACGTGCCCGCCGAGCGCAGCGTGAAGGTGCCGCGCGGGATCTCGGACGAGGAGGCCGCGGCGCTGATGCTCAAGGGTCTCACCGCCCAGTTCCTCATCCGCCGTACCTACCGGGTGCAGCGTGGCGACACCATCCTGGTGCACGCCGCGGCCGGCGGCGTGGGCCTCATCCTGTGCCAGTGGGCCAAGGCACTCGGCGCCCGGGTGATCGGCGTCGTCGGCAGCGAGGCGAAGGCCGAGCTCGCGAAGAAGCACGGTTGCAAGTACGTCCTGATCTCGGGGCGCGACGAGCTCGTCGCGGGCGTCAAGAGCCTCACCAAGGGAGCGGGCGTGGCGGTGGTCTACGACGCGGTCGGCAAGGACACGTTCATGGACTCGCTCGACTGCCTCAAGCGCCTGGGGATGATGGTCACCTTCGGCAATGCCTCCGGTCCCGCCCCGCCCATCAGCCCGCTCGAGCTGTCCAAGCGCGGCTCGCTCTTCCTCACGCGCCCGACGCTCTTCAACTACATCGCCACGCGAGCCGAACTCGACGCCGCGGCGCGCGAGCTGTTCGCCGCGGTGCGCACGAAGAAGGTGCGCATCGTTGTCGGCCAGAAGTACCCCCTCACGCGCGCCGCCGACGCGCACCGCGACCTCGAGGGTCGACGCACCACCGGCTCCAGCGTGCTGGTTCCTTAGCGCGCCACGGAGGCGTGCGTTTTCAGGCGTTCGCGGCGGCGGGGCGCGCGCGCAGCGGCCGGGCGCTGCGGCTGACGCCGAGCACGCCGCTCCTGATCACCTCGATGAGCTCCGCGCGCTGTGCGAGCTCGCTGATGAAGTCATCGACCTCCGCCTCGCTCGCCGTCAGCTCGACGATGAACCCGTCCGCGGCCGGGTCGAGCACGCGGCCGCCGCTGCGCACCACGTGGCCGCGCAGCGCGTCCGCCTGTCCCGGCTCGAGGCGCACCTTCAGCAGCACGAGCTCGCGCTCGAGGTGCTCGCCGCGCGTCATGTCGAGCACGTTCACCACGTCGATGAGCTTGTTGAGCTGGTTGACGATTTGCTGGATGACCGCGTCCGAGCCGCGGGTGACGAGCGTGAGGCGCGAGACGGTCTCGTCGTCGGTGGGGGCGACCGAGAGCGACTCGATGTTGTAACCGCGGCTCGAGAACAGGCCCGCGACGCGCGAGAGGGCGCCGGCCTCGTTCTGCAACAGGATGGCGATGATGTGGCGCATGGTTAGCGGCGGCTTAGGCCGTTGGTGCGGGAAAACGCCCACAGGATGGGCGAGTTTGCACCACCGGGGCAAGCTGCTAGTCTGATCGACCCCTTCGACTTTTTGCGCGGGAAGCGTGAAGGCCCGGCGTCCTCGCCATGACCGATACCCTGATCCAGCCCCGGCCGGCGGCCCATCCGCTCGGCGGCGCCCGCATGAGCGGGGCCCGCATGATCATGCAGGTGCTCGCCGACGAGGGCGTGACGGCGATTTTTGGCTACAGCGGCGGGGCGATCCTGCCGACCTTCGACGCGGTCTTCCTCTATAACGCCGAGTGCGCCCGTGCGGGTGCGCCGCAGATCCCGCTCATCGTGCCGGCGAACGAGCAGGGCGCGGGCTTCATGGCGGCCGGCTACGCCCGGGCGAGCGGGCGGGTCGGCGTTTGCCTGGTGACTTCCGGTCCGGGTGCCACCAACACTGTTACACCAGTGCGCGACTGCATGGCAGATTCGGTGCCTATTGTCGTGATTTCCGGCCAAGTCGCCCGCGCCTCGATCGGCACGGACGCATTCCAGGAGGCGCCGGTGCCGACCATGATGGGCGCCGTCGCCAAGCACGTCTTCCTGGTGACGGATCCGGACAAACTCGAGTCGACGGTGCGCACGGCGTTCGAGATCGCCCGGACGGGGCGCCCGGGCCCGGTGGTCATCGACGTGCCGAAGGACGTCCAGAACTGGGAGGGGACCTTCCGCGGCGAGGGCGTCCTGCCGGTGCCCGGCTACCGCCGCCGCCTGCGCGAGCTCACCGAGTCGCTCATCGAGCGCGAGGCCGCGGAGCGCTTCTTCGCGATGCTCGAGGAGTCGCAGCGGCCGCTGATCTACGCCGGCGGCGGGGTGATCAACGGCAACGCGGCCGGCGAGCTCGCCGAGTTCGCGCGCGCCTTCGGCATCCCGGTGGTGACCACCCTCATGGGGATCGGCTCATTCGACACGCGCGAGGCGCTCGCGCTGCGCATGCTCGGGATGCACGGCGCCGCATTCGCCAACTACGCGGTCGATGACTGCGACTTCCTGATCGCGGTGGGCGCGCGCTTCGATGACCGGGTCGCGGGGGTGCCGGAGCAGTTCGCGCGCAACGCGCGCCGCATCGCACACCTGGACGTCGACCGCGCCGAGGTCAACAAGGTCAAGCGCGTGCACTGGAGCCACGTCGGCCTGGTCGCGCCGGCCCTCGCCGCGCTCACCGCCCACGGCCGCGGCTCGGGCTTTGCCCGCGACTTCTCGCCCTGGCACGCCGAGCTCGCCGAGCTCAAGCGCGCATACGCCATGAACTACGATCGCGCCAGCGCGCGCATCCAGCCCTACTACGTCATCGAGGAGATCAGCCGGCACGCACGCGGCGCGGCGATCGTCACCACCGGCGTCGGCCAGCACCAGATGTGGGCCGCGCAGTACTGCGACTTCGGCGCCCCGCGCCTGTGGCTCACCTCCGGCAGCATGGGCACCATGGGCTTTGGCCTGCCCGCCGCGATCGGCGCACAGATCGCCTGCCCGCAGCGGCTCGTGATCGACATCGACGGCGACTCGAGCCTGCGCATGAACATCGGCGAGCTCGAGACCGCCACCACCTACAACCTGCCGCTGAAGGTCGTCGTGCTCAACAACTTCGGCGACGGCATGGTGAGGCAGTGGCAGAAACTCTTCTTCAAGGGGCGCCTGTCGGCGAGCGACCGCTCGCTGCACAAGAAGGACTTCGTCAAGGCCGCGCAGGCCGACGGCTTCACCTACGCCGTGCGCCTCGAGCACAAGGCAGACGTGCCGCGCGTGATCGCCGAGTTCCTCGCCTACCCGGGGCCGGCCTTCCTCGAGGTGCTGATCGACCCGGACGCGGGCGTCTACCCGATGGTCGGCCCGGGGCAGAGCTACGAGGACATGATCACCGGCGACTTCATCCCCTCACGCCACAAGGTCGCGATCAAGCCGCCGGGCCCCTCGGAGATGTTCTGACGCGCCGGGCGCCGAAAGGGAATGGCATGAAGTACCTGCACACCATGGTCCGCGTCAGCGACATCGAGGCGTCGCTGCGCTTCTACCGCGACGCGCTCGGCCTCAGGGAGCTCTCGCGCAAGGACTACCCGCAGGGACGCTACACGCTCGTGTTCCTCGCCGCCCCGGGCGACGAGGAGGCGCAGGTCGAGCTCACCCACAACTGGGACCCGGAGAGCTACGGCGGCGGGCGCAATTTCGGCCACCTCGCCTACGCGGTGGAGGACATCTACGCCACCTGCGCGCGCCTCGCCGAGCACGGCGTGACGATCCTGCGGCCGCCGCGCGACGGGCGCATGGCCTTCGTGCGCTCGCCCGACAACATCTCCGTCGAGCTGCTGCAGAGGGGCGCGGCGCTTTCCCCCGCCGAGCCGTGGAAATCGATGGCCAACACCGGCACCTGGTAGCGTCCCGCGCGGCATGAAGACCCTCGGAAGCCTGCTGATCGCGGCGGTGTTCGCCACGCTGACCTTCGCGGTGTGGGCGTACCTCAACCGCCCGACCACCGAGCCGCCCTGGCCGACCACGATCCAGGGCTTCGCGTTCTCGCCGTTCCGCGCCAACGAGGACCCGACCCACCAGCAGCTGCCCACCGACGCGGAGATCGAGGCGGACCTGAGGCTCCTCGAGGGCAAGGTGCGCGCCGTGCGCACCTACTCGGTGCAGGGGGCGCTCGCGGACGTGCCCGAGCTTGCCGAGAAATACGGCATCAACGTCACCCTGGGCGCCTGGGTCGACGACCACCGTGACCTGAACGCCGAGGAGCTGCAGAAGGTGATCGAGCTCGCCGCCACCCACGTGAACGTGGTGCGCGTGCTCATCGGCAACGAGGTGATCCTGCGCGGCGACCTGCCGGTCGCCGAGCTCGGCGCGCTGCTCGACCGCGCGCGCAATGCGATCGAGTCGCCGGTCGGGACCGCCGAGCCCTGGCACGTGTGGCTCGCGCACCCGGAGCTCGTACAGCACGTCGACTTCATCGGCGTGCACCTGCTGCCCTACTGGGAGGGCGTGCCGGTCGACACCGCGGTCGACTACTCCGTCGCGCAGTTCAAGCGCCTGCAGAAGGCCTTCCCGCACAAGCCGATCGTGGTCGCCGAGATCGGCTGGCCGAGCCGCGGCCGCACGCGCGAGTCCGCGGTCGCCTCGGAGGCGAACGAGGCGCTGTTCCTGCGCCGCTTCATCGCCCGCGCGCACAAGGAGGGCATCAACTACTACGTGATGGAGGCCTTCGACCAGCCGTGGAAGGCGTACCTGGAGGGCGCGGTCGGCTCCTACTGGGGCGTGTACGACGTCAACCGCCAGCCGAAGTTCGCCTTCACCGCCCCGATCGTGCGCGTGCCCGAGTGGCACATCCTCGCCGCCGTCTCGGTGGGCGTGTCGCTCGCGCTCCTCGGCCTCCTATATCTCTCCAGCCGCACGCTGCGCAACCGCGGCCGCAGCTTCCTCGCGCTCGTGGTGTACGCCGCGGCCACCCTCGCCGTGTGGGTGATCTACGACTTCACGCAGCAGTACATGACGGTCTCGAGCGTCATCTCCGGGGTGCTGCTGCTCCTCGGCATGCTCGGGGTGCTCTTGGTGCTGCTCGCCGAGGCGCACGAGTGGGCCGAGGCGCACTGGGTCGAATACCGGCGCCGCCTGGGCGCGCCGATCTACTCGCAGGGGGCGCGCCAGCCGAAGGTCTCGATCCACGTGCCGGCCTACAACGAGCCGCCGGCGATGCTCATCGAGACGCTGGACGCGCTCGCGCGCCTCGACTACCCCGACTTCGAGGTGCTGGTCATCGACAACAACACCCGCGACGAGGCCGTGTGGCGCCCGGTCGAGGCGCACTGCGAGAAGCTCGGGCCGCGGTTCCGCTTCTTCCACGTCGCCCCGCTCGCGGGCTTCAAGGCCGGCGCGCTCAACTACACGCTCGAGCGCACCGTGCCGGACGCGGAGGTCGTCGCCGTGATCGACAGTGACTACGTGGTCGACCCGCACTGGCTGCGCGACCTCACCCCGGCCTTCGACGATCTGCGCATCGCGATCGTGCAGGCGCCTCAGGACTACCGCGACGCGGATCAGAGCGCGTTCAAGGCCATGTGCTACGCCGAGTACCGCGGCTTCTTCCACATCGGCATGATCACGCGCAACGAGCGCAACGCGATCATCCAGCACGGCACCATGACCATGGTGCGCCGCACGCAGCTCGACAACTGCCGCTGGGCGGAGTGGTGCATCACCGAGGACGCCGAGCTCGGGCTGCGCATCTTCGAGCGCGGCTTTGACGCGACCTACGTGCCCGCGAGCTACGGGCGCGGCCTGATGCCCGACACCTTCATCGACTTCAAGAAGCAGCGCTTCCGCTGGGCGTACGGCGCGATGCAGATCCTGAAGGCGCACGCGCGCGCGCTGTTCCTCGAGGGCGGCCCGCTCTCGCCCGGGCAGCGCTATCACTTCGTCGCCGGCTGGCTGCCGTGGGTCGCAGACGGCTGCAACCTGCTGTTCAACCTGGCAGCCCTCGCCTGGTCGGCCGCCATGGTGTGGGCGCCCGGGCAGATCGACCCGCCGCTCGTCATGTACTCGGTGCTGCCGCTGTCGCTGTTCACCTTCAAGCTGGCGAAGCTCATGCACCTGTATCACGTGCGTGTCGGCGCCAACCTGCGCCAGACCGTCGCCGCGGCGGTCGCGGGGCTCGCGCTCACGCACACCATCGGCATGGCGGCCGTGAAGGGCCTCGTGACCAAGAGCGAGCCGTTCTTCCGCACTCCCAAGCAGGGCACGACCTCGGGCCTGCTGCACGCGCTCGGCGCGGCGCGCGAGGAGACCCTCCTCATGGCGGGCCTGCTGCTCTCGGCCTGGGCGGTCGCCTACACCGGCACCAAGCAGACCGCCGGTCCCGACCGCCTCGCCTGGATCATCGTGCTGCTCATCCAGTCCGTGCCCTACGCCTCCTCGCTCATCGTCTCGCTCGCGAGCGCCTTCCCGCTGCCGGCGCGCCTGCTCGGCACGCACTACCGTCCGATGGCCACCCAGGGGGCCACGCCCGCAGTCGCCGCGGGCAAGCCCGCGGAAGCGGACCGTCCGGGCTGACGGCACGTGCGCCACGGGAGGTTGCGCGCGATTGCTTCCATGATCGCGGCGGTGGCCGCGTTCTCCGGAATGGACGCGCTGCTGAAGATCCTGTCGGCGAGCTACCCGGCGCTCGAGGTCGCGGTGCTGCGCGGGCTGTGCGCGCTGCCCTTCATGGTGCTGCCGGTGCTCGTGCGCGGTCGCTGGCGCAGCCTGATCCCGCGGCGCTTCCTCATGCACCTGCTGCGCGGCGGGCTCGCCGTGGTCGTGCTCGGCGGCTTCGTGTACGCCGTGCGGGTGCTGTCGCTCGCCAACGCCTACGCGGTATTTCTCTCGGCACCGCTCATCATGACCGCGCTCTCGGTACCGCTGCTGAAAGAGCGCACCGACACGCGCGGCTGGGCGGCGATCGGCGTCGGCCTCGTGGGCGTGCTCATCATGCTGCGGCCGAGCGTCTCGGGGCTGGTGAGCCTCGGCTCGCTCGCCGCGCTGATCGCGGCGATCGCCTACGCGGTGAGCGGCATCACGGTGCGGGTCCTGACGCGCACCGACAGCACCGCGAGCGTCATCGTCTGGACGGTCCTGCTCATGACGGGGTTTGCCGCCGTGATCGCCGTCCCCGCGTGGGTGACACTCGCGCCGCAGCACTATCGCCTGCTCATCGGTCTCGGGGCGCTCGGCGCCCTGGGCTCGTACCTGCTCACCGAGGCCTTCCGCTCCGCGCCCGCCGCGGTGGTGGCACCGCTGGAGTACACGGCGCTGCTCTGGGGCATCCTCATCGACCGCTTCCTCTGGCACGTGCTGCCCGCGCCCCGGGTGCTGCTGGGCGGCTCGGTCGTGATCGCGAGCGGCCTGTACCTCATCTGGCGGGAGCGTCAACACGCCGCCGGCGCGGCCGCCGCGGGCATCGTGGCAGTGACGGACGCGTCAGGGCAAAATGTCGCGCCGCCCTGAAGATCCGTGGCGGGCGACTCGCCAACACAGAGGAAGACACACATGAGCAACGCCGAGGCCCGGGGACGATTCATCTGGCACGAGCTGCTAACCACCGACACCGCGGCCGGCGCGGCGTTCTACCAGAAGGTGGTTGCGTGGCGCAGCCAGCCCTCGAACGTCCCCGGCTACACCATCTTCATGGCCGGCGGCGTGCAGGTCGGCGGTCTCATGGCGCTGCCCGCCGATACGGCCGGCACGCCGGCGCACTGGCTGGTGTACGTCGGCACGCCGGACGTGGATGCGACGGTGAGGCAGGCGCAGACGCTCGGCGCGCGCGTGTGCAAGGCGGCTACCGACATTCCGAACGTCGGCCGCTTTGCCGTACTGGCCGATCCCCAGGGGGCGACGTTCGCGGTGTTCACGCCGAGCGGGCCTCCGCCCGCGGCGCCTTCGACGCCGATGGGCGGCTTCTCCTGGCACGAGCTCGCGACGACCGACGTGTCTGCCGCGCTGCGCTTCTACGGCGAGCTCTTCGGCTGGAGCAAGGGCGTCGGCCACGACATGGGCGCCATGGGGGTATACCAGCTGTTCGAGCACGGCGGCATGGCCGTCGGCGGCATGGTCAACACCCAGGGTCCGCAGACCCCGCCGTCCTGGCTGAGCTACGTGCAGGTTCCGGATGCCACGCGCGCGGTCGGCGCCGCCAGGGGCGCGGGTGGACGGTTGCTGCACGGGCCGATGGAAGTGCCGGGGGGCACCTGGATCGCGCTGTTCCTCGACCCGCAGGGCGGCGCGTTCGCCGTGCACGAGATACCGGGCGCCGCCCGGGCCGCAGTGCCCCCGCCCAAAGCGGCCGCGCCCAAGCCGGCCGCCGCGGCGGCGAAGGGTGCGCCGCCGGCCGTCAGAGTCAGCGCGCCCGCCGCGCCGCCGAAGTCGGCGGTGAAAAAGGCGGCACCGAAGAAAGCCGCGCCCCCGAAGACCGCGAAGAAGAAGACCGCGAAGAAGAAGACCGCGAAGAAGAAGGTCGCTAAGAAGAAGTCGGCGAAGAGGCCGGCCCGGAAGAAGGGCGCGAAGAAGGCCCCGCGGCGCGCCGCGAAGAGGCCGGCGCGCAAGAGCGCGCGGCGCCGCCGCTAGAGCCGGGCGCGGGCCGGCCGCGATCTGGCGGCCGGCTCGTGCATCACGCGCACCAACGGGCGGCCGAAGTTGCCGCCGCGCATCGCCAGCATCAGGTGCGCGGGCGCATTCGCGAGTCCCTCGACGACGTGGTCCTTGGAGGCGATGCGGCCGGCGCCGTACCAGGCGATGGCATCGCGCAGGAACTCCCCGCGACGATGCTCGTAGTCGCGCACATTTACGCGCTGCACCCTGACGTCACCGGCCTGCGCGCGCAGCGCCAGCGGGTCGGCGGGCCGCGGGCTGTTCTGCACGATGCGCGCGGCGGGGGCGAAATGCCCGCCGGCGACGATGCTCTCGAGCAGCTCGCCGCCGCAGCTGTCGAAGTACACGTCGATTCCGCGAGGGGCGAGCTGCTTGAGGCGCGCGTTGAGGTCCTCGTTGCCGTGGTTGATGCACGCCGAGAAGCGCGCGTGGCGCGTCACCCAATCGCACTTCTCGCGCGTGCCGGCGATGCCGATGGCGCGCGCGCCCTTGAGCATCGCGAGCTGCCCGGCCATGGCGCCAGCGGCATTCGCGGCGGCCGACACCAGCACCGTCTCCCCGCCGCGCAGCCCCGCCAGCTCGAGCAGCCCGAAGTACGCGGCCATGCCCGGCGCGCCGAGCACGCCGAGCGCGCTCGCCGCGGGCGTCTGCCCGGGGTGCAGGAGGCGCGCGTGCTGGCCGTCCGAGACGCACAGCCGCGCGAGGCCGCATTCGAGCACGACCAGGCTGCCGACGTTGAATACCTCGTGGCGCGACTCCAGGACTTCAGCCACCCCGCTCGCCGGCACGAGATCCCCGACTTTCACGCCCGGGTGCGCGCCGCCGGGGCCGATCAGGAAGGGATCGAGCGCGAGCCACAGGGCGCGTGCCAGGAAGGAGCCGTTGGTGAGCTTCGGAGCCGGCGCCTCGAGCACCTCGAGGTCGCTCTCGCGCGTCGGCGGCCTGCGGATGCGCACCTCGAGGTTGTGCATCGTTCGCCTTACTGTCCCTGGCTCTCGGCGTCCCGGCGCTGCTGCTCCGCGGCCCGTCCCGCCTCCTCCACCTGCTGCCGGACCCGTTCCTCCGTGCCCTTGGCTTGCTCGGCCTGCTTGAGCTCCACGGCGCCCCCGGCGGCGGGCGGCGCGGCCATGCCGCAGGCCGTCAGGCCCAGTGCGAAGGCAGCGACGAGCAGGATTCGTTCCATGTGCTCAAGCTCCCGCGGCGGGCGCCGGGAATCCCCAACGCCTTCAATTTACGCGACCCGACCCCTGACGCAAGAGGTGCGGTGATCGTGGCACTATGTTGTCTATGAGGAGAGAGACTCTCAAGCAGGCCGCGCCGGCGGCCCCCGCCCGCGTGCGGCGCGGCTACTTCGAGTGCCGCTACGGGCAGCTGCATTTGCACAACGCCATGCCCCCGGGCGGCGGCTTCGAGGAGGGCACGGCGCTTCTGTGCCTGCACGACTGTCCGGGATCCGGGCGGCTGTTCACGCGCTTCCTCGCGCTCGCCGGCCGCGATCGTTCCGTGTACGCCCCGGACCTGCCGGGCTTCGGCGAGTCCGACGCACCGCTCGCAGCGCCGGTGCTGGCCGACTATGCGGCCGCACTCGGGGACTTCCTCGACGGCATGCGGCTGCGCCGTCTCGACGTGCTCGGGGTGCGCATCGGCGCACTGATCGGCGCGGAGCTCGCGCTCGCGCGCCCTTCCCAGGTGGCACGCCTGGTCATGGTCGCCCCGGCAGCCGCGGCTCCCGCGGAGCGCGCCGGCGCGGAGCTGCCGCGCGAGCAGCGCTGGGCGCTCGAGGCGGCCTCGCAGTACCCCTCGCGCGAGCGCCTCGCCCGTATCACCCAGAAGCTGCTGGTGCTCAAGACCCGGGACGAGGGCGCCGACGGGCGGCTGCGGGGGCTGCCGGCCGCCGCGCGGGTCGCGGAGCTGGAGCTGCCGGGGCGGGAGCTGCTGGCCGCGGCCCCCGAGCGCCTGGGCGAGGCGGTTCGCGACTTTCTTCGCGGTTGAGAAGGATTTTCGCGATTCTTCTCACACATTTATAGGGGAGCGCAGGGGAGTCTGAGCCGGCGGCGCTACACTTTTTCGCCGCACGCCACAGGCCCGAATACCTACGATGAGCTCGCGTTCGCTATCGCCGCCGGGCGGCGACGATCTGGAAAGCACCGCAGAACTGCCGGTGCTCGATCCCGCGACCGCGCAGGCCGTGGAGGTGGAGCACGGGAGCACCGACACGTGGGCGTCGCTCCCACAGCTGCGCGTCGAGGCCGCGCACCCGGACGCGACGCTCGAGTCGCTCGCCGCCCAGCTGCACGCCGCACAGCAGACCCTCGCCGCCAAGGGCGAGCGTCTCGCGCAGCTCGAGCGCGCACACGATGAGGCGCTCGCGGCCCGCGCCTCGGCCGAGCAGCGCGTGCTCAACGTCAGCACCGAGCTCGCACGGCTCGAGGCCGCGGCCGAGGAGCAGGCCGCCGGGCTCGCCAAGGCGCAGCAGGCACAAGCCACCGCCGAGCAGCGCGTCGCGGGGCTCACCGCCGAGCTCGCCCACCTGCGCGCGGGCGGCGAGGGCACCCCGCCGGATCAGCTGGCGGAACTGCGCGCGGCGGCCGAGCAGCGCGCCGCGCAGCTCGACGCGGAGCTCAGGCGGCTGCAGGCGGCCTCTACGCAGCACGCCGCCGAGTTCGCCGAGCTCGGCGCCGCGCGTACCGCGGCCGAAGAGCGCGCCGCGGCGCTCGACAGCGAGCTCGCCGGGGTGCGCGTTCAGCTGGCCGCCGCCAGCGAGCGCACCCTGCAGCAGCAGGTCCAGATCACCGAGCAGGAGAAGTCGCTCGAGGCCGGCCGTGCCCAGGAGCTCGAGCAGGAGCGCGCGCGCGGCGCGCGCGAGAAGACGCAGTCCGCACACGCCGCGAGCATGATCGCCGACCTTCACGATGAGCGCGCGCGGGCCGCGAGCTACTTCGAGTCGCTGCAGAGCACGCTCGCACGGCGCGCGATCTTCGAGGACCTGGTGGGCGATCTCAGCGAGCAGGGCGAGGAGCGCGAGCGCGACCTCATGCGGCTTGCGCGCGAGCTCAACGTGCGCGACGCGCGTCTCGCCGAGCTGCACGCGGACATCGCCCAGCGCGCCGGGCGGCTGACGCAGCTCGAGGGCGAGGTGACCTCCCTCGGCGGCGCGCTCGCCGAGCGCGACGTGCAGCTGCGCGACGGACGGCGCGAAAGTCAGGGACTGCACGCGAGCATCACGCTCCTGCAGCAGCAGCTGGAGGCGAGCGGCGAGCGCATCCGTGCGCTCACCGCCGCGAGCGAGCAGCACAACACCGCCGAGTCGCAGAGGAAGAGCGAGCTGAGTAGCCTGCTCTCCGAGCGCGTCGAACTCACCAAGTCGCTCGAGGAGGCGCGCGCGGGCGCCGCCGCGGCGCAGGCGCAGGCGAACGAGCACGAGAGCGCGCTCGCGCAGCGGCGTACGCGCATGGGCGAGCTCGAGGGGGCGCTCGAGGGCGAGAAGAAGCGCGCCGCGGAGCTCGAGGAGGAGCTCGCGACCGTACGGCGCGAGATGGAGGACTGGGGCGGCGCGCTCAAGGCCGCCCACCAGGAGCGTGGCAACCACCAGGCGGCGCTCGCCGCCGCCGAGGGGCGCGCCCGGGAACTCGAGCGGCGCCTCGAGCAGCAGGACGAGTCGTTGCGCGCCCTGCAGACGCGCGTGAGCGCGGACGGCCCGGGACGCACGGAGCTGGAGGCCGAGCTCGCGGCGGCCGAGGACGCGATGGAGCGTCTGGAGCGGGAGATGCGCACGCGCGATGCGCGCATCGAGGAGCTCGAGAAGTCCAACCAGCATTGGCGCGCGGCGGCCGAGCAGGCGCGCCAGGGCGGCAGCGACACGACCGTGCATCCGGCACTCACCGAGGTCACGCGCCGCGAGGAGAGCGAGGTGGCGCCGGTGCCCGACGGGGCGACGCGCCTGCTGATCCGCACCGAGGAGGGGCGCGAGATCGTCTACGTGCTCGGTCGCAAGACCAGCGTCGGCCGCACCCCCGACAACGACCTGCAGATCGACGCCAAGTTCATCAGCCGCCACCACGCGGTGATCCTCGCCGGTCCCGTGCAGACCATCATCGAGGACCTCAACAGCACCAACGGAGTGCAGGTGAACGGCCGGCGGGTCACGCGCCAGACGCTCAAGGACGGCGACACCGTCGCGATCGGCCGCCAGCAGTACCGCTTCGTCATCCGCAAGGGCGCGGAGCGGCGCTGAGCCGCGCGGCTCACTCGGCCGGCTGCCCGCTCTCCATTAGCCACTCGCGCCACACCGCGAGCAGCACCGCCAGTATCACCGGGCCGATGAACAGGCCGACGAGCCCGAAGGCCGCGAGTCCCCCGAGCACCCCGAGCAGCACGACGATGAAGGGGATCTGCGCGCCACGGCTGATGAGCAGCGGCCTCACGAAGTGATCGGTCCAGAACACCACGATGCACATCCACGCGAACAGGCACACGCCGGCCACCTGCGAGCCGGTCATGAACAGCCACAGGCTCACCCCGCCCCAGATGATCGGCACGGCGAACGGGATGACGCCGCAGATGGTCGTGAGCGCGGCGAGGAAGATCGGCGCGCCGACGCCGGCGAGCGCGTAGCCGACCCCCGCGAGCGTGCCCTGCAGCACCGCGGCGAGCCCGAGCCCGTAGACGACCGCCTTTACCGTCTGCCCGATGGCGCTCAGGTAGTTCTCGACCCGCGGCCCGAGCACGTGCTCCAGAGCGCGCGCGAGCTGCACGGCCAGACGGGCGCCGCCGCGGAACACGAAGAACAGGCAGATCACCGCGATACCGAGCTTCAGGGCGTTGCGACTGATGTCGCCGACGATGCGCGCGATCTGGTCGAAGGAACGGTCGGTGAGCTTGCGCAGCTCGAAGCCGAGCGCGTGCGGATCCTGGGCGACCTGCTGGGTGAGGTCGCGCAGCTGGTCCCCGAGCCACGGGATCTTCAGCACCGCTGGCGGCAGCTGCAGCCCGCCGGCGAGCAGCACCTGCGCTTCGTGGTAGCCGCGCACGAGCTCGATGCGCAGCACGATGCCGAGCCAGGCGATCGGGACCAGCACGGCGAGTGAGACGGCGGTGGTCATGAGGAGCGAGGCGAGCAGGGCGCGTCCGTGCACACGGCGCAGCATCCACTCGTACGCCGGCCAGCTGACGTAGGCGAGGATTGCCGCCCAGACGATCGGGACGATGAACGGGGCGAGTATGCGGAAGCCGAGCAGCACCAGCCCGGCGAGCAGCACCACGGTGAGCAGCCGGCGCAGCCAGGGAGCGGAGTCGAGGTCCTCTTGCATCTTCTTGTTCTCTTCAGCTGCGGGTGCGCCGCTCTCAGCGCACACCGGCTGCGTCTGACACGAACATCGTGACCGCGAGCACCGCGCACGTCGCGACGGTGAGATGGCGGCGCAGCGCGAGGTACGGCGGCGGCAGCTGCGCGCCGAGCGAGTGATGCTCGTAGAGCCCGAGCAGGTCGAAGCCCACCGTCAGCACCGCGAGCCCGAGCTGTCCGCCGATGAACACCCCGCCCGCGGCGAGCGCCGCGGGGGCGAGCGCGCCGGCGATGCGCACCGTCCGCCACGGCAGCCGTCCCGCGAGCGCGAGCCCCCAGTGCACCGCGCCGCCGAAGGCGAGGAGCGCGCCTCCCCAGGCGATGCTCGCCCGCTGCGCGAGCTCGCGCTGCGCGGCCTCGGGCAGCAGGCCGACACCGACGAGGCCGAGGAGCAGCGGTGCCAGGCACAGGTACGCGACCCATTCCGAGGCCGCGCTCGGCCGTGGCCAGTTCCGCCCGATGGGCTGCTCGTCGCTGCTCACGGCGGTCATGATGCCTCTTTTTCGCCACAGCCGGCACGCGTCGCGGGATCGTTCCCGCGAGCCGTCCAAGTGATACTCTAGGGCCGCGGCATGAGCGATACGCCCGACAACCCCGCGTCCGCCGTGGTGCCTACCGAGAACGAGCGCACCTGGGGAATGCTCGCTCACCTCGCCGCGCTCGCCGGGCTCATCGTGCCCCTCGTCGGCTGCGTAGCCGGCCCGCTCGCCGTATTTCTCGCCCGGCGCGACCAGTCCGAGTTCGTCGCCGCGCACGCGCGCGAGGCGCTCAACTTCAACATCTCCGTCGTGATCGCCGCGGTCGTCTGTTCGCTCCTGATGCTGGTGTTTGTCGGCTTCATTCTCGGCACCGCGCTCTTCATCGCCTGGCTGGTCCTCACCCTCGTCGCCGCGATCCGGGCGAGCGAAGGGCACCTCTACCGCTATCCCCTCTCGCTGCGCTTCGTGCGCTAGCCACGCACGGAGGCTCGCGCCGCCCGAAGCTCGGGCTTGACGGCGCAAAATACTTGACACACCTATACTGTATGAAAATACAGTATGGTATGCGCAGGACGCTCTCCGGACCCCACTCCTTCACCGGCCGGGGCGCCTTGTCCAATCCTCCCGGACGCTTCGACCGGCAGGAGGTCGCCCAGGTCGACGACGAGTGGTACATGGAGGAGTCACCCGAGAGCATCGCGACGACGCTCGAGCCCGAGCGCGCGCGCGAGGTCATCACGACCAACGATTCGCCCGACGTTCCATTCGAAAAATCTATCAATCCTTACAGGGGCTGCGAGACAGGATGCGTGTACTGCGCGTTGCCAGAGACCCCCGTGTTGATGGCCGACGGTACGACGCGAGAGTTACGCAAGCTTCGTGTTGGAGATTGGATATACGGCACCCTCCGAAAGGGTTGGCTCCGCCACTTCGAGAAGACGCAGGTGTTGGCGCGCTGGAATGTCATAAGGCCCGCGCACCGTATAACTCTCGAAGATGGCACGCAGCTGACCGTCGGCGCCGATCATCGTTTCCTCACCGAGCGTGGCTGGAAATTCATCACCGGGAGTGAACAGGGCCGCGGCCGCCGCGCGCACCTGACTGTCAACAACAAGCTGATGGGCACGGGTGCTTTTGCGTCAGCCGTGGTCAAGGACCAAGAGTACCGGAGCGGCTACCTGTGCGGGATCATCCGTGGCGACGGCACCATGGGTTCGTACACGTCGACGCGCGCAAGCGGTGCAGTCAGCCACGGCAACCTCTTGCGGCTGGCGCTGTGCGATTTTGAGGCACTTGCACGTGCGCGCACTTGGCTTTCCCACGCCTATGTGGAGACCTCGTGCTTTGCCTTTTCCGCGGCCGCGGGTCGACCGATGCAGGCGATCGCCACCTCGACTCGCGACAAACTTTCCCGCATCCGCGAGCTGATTGCGTGGCCTGGTGCCCCCAGCCGGTTGTGGCAGGCTGGCTTCCTCGCCGGCATCTTCGACGTCGAAGGCAGCTTTAGTTGCGGAATTCTTCGAGTCTCCAACTCCGACGACCAGATTATCCGGCGGCTGACGGATGCCCTGAGCGCCTTTTCGTTCCGGTACGTCATCGAGCACGCCCATCACGAGCATCGCAAGCCGGTTGACGTCGTGCGGGTCGTGGGCGGGCTGCGCGAGCACCTGCGTTTCTTCCACACAGTCGACCCCGCGATCATGCGCAAGCGCGACATCGCAGGACAGGCGGTCAGGAGCGCCGCAAAGCTGCGGGTGGTCGCCATCGAGCCGCTCGGCCGGGCGATGCGCCTGGTCGATATCACGACCGGGACCGGTGACTACATCTCCAATGGCGTGGTGAGTCACAACTGCTACGCCCGCCCAAGCCATGCCTACATGGGGCTCTCGCCGGGAATCGACTTCGAGACCCGGCTTTTCTACAAGGTGGACGCGGCCGTCATCCTCGAGAAGCAGCTCGCGCAGCGAAGCTACGTCTGCAAGCCGATCACGCTCGGCGCCAATACCGACCCCTACCAGCCGGTCGAACGGCGCATGAAGGTGACGCGCTCGATCCTCGAGGTGCTCGCGCGCACGCGCCATCCGGTCACGATCATCACGAAGCACGCGCTCGTGCTGCGCGATCTCGACATCCTGACCGACATGGCGCGCGAGAAGCTCGTGAGCGTCGCGGTGAGCGTGACCACACTCGATGACGAGCTCAAGCGCGCCCTCGAGCCGCGCGCGGCCTCCCCGGGGGCGCGGCTGCGGGCGATCGGCGCGCTCAACGCCGCCGGCGTGCCGGCCGGGGTCCTGGTGGCGCCGGTGATCCCTGCGCTCACCGACCATGACCTCGAGGGCATCCTCGAGGCCGCCGCGAAGGGCGGCGCCCCCTGGGCGGGCTACGTGCTGCTGCGCCTGCCGTACGAGATCAAGGATCTCTTCCGCGAGTGGCTCGCCGAGCACTACCCGCAGCGCGCCGCGCATGTCATGTCGGTCCTGCGGGACATGCGCGGCGGGCGCGACAACGACCCGCGCTTCGGGACGCGCATGAAGGGGACGGGTCCCTACGCCGAGCTGCTGCGCAACCGTTTCAAGGTGGCCGTGCGGCGGCTGAACCTCAACAACTCCACACGCGACAGCCTGAACACGCGCGCGTTCACCCCGCCGTCGCTCCCGGGCGCGCAGCTGAATCTCGGTCTGTAGGGCGTTCCCCGCCCGTCAGGTTCGTCCCCCCTGCGAGGGGGTGACGATCCGCACCACCTCGGCGCGGTCTCGGTGCTCGCGAGCCTCCTGGTCCCGAACCCGTGCAGCTACGACTACGCCGGCCTGTGCATGCAGTCGGCGGTGCGCTACGGGGCCGCCCTCAGCGGCACCGCGGCGTTCATCTACGGGGTGAAGAAAGTACTCTGACGTCAAAGTTCACGCTCAGACGGATAAAGAGAGGTCCGAGACCTTGCAGTCCGAGGTGGCCTCCCAGTTCGTGGACGTCGAGGGCCGCACGCTCAAGCTCATCGGCAGGGCGAGGAGCCGTACCGCGACTGACGCAAGCTCCTGAAGGATCTGTACTTGAGGAAAACGGCAGGCCGATGCGGGTTGCGCCGACAGGGGAATCTGTAACGCCGCCCGTACCGGTGGCCGCGGATGCGGCACACTAGCGGGCTATGAGCGAAGCGGCGACGGCGAACGGCGGGGCGCCCTTAAGGGACCGGTACGTCCTCAGGGAGAAGCTCGGCGCGGGCGGGCAGGGGGAGGTCTGGCGCGCCTTCGACCCGCAGACCGGCGCCGACGTCGCGCTCAAGCTCCTGACGCCCTCGCAGGGACGCAGCGCCGCCGCCTGGGTGGCGCTCGTGCACGAGCACGAGAGCGCGAGCCGCCTGGATCACCCGGGTATCCTCAAGATGTTCCCGCCGGAGCGCGACGGCACGACGTTCATCCTGCCGATGGAGCTCGCCGCGGGCGGGGACCTGCGGCGGCTGCGCGGGGCCGGGTACCTGGCGATCGTCCCGGTCCTCATCGAGGTCGCGCAGGCGCTCGAGCACGCGCACGAGCGCGGCGTCATCCACCGCGACCTCAAGCCCGGCAACGTACTGTTCGACGAGCGCGGGCGGGTGAAGCTCGCCGACTTCGGCGTCTCCGGCCGCACGATCGACCCGGGCACGGACGCGCTGGTGCGCGGGCTCTCCCCGTTCACGGCGAGCCCGGAGCAGCTGCGCGGCGAGCCGCCGCGGCCGGCGGATGACATCTACGGCCTGGGGGCGCTGGCCTACGAGCTGCTCTCGCGCTACCCACCGCATTACCCGCACTTCGACGCGCAGCGCGTGCAGCAGGATCCGGCGCCCCCGCTGGTGCCCGCACAGCAGATCCCGCCGCAGCTCGACGCGCTGATCATGTCCATGCTCGCCAAGGACCCGCGCCAGCGCCCGGGCTGCATGCGTGACGTGATCGACGAGCTCGACGCCTCCCTCAACGACACGCTGACCTTCGACTTCGAGACCGCAGAGAGCGCGGCCAACGAGACCCACCCGCCGGATCAACCGACCATAGTTCCCGCGCAGCCCCTCATCGCCGCCGCCGAGGTCCCCGAGGCGCGCACGGCGCAGCCCGTGAGCGCGGCGTCGTCCGGCCCGGCGTCCGCCGAGCGGCCGGCGCCCCCGCCCGAGCCGATGCTGGCGACGCCGCGGCGCGGCGCCATCGACGGCGAGGCCCTCTGGGAAGAGGTGCGCCAGGCGCCACTCCCGAGGCGTACGGATTTCAAACCCGTGCGTCGCGGCCTGCCGTGGGCTCTCGGGGCCTTCGCCCTCCTCGCCTTCGTCGCGCTCATCGCCTTCGTGTGGCTGCCGCGCATGCTGCCCGGCTCGCAGCCCGAACCCGCGAGCGTCCTGCAGCGCAGCCCGGCGCCGGTCGCCGGCTCCCCGGACGCGCAGCAGCTGGCCGCCCTGCGCGCCGCCTTCGAGCAGCGCCTCACGGCGCTCGAGGCGCGCGGCGCGGGCATCTGGGGCGGCGCAGACTTCGCGGCAGCGAAGGCGCGCGCCGCAGAGGCACAGGCGGCGCGCGAGGCCGGCAACGCCGCGCTTGGCGCGCAGCGTCTCGCCGAGGCCGGCAGGCTCCTGGATACCGTCCAGGCCGGGGCGCCCGCCGCACTCGCCTCCGAGCTCGCCGCCGGTGATCGCGCGCTCGCGGCGGGACAGCAGGAGCTCGCCGCCCAGTCCTACGATCTCGCCGCGCGGATCGACCCGCAGGATGCGCGAGCGCGCGCCGGGCAGGCCCGCGCGCGCGAGCTCACGGGGGTGTTGCCGCTGCTCGCCGACGCGCAGAACGCCGCGGGCTCGGGCAACTACGCGCGGGCGATCGAGGACTACACCCAGGCGCTGAAGATCGATCCGCAGAACGCCGACGCGCGGGCCGGTCTCGCCAAGACGAATGCCGCCTACGGCGATGATGCCTACGCCAAGGCGGCCGGCGCGGGCTTCGCGGCCCTGGGCGCCGGCAGACTCGACGAGGCGCGCGCCGCCTTCCAGCGCGCGGCGGCACTGCGCCCGAACGGCGCCGAGGCCGCGGACGGCCTCAAGCGCGTGGACGCCGCGCGACGCACGCGCGGCTTCGACTCATTGCGCACGCGGGCCGCGGACCTGGAGGCCGACGAGCGCTGGGACGAGGCTCTCGCCGCCTACAACACCGCGCTGCGTCAGGATCCCTCCCTCGAGTTCGCCCAGGAGGGCAAGGAGCGCGCCGCCGCGCGTGCCGAGCTCAACGATGAGCTGCAGGCGCTCATCGACCGGCCCGACCGCCTCGGCTCACCCGATGTACGCGCGCAGGCGAGCAAGCTCCTCCAGAGCGCCGAGCAGCAGCCCTCGCCGGGACCGGTGCTGCGGCTGCAGATCGCGCGAGTCGCGGCCCTCCTGCCGGAGTTCGAGAAGCCCGTGCACGTCTCGCTGGTATCCGACAGCCTGACGCAGGTCGCGATCCCGAGCATCGGCAGCTTCGGCAGCTTCTCGCGGCGCGACGTTGAGCTCAAACCCGGCCGCTACACGGTGATCGGCACGCGCGACGGTTATCGGGACGTGCGCCGCGACATCACGGTGAGCCCCGGCCAGACCCAGACGATCAGCGTCAGCTGTTACGAACCGATCTGAGCTTGAGCGCGCGGTCGGTCACGCCGTGCTCCTCGGTCATCGTCACCAGCTTCTGCGCGAGCGGCAGGGCCTGCCGGTAACGGTGCGCGTCGAAGGCGGCCCGGAAACTTCGGGTAGATCGCGACGCGCTCTGCGTCGCTCACCGCGCGCGCGGGCAATGCGCGCAGGACGAGCACCTTCACGAGTGCGAGTCGCAAGCCTCACCGGCCGCATCCTCCCGCACCAAGAAATGGTGGCACCGGCGTGCCGCGCACACGCCCGGCGACGCCGCTCCCGTGCACCTTGCGCGGCGGGCGGGCCCGCTCCTAAGCTGCGCGTGCCAAAACAACATCCGTGGACCACGGGCGGACGGTGCGGCGATGGCGGACGCGGACGCTAGAGTGATACTGCTCGCCGGAGCGAGCGGTCTGGTCGGCTCCCGGACCCTCGAGGCGCTGCTCGAGGCCAGCGACGTTAGCCGCGTGATCGCCGTGACCCGCCGCCAGCTCGGGCGCGAGCACTCGCGCCTCGCCAACCGTATCGTGCAGTTCGAGAAGATCGAGGCGCAGCTGAAGGGCATCGCCTGCGACGCCGCGCTGTGCTGTCTGGGCACCACGCGCCGCCACGCGGGCTCGCAGGAGCGCTTCCGCGCCGTGGACGTCGGCGCGGTGCTCGCCTTCGCGCGCGTCGCCCAGGCGGGGGGAGCCAAGCGCTTCGTGGTGATCTCGAGCGTCGGCGCGGATGCCTCCTCGCGCAACTTCTACCTGCGCACCAAGGGTGAGATGGAAGAGGAGCTCGAGTCGCTCGGCTTCGAGTCGCTCGACATCCTGCAGCCCTCGCTGCTCATGGGCTGGCGCTCGGAGATGCGCCCGCTGGAGCTGAGCGCGCTCGTCTTCATGCCGCTCGTCAACCCGCTGCTCGGCGGGCGCTACGCGGTGTACCGCGGCATCCCGGCGCGCACGGTCGCGGCGGCCATGCTCGGGGCGGTGCGCAGCGGACGCCGGGGTGTGAACCGCTATACCTACGCGGGCATCGAGCAGCTCGCGCGCCTCACCTCCGCGCGCACCCGCGCGCTGCCCCAGCCGAAGGCGTCCGCGCGCGTGCGCTAGCGCCGGGCGCAGCACCAGGCGCATGCGCGCCCGCATCGTCCTCACGCTCGCCGCGCTCCTCGGCGGCTGCAGCGTGCTCGCGCCGCCGCCGCCCCCGCCGCCGCCACCGAGTGCCGCACAGCCCGCCGCAGCGAACGATGCGGGCGCGGGCATCGCCGCGCTCGCCGCGACGCTCGTCGGCACGCCCTACCACTTCGGCGGCGCCGACGAGGCGGGCTTTGACTGCTCGGGACTCACGCTCTACGTGCACGAGCACTTCGGCATCACGATCCCGCGCACCGCCGCCGAGCAGCAGCGCGGAGCGCAGTCCGTGCCGCTCGAGCAGCTCAGGCCCGGCGACCTGGTGTTCTTCCGCATCCGCGCGCGCCACGTCGATCACGTCGGCGTGTACGCGGGCGACGGCCGCTTCATTCACGCGCCGCACGCGGGCGTCGCCGTGAGCGCCGCCGATCTGCGCAGGGGCTACTACGCGCGGCATCTCGTCGGCGCCGGCCGCTTCTGGAGCGTGGCCGCGGCGCCACCTTGAGACATAAGGCGGCGCGCCGCGCGCGCGTTACGCATATGTCACACCACTTGCGAGGCGACGCACACTTCAGTACTTGACTCCGTTCAGCGACGCTTTGACACTGGCACCTCAGTGTTAAGGGCAAACCCGTCGAAAGACGGGGACGCAAAGCCACCGGTCTAAAGGATGTATTCCTATGACGGCGGGGCTGCCACGATCGCGCACCTGGCGCGAACGCTCGCAACTCCTTCCCCGTCGCGCGAATTCGCCGGCAGACCACGGTAGTTGATGGTCTCGTTTCGGGGAAGTTATGACAGCAACGCCGAACTTCGCATCGGACGCCCGCAGCGGCGCCGCTGCCGGGGACACGGGGGCAGCCGCGGCCGCCGCCGGTCCGTTCGTACTGAATCTGTGCTCGTCCACGACGCCGATGGCGCTCGCCCAGACCGACCTTCCCGAGCTCAAGCGCTTCAACTTCTTCGTGAGCCGCCGTTTCGAGGAGGGCCGCGAGCGCTTCCGTCTGCACATGGGCTACTTCGCGACGCTCGCTGAAGCCGAGGAGTGGCTGAACGTCGTGCGCGAGATCTATCCGGGCGCATGGGCCGGCGAGGCCCCGGGCAAGAAGCTGCGCGAGCGCGCGGCCGCGGCCAACGCCGCCCAGGCGCAGCACGCAGCGGGACCGCCACCGCCCGTCGCCGCAGCGCGCGCGAGCGCGCCCGTGGCCCGCGCGGCGCTGTCCCCGGAGGAGAGCCTCTCGGTGCGCGTGCCGACACTGCAGGCGGCCCCCGAGGTCTCCCGCCCCGCAGCGCCCGCGCGCAAGCCCGCACCGCCCGCACCTTTTCCGCCGCCGCAGCCTGCCGCAAGGACCCCGCCCGCGGCGCGTCCGGCCGCACCCGCCGCAGCGCCGAAGAGGCCGGCACCGCCGGCGCCTCCTGCGGCGCCCGCCGCGAGAGCGCCGTCCGCGGCACGCGGCCCCGCGAGTGCCGCGCCGCAGGCGAAGCCGTTACCGCCGGCGCCGCCCGTGAAGCCGCCCGCGGCGCGCCCCGCGCCCGCGCTCTCCGCCGCGTCGCGCGCCCCGGCCGCCGCTGCGGCGAAGGGCGAGCTCGCAGGCAAGCCCGCGTTCAGCGACTCGAACGTGCGCGAGGTGCTCAAAGCGCTCGGCGACGCCAGCGCGACCGGCGAGACGCGCCTCATGCGTGCACCGCCGCCGCCGCGCGAGCCGCCGCCACCCGCGCCCAGGAGCGGGCTGAGCGACACCCAGGTCCTGAAGATGCTCGAGACGCGCCGCCCCGAGGGGAGCGAGGCGCCGGCGCAGGATCCCGCGCACGACGCGGTACCGATGCTCAAGCCCGACGATACCGGCACGCGCGAGGCGCTCAAGGAAGCGGTCACGAGCAACGCGCCGGTGCTGTTCGCCGTGCAGCTGCAGTGGTCGGTGCAGCCGGTGGAGCTGGACAAGGTGCCGCCGCTGGCGATCTTCAGTGCCTACACGCTCTACACCGTCGAGGGCAGCCGCGACGGGCGCAAGTGGTTCGGGTTGCGGCTCGGCTTCTTCAGCGACGCGATCTCGGCGAAGCAGGTGGCGCACTACGTGCGTTCGGAGTTCACCTCCGTCGCCGTCGTGCCGGTCTCCCCCGGGGAGAAGGCGCGCGCCACCGACCAGGACAAGAAGGCGGCCACCCTCGGCGGGCCCGCGAACGCGCGCTCCGGTCCCGTCGACGAGTTCAAGCTGATCGACGACGAGCCCGCCGGGCAGGCGCCGCCCGCCGCGGCGAAGCCGGTTGAGAAGAAGATTCCCGGCCGGCCGATCCCCAAGGTGGCCGTCGGGCGGCAGGTGCGCCCGCCGGGCACCCCCGTGGCGGCGCCCGCCAAGGGCCGCGCCCGGGGCGACGGCAAGGTCGCCGCCAAGGACCGCCGCGGCGCGCCCTCCCTCGAGGAGACCCTGGAGATTCTCGGCGCGAGCGAGCTGACGATCGACAACGGCAACGGCGAGACGCTCAACGAGAGCGGCGTGCGCCACCTGCGCGTCGAGGTGCAGAAGAACTCTCCGTTCGCGAAGCTCCTCGAGCGCCTGAGCGAGCGCGTCAAGAAGTCCTAACGGCGGCGCGCTTCAGCGCTTGCCGAACAGTTTCTCGAGCGCCTCGCGCGCCCGGTCGACCTCGGCCGTGTTCGGGGGCGTGTAGGCGCCCACGCGCGGCTTGAAGTGATCGCAGAAGTTGGCGTGCGTCTTGTCGCTCACTTCCTCGGCGGTCGGCTCGCGGCAGTGCTTGGCGACGCGCGTGTCGTAGTCGACGCACAGGCGGCACACGTGCAGCTCCGCGTGGCACTTGGGGCACTCGTCGAGCCGCCGCAGCGGCAGCGACAGCTCCGCGAGCGCCGCCCCGCACCTCCAGCACACGAGATCGTGGGCCATGGCCGCGAGGGTACTACTCGGCGCCGCCGTGTGTCTGCGCGCTCACGCGCTTCAGGGCGTAGGAGGCGAAGGTGGACCAGGTGCCATCATTGCCCTGCGACTCGAGGAGCAGCGTGCCGCTGGCGGCGTCGGCAGGGAGCGTGAGCGTGTCGCGGAAGGCGCCCTCGGCGTACGGAAAGACGATCACGAGAGTCCCCCCGTCGCGGTGCCCGCTGCCGACGACGCGCGCGCCCGGGGCGCCGAACGGGTCGAGCCAGTGCACGATGTAATCGCCCGCCTTGGCGTCGAAGCCGAAGTAGACGCTCGCCTGATAGCCGGGCGGCCTGGCGAGGTCGGTGAGCGCGAGGCGCAGCCACCCGCCCCCGAGAACCCAGCGGCCGGCTGCGTGCTGGTGCACGGCCCGGCCGCGCACGGCGCCGGTGAGATCCCAGTCGCCGACGAGGCGTGCGAGGAACGCATCGGTCGCAGCAGGAGCGGCGGGCGCGGGTGCGGGTGCGGCGGCGAGCAGGGCGAGCAGAAGCGTGCCCGTGAGGCGGACCATGGCGATGCTCCCGGGAGATGGAGGTAGGGGTGTCAGCTGGCCTCGGCGACCTTCAGCGTGCGCTCGCGCAGGAAGTCACTGAGCACGCGCCCCGTGTGTGACTGGGCGCGCCGGCGCGCGACCTGTGCGGGCGTGCCCTGGGCGACGATGCGCCCGCCGGCGGTGCCGGCCTCCGGGCCCAGGTCGATGATCCAGTCCGCCTCGGCCATGACGTCGAGGTTGTGCTCGACGACCACGGCGGTGTTGCCGGCGGCCACCAGGCGGTGCAGCACGTGGGTGAGCTTCTCGACGTCCGCCATGTGCAGTCCCACGGTCGGCTCGTCCAGCACGTACAGCGTGTGCAGCGGCTTCTGCCGCGGTCCGCGCGCCACCTCGTCGCGCACCTTGGCGAGCTCGGTGACGAGCTTGATGCGCTGCGCCTCCCCGCCCGAGAGCGTCGGACTCGGCTGGCCGAGCGTGAGGTAGCCGAGACCGACGTCCTGCAGGAGCTTGAGCGCGTGGTGCACGCGCGGATGGGCGGCGAAGAAGTCGACGGCGTCGTCGACGTTCATCGCCAGCACGTCCCCGATGCTCTTCTCGCGCCACAGCACTGCGAGGGTCTCGGAGTTGAAGCGCTTGCCCGCGCAGACGTCGCACGGCACCTTCACGTCCGGCAGGAAGCTCATCTCGATCGTCTTCACCCCCTGGCCCTCGCACTCCTGGCAGCGGCCGCCGGCGGTGTTGAAGGAGAAGCGGCTGGTGCTGTAGCCGCGGATGCGCGCCTCGCCGGTGTTGGCGTAGACGCGCCGGATCTCGTCCCAGAAGCCGATGTAGGTGGCGGGGCAGGAGCGCGGCGTCTTGCCGATCGGAGTCTGGTCGACCTCGAGGACACGGTCGATGCCCTCGAGCCCGCGCACGGCGGCGCAGCCGACGAGCTTCGCGGGCGCGGCGCGGCGCTTGCGCCCACCGCGGCGCGTGTCGCCGAGGAGCCGCCGCAGGTTGGTGTACAGCACGTCGCGCGCCACGGTCGACTTGCCCGACCCGGAGACGCCGGTCACCACCACCAGGCGGCCAAGCGGGAAGCGCACGTCGGCGCCGCGCAGGTTGTGCAGCTGCACGCGCGCGAGCGTCAGCAGCGGAGTCGCGGCGTTCACCGGGCGGTGCGGCTGGGTCGGGTGCAGGAGCGGCTCACGCAGGAAACGCCCGGTGATCGAGCGTGGGTTCATCATCAGGTCCGTCACCGTGCCCGAGCCGACCACCTCGCCGCCGCGCACGCCCGCCTGCGGACCCAGGTCGAGCAGGTAGTCGGCGCGGCGGATGGTGTCCTCGTCGTGCTCGACCACCACGAGCGTGTTGCGCTGCGCGGTGAGCTCGGTGAGCGCGGCGAGCAGGATCTGGTTGTCGCGCGGGTGCAGGCCGATGGTCGGCTCGTCGAGCACGTAGCACACCCCCTGCAGGTTCGAGCCGAGCTGCGCGGCGAGGCGGATGCGCTGCGCCTCCCCGCCCGAGAGCGTCGGCGCGGCGCGGTCGAGCTGTAGGTAGCCGAGGCCGACGCGCTCGAGGAACCGCAGGCGCGCGCGGATCTCGGCGAGCAGGTCGCGGCCGATGTCGCGCTCGCGCGGCGCGAGGCGCAGGCGGGCGAAGAACTCCTGACTCTCGGCGACCGTGTGCGCGGCGAGCCCGGCGATCGAGTGGCCGCGGAAGCGCACGGCGAGCGCGGTCGGGTTGAGCCGCTCCCCGTGGCAGGCCGGGCACGCCTGCGTCTCGTGCTCGTACCACTCGTTCCACCAGATCTCCTCGCCGCTCTGCTCGGCGTCGAAGCCCGGCATGACGACGCCGGTGCCGTAGCAGCTCTCGCACCAGCCGTGCTTGGAGTTGAAGGAGAACAGGCGCGGGTCGAGCTCGGCGAAGCTCTGGCCGCAGGAGGGGCAGGCGCGCCGGGTGGAGAACACCGTGACGCGCTCGCTGCCCGGCGCGAGCACGTGCACCAGGCCCTTGCCGAAGTCGAGCGCGCGCGCGAGCGCGGCGCGCAGCGCCGCCTCGCCCTTCACGCTCACGTCGACGTCGGCCACGGGCAGCTCGATGGTGTGCTCGCGGAAGCGCGACAGGCGCGGCCAGGGCGCGGTCGGCAGCGTCTCCCCGTCCACGCGCAGGCTCCTGAAGCCCTTCTTCGCGGCCCACCTGGCGAGGTCGGTATAGTAGCCCTTGCGCGCGACGATGAGCGGGGCGAGCAGCGTGATGCGTCGCCCGCGGTACTCGCGCAGCAGACGCGCGGCGATCGAGGCGGGGCTCTGCGGCTCGATGGCCGAGTCGCACTGCGGGCAGTGCTGCGTGGCCAGCTTCACGTACAGCAGGCGCAGGAAGTGGTAAATCTCCGTGAGCGTCGCCACGGTGCTCTTGCGGCCGCCGCGGCTGGTGCGCTGCTCGATCGCGACCGTGGGCGGGATGCCGAAGATCGCGTCCACGTCCGGGCGCGCCGCCGGCTGCACGAACTGGCGCGCGTAGGCGTTCAGTGACTCGAGGTAGCGGCGCTGGCCCTCGTTGAAGAGGATGTCGAAGGCGAGCGTCGACTTGCCCGAGCCCGACACGCCGGTGACGACCGTGAAGCGATCGCGCGGGATCTCGACGTCGATGTCCTTCAGGTTGTGCTCGCGTGCCTTGTGGATGACGATCGCGTCGTGCCCGCGGCGGCGCGCGCCGGCGTAGGGTGCCGCGGGCTCGGCGACCGCCGCGAGCGGCGCCGAGGGCGCGAGCGCCGTCTCGTAGGAAGCGAGCGCCTGGCCGGTGAAGGAGCGCGCCACCGCGCGCACCTGCCCGGGAGTGCCGGCACAGACGATCTCCCCGCCACGCTCGCCGCCCTCGGGGCCCAGGTCGATGATCCAGTCGGCGGCGCGGATGACGTCGAGGTTGTGCTCGATGACCAGGAGCGAGTGCCCGGCGACCAGGAGCTTGCGGAACGCGCGCAGCAGCTTGGCGACATCTTCGAAGTGCAGCCCGGTCGTCGGCTCGTCGAACAGGAACAGCTTGCCGCGGTGCGTGGTGGGGGAGAGCACCGAGCCGGCCTGCGCGAGGTGACCGGCGAGCTTCAGGCGCTGCGCCTCCCCGCCCGAGAGGGTCGGCACCGGCTGGCCGACCTTCAGGTACTCCAGTCCCACGTCCGCGAGCGGCGCGAGGCGCTGGGCCACCTCGGGCGCGTCGGCGAAGAAGGCGCGCGCCTCGGTCACGGTGAGCTCGAGCACCTCGGCGATGTTGAGGCGCCGGCCGTCGGCGCCCTCGCGACGGATGTCGAGGATCTCCTCGCGGTAGCGCCGCCCGTCGCAGTCGGGGCAGCGCAGGTAGACGTCGGAGAGGAACTGCATCTCGACGTGCTCGAAGCCGTTGCCGCTGCAGGTCGGGCAGCGCCCGTTGCCGGAGTTGAAGCTGAACGTGCCGGGGGTGTACTTGCGCTCCTGCGCGGCGGGCTCCGCGGCGAACAGCGCGCGGATCGCGTCGAAGGCGCCGACGTAGCTCGCGGGGTTGGAGCGCGTCGTGCGGCCGATGGGGTTCTGGTCGACCATGACGACGTCGTCGATGAGCTCGGCGCCGGCGAGCCCGGCGAACTGCCCGGGCGCCTCGGTGGGCCGTCCGCGGTACTTCAGCAGCGCCGGGTAGAGCACGTCCTCGACCAGCGTCGACTTGCCCGAGCCGGAGACCCCGGTGACGCACACCAGGCGCTTGAGCGGGATGCGCACGTCGAGGTTCTTCAGGTTGTGCTCGCACGCCCCCTTGAGCTCCAACCAGCGGTTGGAGCGCGCCTCGGCGACCACCGCGCCCGCATCGGGCGCGCCGCGGCGCGTGGGCTTCGCGGCCGGCGCGCTGACCGCCTTGCCTCCGGAGAGGTATTGCCCGGTGAGCGAGGCGCCGTGCGCGCGCAGCGCCGCCGGGGTGCCGAAGAACACCACCTCCCCGCCGCGCTCGCCGGCCCCGGGCCCGAGGTCGAGGACGCGGTCGGCCTCGAGCATGATCTGCGGGTCGTGCTCGACGACGACGAGGGAGTTGCCGGCGTCGCGCAGGCGCTTCATGACGCCGATCACGCGCAGCATGTCGCGCGGGTGCAGGCCGATCGAGGGCTCGTCGAGCACGAACAGCGTGTTGACCAGCGAGGTACCGAGCGCGGTGGTGAGGTTGATCCGCTGCACCTCCCCGCCCGAGAGCGTGCGCGACTGCCGGTCGAGGGTGAGGTAGGCCAGGCCCACGTCGACCAGGTAGCGAAAGCGCCCGCGGATCTCCCCGAGCAGCAGCTCGGTCGCCTCATCGAGCGGCGGCGGGAGCTTCAGGTCCCGGAAGAACGCGTAGCTGCGCTCGAGCGGCAGGAGCACGACGTCGTGCAGGGACAGGCCCGGGAGCGAGTCGAGCCGCTCCGGAGTCCATTGCACGCCCTGCGGCCTGAACCTCGGCGTGCCGCCGAGGGATTGCTCGGCGAGCTCGCGCGTGCCGAGGCGCCACAGCAGCGCCTCGCTCTTCAGGCGCGCGCCATCGCAGACGCTGCAGGGCGTGTAGGCACGGTAGCGCGAGAGCAGTACGCGCACGTGCATCTTGTAGGCGCGTGTCTCGAGCCAGGCGAAGAAGCGCTTCACGCCGTACCAGACCTTCTTCGACCAGGCGCCTTCGCCCTCGATGACCCAGCGGCGCGCCTCGGCGGGCAGCTCGCGCCAGGGCGTGTCGAGGGGCACGCCGCGCAGCTTGGCGAGACGCTCGAGGTCCTCCTGGCACTCCGCGTAGGACTTGCTCTGCCAGGGCTTGATCGCCCCGCCGCGCAGCGACTTGGTCTCGTCGGGGATGACGAGCCCGTAGTCGATGCCGATGGTGCGGCCGAAGCCACGGCAGGTCTCGCACGCCCCGAGCGGGGAGTTGAAGGAGAACTGGCTGGGCGTGGGCTCGCGGTAGGCGAGGTCGCACTCCGCGCAGTGCAGCTCGCTCGAGTAGCGCCAGGTCGCACGCACCTCGGGCGCCTCCCCGTCCCCGAGGACCCGCACGGCGACGCGTCCGCGCCCGACGCGCAGCGCCGCCTCGAGCGACTCGAGTACGCGGCCGCGCTCGGCGCCCCCGAGGCGCAGGCGGTCCTGGATGACCTCCAGGGTGATGGCCGGCGCGGGCGGCGCCTTCTTGCGCCGCCCGCGCGGTGCCTTGCCGGCGGCGGCAGGCGCGGCGGGCCCCGCCGGGGCCTCGTGAAAGCGCGTGTAGCCCTGGCGCTCGAGGAGCTCGCGGACCTCCGCGACGCCGAAGTTCTCCGGCACGGTCACCGGAAACGTGACGAGCACGCGCGGGTCGCCCGCGGCGGCGGCGCGGGCGGCGAGGTCGGCGTAGATGCTCTCGGCGCTGTCGCGCCGCACGGGGGCGCCGCAGCGCCGGCAGAAGAGCGCCGCCGCGCGCGCGTAGAGGAGCTTCAGGTGATCGTTGAGCTCGGTCATCGTGCCGACGGTCGAGCGCGAGGTGCGCACCGGGTTCGTCTGGTCGATGGCGATCGCCGGCGGGATGCCGTGGATCGACTCGACCTGTGGCTTGTCCATGCGGTCGAGGAACTGTCGCGCGTACGGGGAGAAGGTCTCGACGTAGCGTCTCTGTCCTTCGGCGTACAGCGTGTCGAACACGAGCGAGGACTTGCCCGAGCCCGAGACCCCGGTGACGACGATCAGCTCGTTGAGCGGGATGTCGAGATCGAGGTTCTTCAGGTTGTTCTGGCGTGCGCCACGCACGCAGATGGCGTCGCGTCGGACGTCGGTCATTCCGTCACCGCTTGCACTCGATCAGTGGAGCGCGCCTGGAAGGCTCAGGCGCAAGCACTCCAATTCTACTGCAACTGATCGCAGTGCGTCAGGCGACGAGGCGAGCGTTTCGCGCGACGGAGCGCCGCACGCGCGTCTCTCTTGTTGCTCGCGCCTGTAATCCAGTGTCTGCTATACCGGTCTACTGTATAAGCCGCTGCGCCTGGGTGTCCTGGGGCGATCGTCGTGTTGGTGGAGCTTGTCGTCCACGCGCGACACACGCTCTACGTGGAGGCAGGGCGTACAATCCGCGGCGGACCACGTTCCTCTAGAGGAGACTTCCGAATGACTTCGAAAAAGCTGTCCAGTGTTGCCCTGGCCGCGGTCGCCGCGGTGATGTTCTCGGCCGCGGTAAGCACCGCCAGCGCCGACGAAGCAAAGGTGAAGTGTGCCGGTGTCAACTCCTGCAAGGGTCAGTCGGCGTGCAAGAGCGCCAACAACGCTTGCAAGGGTCAGAACTCCTGCAAGGGTAAGGGGTACCTGTCGATGACCCAGGCGGAGTGTGACGCGGCGAAAGCCAAGTCCAAGTGATCCGCAGCGAGCCGGGCGCACGAGAGCGCCCGGCTCGCACTCTCGGACCGCGCATGCTGACTCGCCCGTCTCTCGGCTTCGGTCTCGGCCTCCGGGTCGAACACTATGAGGCGATCCTCGCCGACGAGCCCCCGGTCGACTGGTTCGAGGTGCTCACCGAGAACTATCTGGTGCCCGGGGGCAAGCCGCTCGACTACCTGATGCGCATCCGCGAGCGCTACCCGCTCGCGATGCACGGCGTGTCGCTGTCGATCGGCAGCAGCGCGCCGCTCGACCGCGAGTACCTGCGCCAGCTGAAGGCGCTCGCCGCGCGCGTCGAGCCCGCCTGGGTATCGGATCATCTGTGCTGGACGGGGGTCGCGGGGCGCAACACCCACGACCTCTTGCCGCTGCCCTACACCGAGGAGGCGCTCGCGCACGTCGTCGAGCGCGTGCGCACGGTGCAGGACTTCCTCGGACGGCGCATCCTGCTCGAGAACGTCTCCAGCTACGTCGCCTTCCGCGACTCGCGCCTGACGGAGTGGGAGTTCCTGGGCGAGGTCGCCGGCCGCGCCGACTGCCTGATCCTGCTCGACGTCAACAACATCTACGTGAGCGCGGTCAACCACGAGTTCGAGCCGCTCGCGTACCTCGGCGCGATTCCGGCCGAGCGCGTGCAGCAGATCCACCTCGCCGGCCACGAGAACCACGGCGACTACCTGGTCGACACCCACGATCACCCCGTGCCCGATCCGGTCTGGCAGCTGTACGCGCAGGCCGTGCGTCGCCTGGGTGCGGTGTCGACGATGATCGAGCGCGACGATCACATCCCGCCGCTCGAGGAGCTGTGCGCCGAGCTCGCGCAGGCGCGCGCGGTGAGCGCGCGCGTGCTCGCCGAAAGCCCGGCCCGCTCCCGCGAGCGCGCCCGCGCGCCCGCGCGCGACGCCGTCGGCTGATCCATGGGCACGCTCGGGGAGCTGCAGGGCGACTTCCAGGACTACCTGCTGCGCGGGGATGCGGCCGTGGAGCGTCACGTACTCGGCACGCCGCGGGTGCCGGCGGCCACCCGGCTCGGCATCTACGCGCACGCCTACCGCAGCCGCCTCGCCGAGGCGCTCGGCAGCAACTTTCCCGCGCTCGCGCGCCTGCTCGGGGAGTCGGACTTCGCGACGCTGGCCGCCGAGTACGTGCGCACGCACGACTCGCCGTTCTTCTCCATCCGCTACTACGGCGATGACCTGGCCAACTTCCTCGGCGCGCACGAGGACTACGCGGCCGCGCCGCTGCTCGCCGAGCTCGCCCGCTGGGAGTGGCTGATGACGGGCGTGTTCGACGCAGCCGACGCCGAGCCGCTCGAGCACGAACAGCTCGCGCGCGTGCCGCCCGGGGAGTGGGCGCAGCTGCGCTTCACCTTGCACCCGAGCGTGCAGCGCATCGCGCTGCACTGGAACGTGCCGCCGATCTGGCAGGCGCTCACCGAGGAGCGCGAGCGGCCGAGCGCCGAGCTCAACGCCGCCCCGGTGCCGTGGCTGCTGTGGCGGCACGGGCTCAGCAGCTACTTCCGCTCGCTGCCGACGACCGAGGCCGCGGTACTCGACGCCGCGCGCAGCGGCTGGCCGTTCGGGGAGCTGTGCGAACTGCTGTGCGAGGAGCTCGGCCCGACGGCGGCCGCCGCGCAGGCGGCGACGCTGCTGCGCGGCTGGGTGGCCTCGGGAATCATCGTCCGCGCCGCCTGAAGAGCCCGCCCGCCTGAGCGCGCCGGGGCGTTACAATCGCGCCGACGCCTCCTTCCGGACTGTCCCGCATGTCGCCGCAGGTGTATCCCAACGTGCTGGAGATGATCGGCAATACGCCGCTCATGGCCGTGCGGCACCTGGATACCGGCCCGTGCCAGCTGTTCCTGAAGCTCGAGAACCAGAATCCGGGCGGCTCGATCAAGGACCGCGTCGGGCTCTACCTCATCCAGGGCGCAGAGCGATCCGGCGCGCTCAAGCCCGGCGGCACGCTGATCGAGGCGACCGCCGGCAACACCGGCCTGGGTCTCGCCCTGGTGGCGGCGCAGAAGGGCTACCGCCTGCTGCTCGTCATCCCCGACAAGATGAGCCAGGAGAAGATCTTCCACCTGCGGGCGATGGGCGCCGAGGTGCTGATGACGCGCTCGGACGTGAGCAAGGGGCACCCGGAGTACTACCGCGACCTCGCCGAGCGGCTCGCGCGCGAGACGCCCAACTCCTACTTCGTCAACCAGTTCGGCAACCCGGCCAACGCGCAGGCGCACGAGGAGACGACCGCCCCGGAGATCTGGGCGCAGATGGAGCAGAAACTGGACACGATCGTGTGCGGCGCCGGCACGGGCGGCACGCTCGCGGGACTCACGCACTTCTTCGCGCGCGTCGCGCCCGCGGTCGAGCTGGTGCTCGCCGACCCGGTGGGCTCGGGGCTCGCCAGCTATGCGCTCACCGGCGAGCTCCCGGAGAAGATGAGCTCGTGGCTGGTCGAGGGCATCGGCGGGGACTCGGTGCCGCCGGTGGGGGATTTCTCGCACGTGCGCGCCGCGTACAGCATTCCGGACGCCGAGGCCTTCCGCACCTGCCGCGAACTCCTCGCCCGGGAGGGCATCATCGCCGGCACCTCGACCGGCACGCTGCTCGCGGCGGCGCTGCGCTACTGCCGCGCCCAGAAGGAACCCAGGCGGGTCGTGACCTTCGTGTGCGACAGCGGCAACAAGTACCTCTCCAAGGTCTACAACGACTACTGGATGCTCGACCAGGGCTTCCTCGCGCGCGAGCACACCAACGACCTGCGCGACCTCATCGCCCGGCCGCACGCCGAGCACGCCGCGGTGACGGTGAACGCCACCGAGCCGGTCATGGCCGCCTACCGCCGCATGAAGCTCTACGACGTCTCGCAGGTCCCGGTGATGCAGGACGGGCGCATCGTCGGCATCGTCGACGAGGAAGACATCCTGCACGAGGTGCTCGCCAACCCGGCGCTGTTCGGCGAGCCCGTGACGCGCGCGATGGCGCGCAACCTGGTCACCGTGCCGGTCGATGCGCCGGTGACGCAGCTGATGGAGATCTTCAAGCGCGGCATGGTGGCCATCGTCATGCACGGCAGCGAGTTCCAGGGACTCATCACGCGCATCGACCTGCTCAACTGGCTGCGCCGCCGCCAGTGAGCGCAGCGCCCGGCTGCCCCCTTACCCCGCGAAAGGTGCCTTCCGCATGAGCGACGACAAAGAGCGCTTTGCCACGCGTGTCATCCACGGCGGCCAGCGCCCGGACCCCCTCACCGGGGCGGTGATGCCGCCCATCTACGCGACCTCGACCTACGTGCAGTCGAGCCCGGGCGTGCACCAGGGCTACGAGTACTCGCGCACCCAGAACCCGACGCGCGACGCGCTGCAGGCGGCGCTCGCCAACCTTGAGGGCGGCGCGCAGGCGTTCGCGTTCGCCTCGGGAATGGCCGCCACGGCGACGCTGCTCGAGCTGCTCGACGCCGGCGCGCACGTCATCGCCATGCACGATCTCTACGGCGGCAGCTATCGGCTGTTCGAGAACGTGCGCAAGCGCTCGGCGGCGCTCACGGTGTCGTTCGTCGACCTGAGCGACAGCGGCGTGCTCGAGGCGGCGATCCGCCCGGACACGCGCCTCGTCTGGGTCGAGACGCCGACCAACCCGCTGCTGAAGATCGTGGACCTCACGGCGGTCGCCGCGGTCGCGCGTCGCCACGGGCTGCTCTCGGTGTGCGACAACACCTTTGCGACTCCCTACCTCCAGCGCCCGCTCGAGCACGGCTTCGACCTCGTCATGCACTCGACCACCAAGTACCTGAACGGGCACTCGGATGCGATCGGCGGCGCGGCGATCGTGCGCGCGGACGCCGCGCTCGCCGAGCGCATCGCCTACCTGCAGAACGCGGTGGGCGCCGTGCCCGGCCCGTTCGACTCCTTCCTCACCCTGCGTGGCATCAAGACGCTCGCGCTGCGCATGGAGCGCCACTGCGCCAACGCGTTCGCGATCGCGCAGTTCCTCGAGGCGCACCCGGCGATCGAGCGCGTCTACTACCCGGGGCTGGCGAGCCATCCGCAGCACGCGCTCGCGCGCGAGCAGATGCACGGGCAGTACGGCGGCATCGTCACCGCGGTGCTGCGCGGCGGCCTGGCGGCCGCACGCCGCGCGCTCGAGCGCTGCGAGCTGTTCTCGCTCGCCGAGAGCCTGGGCGGGGTCGAGAGCCTGATCGAGCACCCGGCGATCATGACGCACGCCTCGGTTCCCCCCGAGCTGCGTGCCTCGCTCGGCATCGGCGACGGCCTGGTCCGTCTCTCGGTGGGGGTCGAGGACGTTGCCGACCTGATCGAGGAGCTGCGCGGCGCGCTCGCGTGAGCCTTCAGCGCGGCGCGATGCCCGCCTGGGTCGTGAGATACACCGCGAAGGTGCCGAGCCAGTGGCCGCCTTCGTAGTACTCGCCGGTCACCGCCGGCAGCGCCGCCGCCGCGTGCGCCTGCGCGGCGGCGCGCAGCGCCGGAATCCGCGCATCCTTCGGCGGCAGGCCGTGCGCGATGCCCTCGAGCATCCACGCGCGGCTGAGGTTCAGGCCATCAACGTGCGCGAGCTTCGGGTCTGAGCGATCGGTCACGACCCCGGGGGCGAGCCAGGCGCCGGCGGCGCCCCGGGGGATCTGCGGCAGGAAGGCGCCGAGCCAGGCGGCGAACTCACGCGGCGGCAGCACGCGGCGCATGAAGTCCGCCTCCGCCAGGCACGGTGACAGGAAGTCCTCGCCCGAGGGCTCGTAGGCGAGCGGGCAGTTCACGTCGGCGCGGTAGAAGCGCGCCGCGGCGTCGGCGAGCAGCTCGCGCATGTGCGTGTCCCCGGTGAGGCCGGCCCAGTCCCAGGCGAGTCCGAAGGAGAACGCCGTCTGGTCGTGCTCGCCGATGCGGATCGGGTAGTGCAGCTTCGGCAGCCAGCTCTCGAGGCGCGTGACCGCCTCGGTCTCGAGCGGCGCGAGGGTCGCCGACCAGCGCCGCGCGTCCGGGTCGTCCCACGCGCGCAGCTCCGCCGCGAGCGTGAGCAGCCAGGCGAGCCCGTAGGGACGCTCGAACGAGGCGCGTCCCGGGGCGCGCAGGTAGCTCGTCTCGGCGGCGATGTTCTGCGCGGTGAAGCTCTGCTCGAGCGCCGCGCGGGCCTCGGCCGCGAACGGCGCCTGCGGGTAGGTGCGCAACAGCCGCACCAGCAGCCAGTGGCCGTGAACGTCCGAGTGCCAGTCGAGGCAGCCGTAGAAGGCCGGCGTCAGCTGCCGGGGCGGGCGCGCGTCGGCGTCGCTGTTGAGCGTATGTGAGACGTGGTTGGGGTATTCCTGGTGCAGGCATTTGAGCGCGAGCGCCGCGAAGCGCGCGGCCGCCTCGGGCTGCAGCGCCGGCGCAGGAGCGGCGCCGCCGCGTGGCGCGGCTGCCGCCGCGACCAGCGCCGGTGCGGCGAGGACGAGCAGGATGAGCGCGATGCGGTGCCACATCCGCGCATGTTACCCTCGCGCCCCGGATGGAGTCGCTGCCCGTCGTGTTGATTCCGGGACTGCTGGCCTCGGCGCGCCTGTACGCGTCGCAGCTGCCGGTGCTGTGGCCGTACGGCCCGGTGACCATCGCCACGCACACGCGCGATGACAGCATGGCCGGCATTGCCCGGCGCATCCTCGCGGACGCACCGCCGCGTTTCGCGCTCGTCGGCCTCTCGATGGGCGGTTACATCGCCTTCGAGATCCTGCGTCAGGAGGCGCCGCGCGTCGTGAAGCTCGCGCTCCTCGATACCCAGGCCCGCGCGGACTCCGAGGAGGCGCGTGCCGCGCGCCGTGCGCAGATGGACGTCGTGCGCACCGCGGGTCTGACGCCGGTGGTGGATGCGCTCATCCCGCGCTTCGTGCACCCCTCGCGTGCCCAGGAGGCGCGGCTGCGGGCACTCATCCACGAGATGGCCGCCGAGGTCGGTCGCGACGGCTACCTCAACCAGCAGAATGCCAACATGGCCCGCCCCGACTCGCGCGGCGGCCTCGCGCGCATCCGCTGCCCGACGCTCGTCGTCGTCGGCGATGGCGACGCGCTCACGCCTCCGGATCTCGCGCGCGAGATGGCCGAAGGGATTCCCGGGGCGCGCCTCAGCGTCATTCCCGAGTGCGGGCACCTCTCGGCCATCGAGCGGCCGCTCGCCGTGAACGACGCCCTGCGGAGCTGGCTTGCGCCCTGAGCGCACGCCGTCCGCCGCGCCCCGGCGCGCACTCGTGGCGCACCCGCAGGCGGCGACGCCCGCGGGCGCGACTGTCACGGCGCTGCTGTGCGCCGACGAACCCGGCTGGCTCGGCTGCGAGTTCCAGCTCCTCGCCGACCTGAGCCGCGTGCGGCTCCCGGCGGGGGAGGGTGGGGTGCGGGCGGAGGAGCTCTGGCGGCACACCTGCTTCGAGGCCTTCCTCGCCGCCGAAGGGACCGGCTACTGCGAATTCAACTTCTCGGCGGCCGGGGACTGGGCCGCGTATCGCTTCGATGACTATCGCCAGGGCATGCGGGCCGCCGAGCTCGCCGCCGCGCCGCGCGTCAGCGTCCGGCGCGGCGACGGGAGCCTGCAACTGAGCGCGCGCGTACCGCTCGCGGGGCTCTTCGCGCGCGGCACGGCGCTGCGCGTCGGGCTCGCGGCGGTGCTCGAGGACGAGCGCGGCGTGCTCTCCTACTGGGCGCTGTGCCATCCCGCGGGGCGTCCCGACTTCCATCACGCCGCGGGCCTTGTGCTCGCGGCGCGCGTGCCATGAGGGTCGGCCTCGAGCGCCTGATCGCCGACCGGCAGCTGCGCCGGCCGCTCGCCGGGCGCCGCGTGGCGCTCCTCGCTCATCCCGCCTCGGTCACCCGCGATCTCACGCACTCCCTCGATGCACTCGCCGCCCTTCCCGATCTCACGCTGAGCGCGGCGCTTGGCCCGCAACACGGCCTGCGCGGGGACAAGCAGGACAACATGGTCGAGTCGCCGGACTTCGTGGACCCGGCCCACGGCATCCCGGTGTTCAGCCTGTACGGCAGCGTGCGCCGGCCGACCCCGGCGATGCTCGACACCTTCGACGTCCTGCTCGTCGACCTGCAGGACCTCGGCTGCCGCATCTACACCTTCATCACGACGCTGCGCTACGTGCTCGAGGCGGCCGCCGCGCACGGTAAGAGCGTGTGGGTGCTCGATCGGCCCAATCCCGTGGGACGCCCGGTGGAGGGGCTCGCGCTGCGGCCCGGGTGGGAGAGCTTCGTGGGCGCAGGTCCCCTGCCGATGCGCCACGGCCTGACCATGGGCGAACTCGCGCGCTTCTTCGTCGCGAGCCTGCGCCTGAACGTCGACTGCCAGATCGTGCCGCTCGAGGGCTACCGCCCCGGGGAGGCGCCCGGCTACGGCTGGCCGCTCGGGGAGCGCACCTGGGTGAACCCGAGCCCGAACGCGCCGAATCTGTTCATGGCGCGCTGCTACCCCGGCACGGTGATGCTCGAGGGCACGACGCTCTCGGAGGGGCGCGGCACGACGCGGCCGCTCGAGCTCTTCGGGGCGCCGGACCTGCCGGCCGCGGAGCTCCTCGCCGAGATGCAGCGCCTCGCGCCGCAGTGGCTCGCGGGGTGCCGGTTGCGGCCCTGCTACTTCGAGCCGACGTTCCACAAGCACGCGGGCAAGCTGTGCGCGGGCGTGCAGGTGCAGGTCGAGGACCCGCTCTACTACGTGCACGACGCCTTCCGCCCCTGGCGGCTGTTCGCGCTCGCCTTCAAGGCGCTGCGGCGGCTGCGCCCGGATTACCCTCTGTGGCGCGACTTTCCCTACGAGTACGAGCAGGGGCGCCTTCCCATCGACGTCATCAACGGCGGCGAGCTGCTGCGCAGCTGGGTCGACGATCCCGCCGCAGCCCCCGGTGACCTGGACAAGCTCGCCGCGACGGACGAGGCCGCCTGGGCCGCCGAGCGGCGCGCGGCGCTCCTCTACTAATAAGAAGAGCCCTCAGCGGCGCAGCAACGGCGCGAAGCTGCTGTAGACCCCAGGTCGTGGCAAAGAACGGCGCTGGCGCCGGGGCGCTCAGCTGAGCGTGGCTGCTCGCTCTGCTGCCTCTCGTCCTGGTGCGAGTGCGGCGCGCGACTCCGGCAGGAGAAAGGCGCGACGCGCGAGCGCGCAGCCGAGCCGTTCGCTGCCGTACCACCGGGCGAGGAGCGAGCGATCGAAGAGCTCCGGATGCGCGCGCGCGAAGTCCGCGAAATCCCCGCCGCCAGCCGCCGCCCGCCGCTCGGCGATCAGCGACAGCAGGGCGATCGTCAGCGTCTGGTTGAACTTCTCGGGCCGGCCGGCCTGCTCGGCCACGGCGCGCAGCGCGCGCGAGTAGCGCAGCACGCTCTCGGCGAAGTCGTAGCGGCCGAGCGTCAGGAAGGCGAACCGCAGGTGTTCGCGGTGCGAGAGCTCGGCCGGGCGGACCTTCCCGGCGAGAAAGCGCGCGAGGCTGGTTTCTTCAGTGGCCATCTGTGCCGGCCTCCTGCAACTGATGCGAGTCGCGCGCCGTCAGGTCGAGCCCGTACACCGCGCGCAGTGCGCGGATCTTCTTCAGCGTCGCGGCGGAGAAGGGCGCCTTGCCCTCGAACGCGTGCAGCACGATGCCCTCGAGGAGGTCCCCGAGCGAGAGGTCGAGGTCGGTCGCGAGCGCCTTGAGTACCTTGAGCAGGCGGCTCTCGAGGCGCACGCCGGTCTGCGTGCGGGTGATCTCCTTCATGTGATAAATGTACCATGGTAACTTGGTAACATCAAGCGCCGGCCAGCCCCTGCGCCGGGTTATGCTGCGCGCGGGCTACTCGAGGGGACGGCGATGGGCACGATCACGACGGGCGGGCGCGCGGCGGGTGTCGGCGCGGCTCTGTGCGGCGGCCTCATGCTCCTGGTCACGACGCCGGGGTCGGTGCAGGAGGTCAGCGCCCCCGGCGCGCAGACGCAGCTGCTGCGCACCGTGACGGCGCTCGACGCCGAGCTCTTCGCCGCCTACAACCACTGCGATCTCGCGCAGCTCGGCGCGCTGGTCGCCGGCGACCTCGAGTTCTACCACGACCAGACGGGCCTGAGCCGTGGCCGCGAGGCCTTTCTGGAGGCCATCCGGAACAACATCTGCGGCAAGGTGCACCGCGAGCTGGTCGCGGGCACGCTCGAGGTCTACCCGCTCGCGCATTACGGAGCCGTGGAGATGGGCGCGCACGTCTTCTGTGACCCCCGCCAGGGCGCGCGCTGCGATCCGGCCAAGAGCGGCATCGCCCGGTTCGTGATGCTCTGGAGGCAGGAGGGCGGCACCTGGCAGCTCACGCGCGTCATTAGCTACGACCACCAGTCCGACCGTCAGCGCGCCAATAGCGCGCGCCACGAGCAGCAATAAGTCACCCGCCGGCCGCGCCGGCCGCCGAGCCCCCGCCCGCGCCGCGCTGCATCACGCCCGGGTGCCCCCCCGGCGCAGTTCTGCTCTAATGCGCCCCCGCCATGCACAGCGCACGCGACATCTACGCCTATCGCAAGCACTGGGCCGCACGCTTCGGCACGGCCCCGTTCCTGCCCATGTCGCGCGCGGAGATGGACCTGCTCGGCTGGGACAGCTGCGACGTCATCATCGTCACCGGGGATGCCTACGTCGATCACCCGAGCTTCGGCATGGCGATCGTCGGCCGGGTGCTCGAGGCGCAGGGCTTCCGCGTCGGCGTCATCGCCCAGCCCGACTGGCACAGCGCCGAGGCGTTCGCCGCGCTCGGGCGTCCGAACCTGTTCTTCGGCATCACCGCCGGCAACATGGACTCGATGGTCAATCGCTACACCGCGGACCGGCGCCTGCGTAGCGACGACGCCTACACGCCCGGCGGCGTCGGCGGGCGCCGCCCGGACCGCTCGGTGATCGTGTACGCGCAGCGCGCCCGCGAGGCCTTCCGCGACGTGCCGATCGTCGTCGGCGGGATCGAGGCGTCGCTCAGGCGCATCGCGCACTTCGACTACTGGTCCGAGAAGGTACGCCGCTCGGTGCTGCTCGACGCGAAGGCCGACCTGCTGGTGTACGGCAACGGCGAACGGCAGATCTGTGAGCTCGCGCACCGTCTCGCTTCCGGCGAGGCGATCGCGGACATCACCGACCTGCGCGGCACGGTGTTCGTGCGCAAGGCCACCCCGGCGGACTTCATAGAGATCGACTCGACGCACCTCGACGCGCCCGGGCCCCTCAACGCCGCGGTGGACCCGTACGCGATGAGCGCGACCGGCCCCTCGCCGGGCGCGCCGGCTGCGCCCGCCTGCGCGGGCGCGCCCGCCGCCGAGAAAGTGGTGCGCTTCGTGCGGCGTGTGAAGAACGCCGACCGCGAGCGCAGCGTCATCCGCATGCCCTCGCACGAGGCGGTCGCGGCCGACCCGGTGCTGTACGCGCACGCCTCGCGCATCCTGCACCTCGAGTCGAACCCGGGAAACGCGCGCGCGCTCGTGCAGCGCCACGGCGACAGCGACGTGTGGCTGAACCCGCCGCCGCTGCCGCTGTCGACGGCCGAGATGGACTGGGTGTACGAGCGGGCCTACCGCCGCGCGCCGCACCCCTTCTACGGCGACGCCGCCATTCCCGCCTACAAGATGATCCGCTTCTCGGTCGCGATCCAGCGCGGCTGCTTCGGCGGCTGCACCTTCTGCTCCATCACCGAGCACGAGGGGCGCATCATCCAGAGCCGCTCGGAGGACTCGGTGCTGCGCGAGCTCGAGACGGTGCGCGACACCGTGCCGGGCTTCACCGGCGTGATCTCCGACCTCGGCGGGCCGACCGCCAACATGTACCGGCTCGCCTGCAAGAGCCGCGAGATCGAGAGCGCCTGCCGCCGCCCCTCGTGCGTGTATCCCGGCATCTGTCCCAATCTCAACACCGATCACACCCCGCTCATCCGCCTCTACCGGCGCGCGCGTGCGCTCCCCGGGATCAAGAAGGTGCTGATCGCCTCGGGCGTGCGCTACGACCTGGCCATCGAGTCGCCCGAGTACGTCAAGGAGCTCGCGCAGCACCACACCGGGGGCTACCTCAAGATCGCCCCCGAGGCGCTCGCCGAGGGGCCGCTGTCGAAAATGATGAAGCCCGGGGTGGGCGCCTACGACCGCTTCAAGGAGCTCTTCGAGCGCTACTCGCGCGAGGCGGGCAAGGAGCAGTACCTCATCCCGTACTTCATCGCCGCGCACCCCGGCACCTGCGACGAGGACATGCTCGAGCTCGCCCTGTGGCTGAAGAAGAACGGCTTGCGGGCCGACCAGGTGCAGGCCTTCCTGCCCGGGCCGATGGCGACCGCCACCGCCATGTACCACAGCGGCAAGAACCCGCTGAAGCGCGTGACGCGCGACAGCGAGGGCGTCCTCGTGCCGAAGGGCCTGCGCATCCGCCGCCTGCATAAGGCCTTCCTGCGCTACCACGACCCGGACAACTGGCCGGTGCTGCGCGAGGCACTGCGGCGCATGGGCCGGGCCGACCTGATCGGCAGCGGCCGCCGCCACCTGATTCCCGCCTACCAGCCCTCCGGCACCGGCACCCGCCCGGAGGGGCAGCGCGCCCGGCGCCCATTTCGCACCCAGCACACCGGGCTCCCGCGCACCCCGCGCTCGATCCGCCGACCCAAGCCGCGCTGAGCGTTCGCGCCGGCGATTGCGGCGGTCGCCGCGCAAAGAGTAGGGTGACGTTTCATGGGAACCCCACGCTCGGGCGCCGTGATTCGCTCCCTCGCCGCCGCACTCCTGCTGGCGCTCGCCGCCGTCGTGCCGGCGGCCGGCCCCGCTCCGGGCACCGCCGTGGTGCTCGACATCGACGGGGCCATCGGGCCCGCGACCGCGCGCTACGTGGTCAAGGGCATCGAGCAGGCGCAACGAAGCGGTGCGCGGCTCGTGGTGCTCGAGCTCGACACCCCGGGCGGCCTCGACAGTGCGATGCGCGACATAATCCGCGCCATCCTCGCCTCGCCGGTCCCGGTGGTGAGCTACGTGAGCCCCTCGGGGGCGCGCGCGGCGAGCGCCGGCACCTACATCCTCTACGCGAGCCACCTCGCCGCCATGGCGCCCGCCACGAACCTGGGCGCGGCGACCCCCGTGTCGATCGGGGGCGAGGGCGGGGCCCCGGTGCCTCCGGTTCCGGGCGCCGCGCCCGCCGGCAAGGACGGCTCCGCGGCGGACGGTAAGGGCGAGAGCAAGCCCGAGGCGAGCGGTACCAGCGCGATGGAGCGCAAGGTGGTGAACGACGCGACCGCCTACATCCGCTCACTCGCCGAGCTGCGCGGCCGCAATGCCGAGTGGGCCGAGCAGGCGGTGCGCGGGGCGGCGAGCCTGCCGGCCTCCGCGGCGCTCGAGCAGAAGGTCATCGACGTCATCTCGCCTGACCTGCCCGACCTGCTGAAGAGCATCGATGGCCGCGAGGTGCACGTCGCGAACGGCGTGATGAAGCTCACGACGCGCGACCTCACCGTGGTACACGTGCAGCCGGACTGGCGCACGCGGCTGCTCGCGGTCATCACCAACCCCACGGTGGCGTACGGCCTGCTGCTCATCGGAATCTGGGGCCTGCTGCTCGAGGGCTACAACCCCGGCGCGGTGCTGCCGGGCGTCGCCGGCTCGATCTGCCTGCTGATCGCGCTGTTTGCCTTCCAGATCCTGTCGGTGAACTACGCGGGCCTCGCCCTGGTCGTCCTCGGGGTCGGCATGATCATCGCCGAGTTCTTCTTCCCCACCTACGGCTCGCTCGGGGTCGGGGGACTGCTGGCCTTCGTGGTCGGCTCGCTCATCCTGTTCGACTCGGACGTGCCGGGTCTGCGGGTCGGACGGCCGCTGATCGCGGCGTTCGCCACCGCGGGCGCCCTCGGCATCGCCGGCATCGTCTACCTCGCGACGCGCAGCGCGCGGCGCCCGGTTGAGACGGGAACGCAGGGCATGGTAGGCGCCAGCGCGGAGGTGCTCGGCGACTTCACCGGGCGCGGTCAGGTGCGCTACGGCGGCGAGCTCTGGCAGGCGCGCAGCAGCGCGCCCCTGCGCGCGGGCGATACGGCGCGCATCGTCAGGGTGGAAGGTCTAACATTGTGGGTCGAGCCGCGGTGAGCGCGGCCTAGGCTGCGCGGAGTCCCACATGCCGTTCATCGTTGCGCTGGTCGTCCTCATCCTCGTGGTGGTCTTCAGCTCCATCAAGGTGCTGAACGAGTACGAGCGCGCCGTCATGTTCACGCTCGGGCGTTTCACCGGCGTGCGGGGCCCGGGGCTCATCGTCGTCTGGCCGGTCGTGCAGCAGATGCGCCGGGTGGACCTGCGCGTCATCGTGCTCAACGTACCCAAGCAGGACGTCATCACCCGCGACAACGTCTCGGTGAAGGTGAACGCGGTCGTCTACTTCCGCATCGTGGACGCCGGCAAGAGCATCATCCAGGTCGCCAACGCCTTCGAGGCCACGAGCCAGGTCGCCCAGACCACGCTGCGCTCGGTGGTCGGCCAGCACGAGATGGACGACCTGCTCGCGCAGCGCGACAAGCTCAACGCCGACCTGCAGCGCATCCTCGACCAGAGCACGGAGAACTGGGGCATCAAGGTCTCCACCGTCGAGATCAAGGACGTGGACCTGGACGAGAGCATGATCCGCGCCATGGCGAAGCAGGCCGAGGCCGAGCGCACCCGCCGCGCCAAGATCATCCACGCCGAGGGCGAGGCCCAGGCGGCCGAACAGCTGGTGGAGGCGGCGCGCGCACTGGCGCAGCAGCCGAGCGCCCTGCAGCTGCGCTACCTGCAGACGCTCGCCGACATCTCGCACGAGCGCACGCAGATCATCGTCTTCCCGCTGCCGCTCGATCTGATCAAGCCGTTCCTCGGTCCGCACGGTGAGTAGCGCCCGCGCGCTCACCTGCGCGGGCGTGCTGCTCGCGCTCGCCACCGTGTGTGGCGCGCTGGGCGAGCACGGGCTGCGCGGGGCGCTGTCCGCCGAGCGGATCGAGCTGTGGGAGACGGCGGTACGCTACCAGTTCTTCCAGTCACTCGGCCTGCTGGGCGTCGGCCTCGCCCTGCGCGGCGTCGAGCGCGGCGCGCTGCGCGCCGCGGCCGTGCTGATCGCCGCCGGCGTCGTCGTCTTCTGCGGGAGCCTGTATGCGCTCGCGCTCGGCGCGCCGCGCGTCGCGGGTGCGCTCACCCCCTTCGGCGGGCTCGCGTGGATCGCCGGTTGGCTCGTCTTCGCTTACGGCGCCTGGCGCCCCGCTCAGCTAAGGAGTTAGTCCCATGTCGATACGCCCCGCCGCGCTCGCCCTCGCGGTCGCCCCGCTCATCCTCGCGGCCGGCTGCAAGCACTCGCCCGAGAAGGCGCCCGAGGCGCCGGCGGCCAGTGCGCCGCCGCCCGCGGCCATCACCGCGCCGGTCGCGGTGCAGGCGCAGATTGCGCCCTGGGGCCTCGACCTCGCCAACCGCGACCTCTCGGTGAAGCCGGGCGACAACTTCTTCGTGTACGCCGACGGCAACTGGATGAAGGCGCACCAGATCCCGGCGGATCGCACCAGCTGGGGCTCGTTCGCCGAGCTCGACGAGCGCTCGCAGCAGCAGGTCCTGACGATCATCCAGGGCCTGCCGGCCGACTCGCCGGACGGCAGCAACGCGCAGAAGGTGCGCGACTACTACGACACCTTCCTCGACACCGCCGCCATCGATCACAAGGGGCTCGAGCCCGCGAAGGGCGCGCTCGCCTCGATCGCCGCGGCCAAGAACTACCACGACCTCACGCGTCTCATGGGACGCCCGGATCTGCGGCTGCTCGCGCCCGTTGCCGTGGGGATCACCACCGACCAGAAGAACCCGGATCGCTACGCGGTCGTTCTCACGCAAAGTGGGCTGGGTCTGCCCGACCGCGACTACTACCTCAAGGACGACCCGGTGTACGCCGCGATCCGCGAAAAGTACGTCGCGCACATCACGCGACTGCTGGCACTCGCGGGCGACAAGGACGCGCCTGCGGAAGCCAAGGCGATCCTCGCCACCGAGACTAAGATCGCGCAGCTGCACTGGCCGGTGGCCAAGCGCCGTCAGCGCGACCTGACCTACAACCCGCGCACGCGCGCCGAGCTCGAGCAGATGGCGCCCGGATTCTTCTGGGGGACGCTCTTCAGCACGCTCGGGGTGGAGGCGCAGCCGCAGTTCGTGGTGCGCGAGACCGACGCGGTGCAGGGTCTCGCGGCCGCCTTCCTCAAGGTGCCGGTGAAGACCTGGCGTTCCTACTTCCGCTATCACTACCTGGTGCGGGTGTCCGAGGTGCTACCCAAGGCCTTCGACGAGGAGACCTTCGACTTCTACGGGCGCACGCTCAACGGACAGAAGGAACAGCGCCCACGCCGGCTCCTCGGCGTCGAGGCGGTCGACTCGGCGCTCGGCGAGGCGGTGGGTGAGCTGTACGTCGCGCGCTACTTCCCGTCCTCTTCCAAGGAGCAGGTACTGCAGCTGGTGGAGAACCTGCGCGCCTCCTACGCCGAGCGCATCGCGCACCTCTCGTGGATGACCCCGGACACCAAGAAGGTGGCGCTCGAGAAGCTCGCCGCCTTCCATCCCAAGATCGGCTACCCGGAGAAGTGGCGTGACTACTCGGCGTTCTCGGTCGTGCACGGTGACGCCTTCGGCAACCTCGTGCGCGGCTGGGTATTCGAGTGGCACCGCGAGGTCAACCGCCTGCCCCAGCCGACCGACCGCGGCGAGTGGGGCATGACGCCGCAGACCATCAACGCCTACTACAACCCGACCTTCAACGAGGTGGTCTTCCCGGCCGCCATCCTGCAGCCGCCGTTCTTCGACCCGCACGCGGATCCCGCGGTCAACTACGGCGGCGTCGGTGCGGTCATCGGCCACGAGATGGGTCACGGCTTCGACGACCAGGGCTCCAAGTCCGACGCGCGCGGCGTGCTGCGCACCTGGTGGGGGCCCGCGGACGTGGAGGCCTTCCACACGCGCGTCGAGGCGCTCGCCTCCCAGTACGATCAGTTCGTCGCGCTGCCGGGCCTGAACGTCAACGGCCACCTGACGCTCGGGGAGAACATCGGCGACAACGGCGGGCTCGCGGTCGCCTACGAGGCCTACCACCGCTCGCTCAAGGGCCAGACGCCCCCGGTCCTCGACGGCGTCACCGGCGATCAGCGGTTCTTCCTCTCCTACGCGCAGATCTGGCGCAACCTCGAACGCGACGAGGCACTGCGCAAGCTGGTGCTCAGCAACCCGCACAGCCCGCCGGAATTCCGCGTCAACGGCACGGTGCGCAACATGGACCCCTGGTACGCCGCCTTCGACGTGAAGCCCGGCGACAAGCTCTACCTGCCGCCGGATGAGCGCGTGCACATCTGGTGAGCCCAGGGCTCCCGGTTGAGGAGGCGCTCGCCCCGCTCAGCGCAGCCCTGAGGGAGCACGGCGCGGCGGTGCTCGAGGCACCGCCGGGCGCAGGCAAGAGCACGGTCGTGCCGCTCGCACTGCTGAAGGAGCGCTGGGCGCAGGGCCAGCGTCTCCTGATGCTCGAGCCGCGCCGGCTGGCGGCACGCGCGGTCGCCGAGCGCATGGCGAACACCCTCGGGGAGCAGGTCGGCGGCACGGTCGGCTACCGCATGCGCCTCGAATCGCGCGTCTCTTCCGCGACGCGTCTGGAGGTGCTCACCGAGGGGATCCTGACGCGCCGCCTGCAGCACGATCCCGCACTGGAGGGCGTGGCGGGGGTCATCTTCGACGAGTTCCACGAGCGCAGCCTGCAGGCGGACCTCGGGCTCGCCCTCACCCTCGATGCGCGCACGCACTTGAAGCCCGAGCTGCGCGTGCTGGTCATGTCGGCGACGCTCGAGGTCGCACCCGTCGCGCGGCTCCTCGGGGACGCGCCCGTGGTGAGCGCGCACGGGCGCGTCTTCCCCGTGACCGTCCACTACGCGGGCCGCGGCCTGCCGGCCCTGCCGGGCGAGGGCGGGCACGCTGACTCGCCCGAGCGGCGCGTGCTGTCGCTCATCCGCCGCGCGCTGCGCGAGACGGACGGCGACGTGCTCGTGTTCCTGCCCGGCGCGCCCGAGATCCGTCGCCTGGCCGAGCAGCTCAGCGGCGAAGAGCAGGGCGCCGTCGCGGTGCGGCCGCTCTTCGCTGACCTTGCCCCCGAGGCGCAGCGCGCCGCGCTCACCCCCGCGGCGCCGGGCACGCGCAAGATCGTGCTCGCGACCAACATCGCCGAGACCAGCCTCACGATCCCGGGAGTGCGCGCGATCGTCGACTCGGGGCTCGTGCGCCGTGCGCGCTTCGATGCCGCCACCGGCATGGGGCGCCTCGAGACCGCGCGCATCTCGCGTGCCTCGGCCCAGCAGCGCGCCGGGCGAGCGGGACGCACCGCCCCGGGGGATTGCTTCCGCGCCTGGAGCGAGGGGGCGCAGGCCACGCTCGCGGCCCACACGCCCCCCGAGATCACCGAGGCGGACCTGGCGCCGCTCGCGCTGGAGCTCGCGAGCTGGGGGGCGCAGGACCCCGCGGCACTCGCCTGGCTCGACCCGCCGCCGGCGGTGATGTTCGCCGTCGCGCGCGACCTGCTCGCGCGCCTGGGCGCCCTGGACGCCGACGGGCGTATCAGTCCGCACGGCCGCGAGATGGCCCGGCTTGCGGTGCACCCGCGCCTCGCGCACATGCTGCTTCGGGGGCGGCCGCTCGGGCTTTTGCGCCAGGCGAGCGAGCTCGCGGCGCTGCTCTCCGAGCGCGACCTGCTGCGCGGGGAGGCGGCGCGTGATACCGACCTGCGCACGCGCCTCGAGCTGCTGCG
>DATBBQ010000034.1:0-18800 GCA_036270915.1 Steroidobacteraceae bacterium
CACGCCGAAGCGCGCCTTCTGCGCCGCGATCACCTCGAGGATCGCGGGCTTGGAGATGCCGGGCGTCGCGAGCGCCTCGAGGAGCAGCGTGTGCGGGTAGCTGCGGTTGTTGGTGAGCGCCCAGGTGATGCCGGAGATGACGCGCGGGCTGCCTTCGATCAGTCCGCGCACGAACTGCGGGAAGGTCTTGTGGCTGGCGAGCGAGGTCAGGACCTCGACGAACGCCTGGGTGGCGTTCTTGTCCGCCTCGGGCAGGGCCGCGAAGACCGGCTCGATGGCGCCGGGACCCATCTCCTTCAGGCGCTCGACGGCCTTCTGCCGCGCCGGGCTCGCCGGATCGGTCGCCGACCGGATCTCGGTGACGAGTTTGTCGGCGCGCAGGTTCGTGAAAAAGCTCATTCAGCCTTTCCGTGGAGACAGTTCCTGCAGAGCACCCCGCGCGCCCCCCACACGGGGCGCCCGGGCCCTGCAAGCGCGGGTGGGTCCGGTGTCGGCGCGCGCCCGGCCAGCTGCGCATTGGTCGCAAACGCCCGCCCCCCGGACGGATTGGATTATGCCACAGCCGTCAAGCTGGACCGGCGCGGTTGGCTCGCTTTATGCACGCCCGGCGGGCAGCCACTACAATCGCTTTGTCAAATCCATGCGGTCGGTCACATGATTCCTGAGAGCAAACTCCGTGACGCGCGCAGCGCGCTCGAGGCGTACGTCGATCCCTACCTGGGCGAGACACTGTCCAGCGCCGAGGCGCTCCGCGAGGTGCGCGCGATCGGCAACGGGATCAGCGCCCGCATCGCGCTCGGCTTTCCCGTCGGGGGATACGGCCCCGAGCTGACCGCCGCCCTGCGCGCGCACCTGGCACGATCGGGGATCGAGGCGCCCCTGAACGTCGATCTCGAGGCCAACATCCGCCCGCATGCCGTGCAGCGCAACCTCAAGCCCCTGGGAGAGATCAGCAACATCGTCGCCGTCGCCTCCGGCAAGGGCGGGGTGGGCAAGTCGACGGTCGCCGTGAACCTGGCGCTCGCCTGGGCGGCGCAGGGAGCGCGGGTGGGCATCCTCGACGCCGACATCTACGGTCCGAGCCAGCCGCTCATGCTCGGGCTCGCCGGGCAGCGGCCGACGCTCGCCGACGGCAAGCACCTGAAGCCGCTCGAGAGCCACGGCATAGCCGCCATGTCGATCGGCTTCCTCGTCGATGAGCAGCAGCCGATGGTGTGGCGCGGGCCGATGGTCACGCAGGCGCTCACCCAGCTGCTCGCCGAGACCCAATGGGGCACGCTCGACTACCTGGTGGTCGACATGCCGCCCGGCACGGGCGACATCCAGCTCACCCTCGCCCAGCGGGTGCCGGTCGCGGGCGCGGTGATCGTGACCACGCCCCAGGACATCGCGCTCGCGGACGCGCGCAAGGGGCTCAAGATGTTCGAGAAGGTGGCGGTGCCGGTGCTCGGCATCGTCGAGAACATGAGCGTGCACGTGTGCTCGCAGTGCGGGCACGCCGAGCACGTCTTCGGCGCGGGCGGCGGGGAGCGCATGGCGCGTGAGTACGGGGTGCGCCTCCTGGGCGAGCTGCCCCTCGACGCCCGCATCCGCGAGGAGGCCGACGGCGGGCGCCCGACGGTGATCGCCGCGCCCGACTCGCCCCGGGCGCGCGCCTACTTCGAGATGGCGCGGCGCACGGGCGGGGCGCTCGCGGTGCGCGCGCGCGATCGCAGCAACCTGTTCCCGAAGATCGTCGTCGAGCAGAGCTAGGGCGATCTGTCCCCGTCCCGGAAGTCATCGAGGACCAGGCGGATCGGCTCCTGCGAGACCTCCACCGCGCCCGTGAACGGTCGGTCGATGGCGACGATCACGAGGATCGCGGAGAAGATGAGCGCCGCGAGCACGCCGGTCATCAGCGACTGGGTGACGACATTCTCGGTGGCGAAGAAGAACGTGAAGCTGACCGTGAGCACCGCGCCGAGGAACAGAACGAACCAGATCGCGCCGGGCACGGTTCCCTCGCCCATGATGAGTCGCTCGCGGCGCGCCTGGGTGAGCTGGTCGAGCTGGCGGAACAGGTCCGCCTGCAGGTCCGAGTCGTGCAGGTCCCCGGGCCGGTAGTGCACGAACTCCGCATATATAGCGTTCAGCGCATTATTCGTGGCCGGGCTCGCGCCCCCCGCGGCCATCGCCGGCCAGTCCTCCTCCAGCACCGACTTCAGGTATGCCGAGAGTTTGATGCGCATCGCCGCCCCGACTTCCTTGCTGAGCCCGCCCGAGAGGCGGTAGATGGTGGCCGCCGCGCCCGATTCGGCCACGAGCGCCCTCTCCGCGTCATGGAAGCGCTCCCAGACGATGATGACGACGAAGGCGAGCAGCACCGCGTACAGCACGCCGATGGTCGCGAACTTGAACCCCGCCACCTCGTTATTGGTGCGCAGGCTATGGAAGGGGATGCGCCGGCGGATGAGGAGCGGGCCCGACATGGCCAGCGCCGTCAGCAGCAGGAGCAGTATGAACAGGGCCCATATCGGCAGGTCGGTGAAGAACTTCATGGGTGCCTTGGTCCTCGGGGTTCCTGTCCGCCCGCGAGGTTAGGCGCGGACGCATGCTTGCGCAATCGCAGCGCGCGCCCGTGGACCCCCGCCGGTCGGCAGGCTATTCTTGCGCGCTAATTTTTCCTGTCATCTGCGCGGCGAGGGACTCCCGTGAGCATCAAGTCCGACAACTGGATACGGCGCATGGCGGCCGAGCACGCCATGATCACGCCGTTCGCGGCGGAGCAGGTCCGCCAGCACGACGGCCACAAGATCGTCTCCTACGGCACCTCGAGCTACGGCTACGACGTGCGCTGCGCCAACGAGTTCAAGATCTTCACCAACATCAACTCGACCATCGTCGATCCCAAGGCGTTCGACGAGAAGAGCTTCGTGGACGTCACCGGAGACGTGTGCATCATCCCGCCCAACTCCTTCGCGCTGGCGCGCACGATCGAGTACTTCCGCGTGCCACGCAACGTGCTGATCGCCACGGTCGGCAAGTCGACCTACGCCCGTTGCTTCCGCGGCGACACCCGTGTTGCGCTGGTGGATGGCAGTGCAGCGAGCCTCGAGGAGATGGCCCGCCGGCACGAATCCGGGGAAGTGTTCTGGGGCTACAGCGTCGGCCAGGGCGGGCAGGTCATGGTCTCGCATCTCGACGCGCCGCGCTTTATCGGCCGCGATGCGCTGCTTGAGATCCAGCTCGATAACGGCGAGCTGATTCATGCCACACCCGATCACCTCATCATGACACGGGATGGCCTGATGACCGAAGCGCACACGCTGCGTCCCGGGGACGCGCTGATGCCGCTGTACCGCGAGCTGGCGTGTGGACGGGAGCTCGTGTATCAGCCGGCCGGTCCGTGCTATCGCAACCACCGCGTCGTCAGCATTTGCGAGCTGCCCGGCGAGCACGACACGTACTGTCTCACCGTGCCGGGGGCGGGGAACTTCGCGCTGGATGCGGGCGTCTTCGTCCACAACTGCGGGATCATCGTCAACGTGACACCCCTGGAACCCGAATGGGAAGGGCACGTGACACTCGAGTTTTCGAACACCACGCCGTTGCCGGCGAAAATCTACGCGAACGAGGGGGTCGCGCAGATGCTGTTCTTCGAGTCGGACGAGGTGTGTGCGACCTCCTACCGCGATCGCGGCGGCAAGTATCAGGGCCAGCGCGGCGTCACGCTGCCCAAGACCTGAGGCGCCGCTAGCGGCTGAGGCTCTCGATCCGCAGGGTCCACTGCACGTCGTCGCCCTTGGTCTGCTCGACCTGCATCGGCACATAGCCGCGGTCGGGGTCGCACCAGAACCGCGTGACGCGCGGTGAGTTCTTCTTCTGCGACTTGAAGATCACGGTGTGCACGTCCCCCGTGGCGGTCTTCAGGGTCGCCTCGCCGTCGCGGGTGAACTGGTACTCGCGCACGCTGTTCTTGTCGATGAGCTGCACCGTCGGCGGGGTGCGCCCGGCGAGCATCTCGACCATGAGATCGAGCTGCACCGAGCCGTCGTCCTGCACCCGATCAGTGAGCGGCAGATCGACCCGCGTTCCCTCATACGTGCCCGTGACTCTCTTCGCCTGCCAGTCGTAGTTGAGCTCGATGCTCTTGGCCGCATCCCCGCCCCCCGACTTGAAGGTCTGTGGCTGCACGCCCTGGCCGGTGATACGCACCACGCTCACCTGCCGCGGCGGAAAGACGCCCGATGCCAACCGCCCGACGCCGCGCGGCTCGCTGCGTGAGCTGAAGGTCCAGGTGTCGCCGGTGTGCTCGAGCTTGAGCGTCGAGACGGCGACCGTCATGCCGTGCCAGATGCCGGCATAGGTGGCCGTGTAGGGCTTGAGTTCGTCCGCGGCGCCGCCAGCGCTGCCCCAAAGGAGCGCCGCGGCGACGCCTACCGCGAGCCGGTGAGTGGACCAGGCCTGTTCAGACTGCCGCACGGAAATCCTCCACGACGGGCTCATCGAGCCGCCGCCCATCGAGCCACGGCGCGTCATCGTGCCACGTGAGGCGCCCCTGTGCGAACCAGCCGAGCGCCTGCGGGTAGATGACGTGCTCGGTGTCGAGCACGCGTGCGGCCAGCGCGGCCTCGGACTCCCCTGCGCGCACGCTGAGGCGCGACTGCAGGATCACCGGACCGCCGTCGAGCTCGGCGGTGACGAAGTGCACGCTCGCCCCGTGCTCGCGCTCGCCCGCGGCGAGGACCCGGCGGTGTGTATGCAGGCCCCTGTAGGCGGGAAGGAGCGAGGGGTGGATGTTGAACAGGCACCCGAGGTAGCGCGCGACGAAGTCCGCGGAGAGGATGCGCATGAAGCCGGCGAGCGCAATGGCATCCGGCCGGCAGGCGTCCAGCGTGGCGGCGAGCTCGGCCTCGAAGTCGGCCGGGGCGGCGTTGGCGAGCACCGTGGCCGTCTCGGCGCCGTAGTCGCGCGCCGCGGCGAGTCCCGCGGCCGCCTCGCGATCGGCCACGACGAGCACGACGCGTGCATCGATCTCCCCGGCGAGGCAGGCACGCGCGATCGCGCTCATGTTCGAGCCGCGACCGGAGATGAGGACGGCGAGCCGCACTGGGGCGAGGCCGCTCACTCGTGGATTACGACGCCCCGCGAGCCGCGGCGCACCGCGCCGATGACCTGCGCGCTCTCGCCGTGCCGTTCGAGGAGCTCGAGCGCGGCCGCGGCCTGCGCGGCCGCGACCACGACCACCATGCCGATGCCGCAGTTGAAGGTCCGGTACATCGCCTGCGAGTCCGCGCGCGACTCGTGCTGCAGCCAGTCAAAGAGCGGGTCGCGCGCCCAGGCGCGCCGCTCGAGCAGCGCCTCCAGGCCGTGTGGCAGTACGCGCGGGATGTTGTCGGTGAGACCGCCGCCGGTGATGTGCGCGAGCGCGTGCACCGGCATGGCGCGCATGAGCGCGAGCAGCGGCTTCACATAGATGCGCGTCGGCGCGAGCAGCCGCTCGAAGAGCGGGCGGCCCTCGAGCAGCGTTGCCGGTGTCGCGCCCGAGTTCTCGAGCAGCTTGCGGATCAGCGAGTAGCCGTTGGAGTGCGCGCCGGAGGAGGCGAGGCCGATGATCGCGTCGCCCTCGGCCACCGCGCTGCCGTCGATGATCGCCTCCTTCTCCACGACCCCGACGCAAAAGCCGGCGAGATCGTAGTCCCCGCCGTGGTACATGCCGGGCATCTCGGCGGTCTCACCGCCGACCAGCGCCGCGCCGGCCTGCACGCAGCCCTCGACGATGCCGCGCACGACCGCCTCCGCAACCGCGACGTCGAGCCTGCCGGTCGCGTAGTAGTCGAGAAAGAACAAGGGCTCCGCGCCCTGCACGACGACGTCGTTGGCGCACATGGCCACGAGGTCGATACCGATCGTGTCGTGTCGCCCGGTGTCGATCGCAAGTCGCAGCTTGGTGCCGACACCGTCGGTGCCCGATACCAGCACCGGCTGGCGGTAGCCGGCGGGCAGTTCCACGAGGGCGCCGAAGCCGCCGATCCCGGCGAGCACCTCACGGCGCTGCGCGCGGCGCACGAGCGGCTTGATGCGCTCGACGAGCTCGTCGCCGGCGTCGACGTCGACGCCGGCGTCGCGATAACTGATGGGGCCTTCGGTCATGGCGGTCCGGGCCGTGCGCTAGGGGCGCGTATGATATTGTACCTGCGGCTTTCGCGCCGCTGCGCGTGCGCTATCCGATGATGTCGCGATTTGTCTCAAAATCCCCCTGCTCACGGCGGCGCACGCGCGCGCTCATCGCGGCCTGCCTGTGGATGGTTTGCCTGGCGCCGTTCGCGGCGCACGCGGCGCGCGCCGTGCACGTCTACGAGGTGGACGTCGCCGAGCGCGGCGGCACCGCCGTGCAGGACGCGATGCGCGTGGCGCTCGTGCGCGCGACCGGGCGGCGCGAGGCGGCGGATGACCCGGCTCTCGCCGGCATCATCACCAACGCCCAACGTTACGTGCAGAACTACACGACCGGACCGCGCGGGGAAGCACAGGTGGTGTTCGACGCGCCCGCGGTGGAGGCGGCCGTGGCCGCCGCCGGGCGCAGCATCTGGGATCGCGAGCGCCCCTTTACGCTGATCGTGCTCGATCCGCCGCGGCCGCGCGCCGCCGCCGAGAGCGCCCGCGCCGAGCTCGAGCGGGTGGCTGCCGAGCGCGGCCTGCCCGTGAGCCTCATCCCGCTGCAGTTGAGCGACGCCGCGGGGGCGCCGCTCTCGACCGAGGCACTGCTGCAGGCGGCGCAGCGCTTCGGCGGCGATGAAATCCTGGTCGGCCGCGGGGCGGCCGCGACGGCGGACTCGCCGCTGCAGTGGACGCTGTATCGCGGCGCGAGGAGCGAGACCTGGAGCGGCCCGCTCGCCGCCGGCATCGAGCACACCGTCGACCTGCTCGTGCCGCAGCCGGGCGGCGCGCTCGCCCTCGCCGAGACTGACGCGCGCGTGGAGATCGTCGGCGTGAACTCCCTCAACGACTATGCCAACGTGACCCGGCTGCTGCAGTCGGTCCCGGGTGTGCGCCGGGCGAGCATCGTCGGTGCCGAGGGCACGAGCCTCATCTTCGAGGTCACCGTGCGCGGCGGCGCGGCGGGCCTCGAGCAGGCGCTCGCCGGTCAGACGCGCCTCGCGCGCGCGAGCGCGGCCGGCGGGCAGAGCGTCTACCGCTACCAGCCGCAGGGCTGAGGCGCGCCGGGCGAGCTTCACGCGGGCCACGCGCATGCGCCACCTGCCCAATCTCATCTGCCTCGTGCGCATCGCGCTGGTGTGGCCGATCCTGGATGCGCTGCGCGGCGGAGCGTACGTGGCGGCGCTCACTCTGTTCGTCATCGCGGCACTCTCCGACGGCCTCGACGGCTATCTCGCCAAGCGCTTCGGCTGGACCTCGGCCCTCGGACGCCTCCTCGACCCGCTCGCCGACAAGCTGCTGCTGGTCACCGTGTTCGTGACCGGCGCGTGGCACGAGCTCATCCCCTGGTGGCTCACCGCGGCGGTGGTGGCGCGCGACGTCTTGATTGGCCTGGGGGCGCTGACCTTCCGGATGTGGTTCGGGCCCCTGCAGGGACGGCCGACGATGCTCAGCAAGGTCAACACCGGCGCGCAGCTCATCTACGTCGCCCTCGTGCTGCTGCACGCCGCCGTGGCGCGCCCGCCGCAGCTGATCATGGAGGGGGCGGCGCTCATCACCCTGGCGACCACCGTGGTCTCGGGCCTGCACTACCTGCTCACCTTCACGCGCCGCGCGTGGCTGCTGCCCGCCGCCTCACCCTGAAGCCGTGTCTGCCCCGCGCCAGATGCCGCTCGGTCTGCGGCTCCCGGACAAGGCGCTGTTCGCGAGCTTCCTGCCCGCGCGCAACGCCGAGGCCGTGGCGCATCTCGCGCGGCTCGCGGCCGGTTACGGCGGGGCCCTGACCTGGCTGTGCGGGCCGGAGGGCTCGGGTAAGACGCATCTGTTGCAGGCCGCCTGTGCCGCGGTCGGCGCGCGCGCCCGTGCCGGCTACCTGCCGCTTGAGGAGGTCGCCGCGCTCGGTGCCGGGGTGCTCGAGGGGCTGACCGAGCTCGAGCTGCTGTGCATCGACGACCTCGAGCGCGTGGTGGGGGAGGCGGACTTCGAGCGCGCCCTCTTTGGCGTGCTGCGCGAGATGGAGGACGCGGGCGCCCGGGTGCTGCTGGCCGCGCGTTCACCGCCCGCGCTGCTTGCGTGGCAGCTACCCGACCTCGGCTCGCGCTGTGCGGCGGCCGCCGTGTTCCAGCTGCGCGGGCTCGATGAGCGCGAGCAGCAGGCGGCGCTGCGGCTGCGCGCGCGCCTGCGTGGCTTCGATCTGCCCGAGGAAACACTCGCGTGGCTGCAGCGGCGCTTTCCCCGCGACATGCGCACGCTCTACGTGCTGCTCGATGAGCTCGACGAGGCCTCGCTCGCCGCCCAGCGCCGCCTCACGATTCCCTTTATCCGCGAGATACTGCGCTCAAGGGACTGAAGGGGCCGCGGCGAGGCGCACGGCGAGGGATGCGACCCGCCGCCCGAGCGCCTGCGCGAGTTCCTTCTCGTCGGCCGTGAGTACGCCCTGCGCGGCGCCGCCGCTCACGTGCGAGGCGCCGTAGGGCGTGCCGCCGCGCGCGGTCTCATTCAGCGCGCGCTCGGTGTACGGCAATCCCACGAGGTACATGCCGTGGTGCAGGAGCGGCAGCATCATGGACAGGAGCGTCGTCTCCTGGCCGCCGTGCAGTGTCTGGGTCGAGGTGAACACGCCCGCCGGCTTGCCGGAGAGCGCGCCCGAGAGCCACAGCGACCCCGTGCCGTCCAGGAAATGCTTGAGCGGCGCCGCCATGTTGCCGAAGCGCGTGGGACTGCCGAGCACCAGGGCATCGGCGTCCTTGAGGTCCGCGAGCGTCGCGTACGGGGCGCCGCTCTCCGGCACCGGCTTGCCCGCGGTCTCGCTCTCGGCGGTCACGGGCGCGACGGTGCGCAGCCGCGCGTGCGCCCCCGGCACGCTCTCGATGCCGCGGCACACCTGACGCGCAAGCTCAGCGGTGGCGCCGCTGCGCGAGTAATAGAGCACGAGCACCTGCGCCATTCGTGTTTCCGCCTCGAAGGATCCGTGCCCGCCGGGGCACGTGCGCGGGTACGTTGCCACAAATCCGCGCAGCCATCATCCGCCGCCCCCGGCCGCGGATCTCTAGTACTATTCGCACCTCACCGGGCACCAAGCAAACCACGCATGCTGTGCAAGAGGTGTCTGGTGGGGGGTCGCGTACAAGGTGTGTTCTACCGCGCCACGGCGGCGCGGCGGGCGCGCGAGCTGGGTATCTCCGGCTACGCGCGCAACCTACCAGACGGCAGGGTGGAAGTGCTCGCGTGCGGCGAGGAGGTCGCCGTGGGCGCGTTCGTGCGCTGGCTGTGGGTGGGCTCCTCCGCCTCGAAGGTGACCTCGGTCGAGGTGAGCGACGCGGCCGCCGATGCGCCGGCTGCCGCGGGCGGCGGGTTTTCTACGGGTTAGACGGGATCCAATGTTGCATCGTGTAGTGAAGTTGACGCTCTTCGCGCTGCTCGCGCTCTCACTCGGCAGCGCATTCCCGGCGGCGGCGTTCCGGCACGCCACGCAGCCGGCGGAGCCGCCCGCCGCGCTCAGTCCCGAGGCGCCCCCTGCAGTGCAGGAGCCGACCGCGCCGCAGTCTCCCGCGCCCGCCGGCGTCCCCGAGCACGCACCGCCCGCGGACAGCGCCACCGCCCCGGCGAGCGTGCCGGCACCCGCGCCGCGCCACGCGCCGCGCAACTCGCGCCAGGCGTGGGTGGCCGCCGCGAACCCGATGGCCGTTGATGCGGGACTGGAGATTCTCGGCAAGGGCGGCAAGGCCCTCGACGCCGCGGTCGCCGTGCAGGCCATGCTCGGACTCGTCGAGCCGCAGAGTTCCGGGATCGGCGGCGGCTCTTTCCTCCTCTACTACGACGCGCGCAGCGGCCGGGTGAGCGCCATCGACGGCCGCGAAACGGCCCCCGCGGACGCGGATCCCGACATGTTCCTCAACGGCGATGGCAAGCCGCTGCCCTTCCTCGAGGCGGTGCGCAGCGGGCGCTCCACCGGCGTGCCCGGCGTGATCGCCATGCTCTACACGGCGCAGAGCAAGGGCGGCGCGCTGCGCTGGAAGGAGCTCTTTGAGCCGGCGATCCGCGCCGCCTCGCAGGGCTTCAGGGTACCGGAGCGCCTCGCGATGTTCCTCGGCGAGGGATCGCCTTTCCCCCCGACCAACGAGGTGCGCACGCTCTTCTCGCGCCCGGACGGAGAGACGGTGCAGGAAGGGGATATCTTCAAGAACCCCGAGTACGCGCAGACACTGCAGCGCATCGCGCAGGAAGGACCCAAGGCGCTTTACTCCGGACTGATCGCCGCGGGGATCGTCAGCGCGGTCCACCAGGAGCCGATGCCCGGCACCCTGACGCTGAAGGATCTCGCCGGCTACAAGACCTCCTGGCAGACGCCCGTGTGTCGCCCGTTCCGCGGCTTCTCGGTGTGCGTGCCGCCGCCGCCCTCCAGCGGCGTGTCGCTGCTCGAGATGCTCGAGATCCTCGACCACACCGACATCGCCAGCCGCGGGCCGAACGACCCGCAGGCCTGGTTCCTGTTCGCGCAGGCGAGCCGCCTCATGTACGCCGATCGCGACCGCTATGTCGCCGACCCGCGCTTCGTGCCCGTGCCGGTCGAGCGCATGCTCGATCCGGCGTACATCAAGATGCGCGCGCAACTCATCGGCGTACGCGCGGGAGCCGCTCCGCTTCCCGGAGACATCCCCCTCCCGCGCGGGCGCGATGCCACCAACGAGTCGGCCGGTACCAGCCACTTCGTGGTCGTCGACGCCGACGGCAACGTGGTCTCGATGACGACCACCGTGGAGTCGATCTTCGGCTCGGGGCGCACCGTCGGCGGCTTCGTCCTCAACAACCAGCTCACCGATTTCTCCTTCGTGCCGAGCGAGGGCGGCCGCCCGGTCGCGAACGCCGTGCACGGCGGCAAGCGCCCGCGCTCTTCGATGGCGCCCGTCATCGTGCTCGATCACGCGGGCAACTTCGTCGCCGCCGTCGGTTCCCCGGGCGGCTCGGCGATTCTCGAGTACAACGCCAAGACGCTGGTGGCGCTGCTCGCCTGGAAGATCCCGATCAAGCAGGCGATCGAGCTGCCGAACCTCATCGCGCGCGGCGACATCTTCAGCGGAGAGATGAGCCGCTTCTCACCGGCGGTGCTCGCCGGGCTCAAGGAGCGCGGCGTCGAGCTCAAGCCCGGACGCGCGGAGAACTCGGGACTGCACGGGGTGTTGCGCCATCCGGACGGAACGTACGAGGCGGCCGCCGACTCGCGCCGCGAGGGAGTGGCGCGCATGCTGGCGCCGAAGGTGCCCGCGGCCGCGCAGCACGCCGCGGCGCATTAGCGCGCCTGCGCTAGCGGCGGCTCTCCTGCTTCGGGAAGCCGAGATCGTCGGCGCCCGCCCAATGCGTCCACTGAGTGAGCACCAGATCCGGGTAGTTGCGCCGGCCGATGCTGCCGTTGTAGCGGGCAAGTGCCTTGCGCACGTCGTTGCGCTCGTAGGTCATGTAGTAGCGCAGGATCGCGCAGCCCATGCGGATGTTGGGAGCGACGTGCACCAGCTCGTAGCGGTGCATGCCCAGCTTCTCCGGCCAGAACGGCATCACCTGCATCAGGCCCACGGCGCCGGCGTTGGAGACCGCCCAGCGGTCGAAGCGGCTCTCGACGTCGATCACCGCCATCACGAGCCCGGGCGGCAGGCGCGCCTCGCCGCTGCGGTGCGTCTCGCAGTACACCTGCTTGAGGATGTCGATGCGCTCTTCCTTGCCCTTGACGCGCGTGCGCAGCCGCGGCTCCATCAGGGTGTACCAGACCGCCGAGTCGTACTGATCGGAGAAGCACTGCGCCTGCGCGATCGCCTTCGCGATGACCCCCCTGAGCTCGGGATCGCGCTGCTGGTCGGCGCGCGCGGCGGGGCTAAGCGTGCAGGCGAGCGCGAGGAGAGCGGCGCAAAGCGGTGCGCCGCGCCTCATCGGCTCAGCGCCCGAGGCGCGCGCGCAGGAACTGGAGCGCCTCACCCAGCGGAAAGTCCGTGCTCGTGCTCTCGGTACGGTGGCGGTACTCGAGCTGCCCGGACTCCAGCCCCCGCTCGGCGATGACCACGCGGTGCGGGATGCCCAGGAGCTCGGCGTCGGCGAACTTGACCCCGGGGCGCGCGTCGCGGTCATCGACGAGCACCTCGACGCCCTCGGCGCTGAGTTCGGCGTACAGCCGGTCGGTTGCTTCGCGGACACGGGCGGATTTTTGCAGGTTGAGCGGTACCAGCACTACCTGGAAGGGCGCAATCGGGTCCGGCCAGATGATGCCGCGCTCATCGTGGTTCTGCTCGATGGCCGCCGCCACGATGCGGGTCACACCTATGCCGTAGCAGCCCATGAACAGAGTCACCTCGCGGCCCGCCTCGTCGAGCACCGCGGCCTTCATGGGCGTGCTGTACTTGGTGCCGAGCTGGAAGATGTGGCCGACCTCGATGCCGCGCGCGATGCGCAGCGTGCCGCGCCCGAGCGGGCTCGGGTCGCCCTCGACCACGTTGCGCAGGTCAGCCGGCAGCCCCGCCTGCACGTCGCGCTCCCAGTTGACCCCGGTGAGGTGCAGGTCCTTCTCGTTCGCGCCGCACACGAAGTCCGCGAGCGCGAGCGCCGCATGGTCGGTGTACACGCGGCACTTCAGGCCCACGGGTCCCACGTAGCCCGGCTCCGTGCCGCTCACCGCGCGCACCTCCTCGGCACTCGCCAGGCGCAGCGGCGTGAACACCCCGGGCAGCTTCTGCGCCTTGACGGCGTTCAGCTCGTGATCGCCGCGCAGCACGAGCGCGACCGGCGCACCCTCGGTGCCCGCGACGATCAGGGTCTTCAGGCACAGCGCCGCATCCACGCCGAGCAGGCCCGCGACCGCCTCGATGGTACGCGCCCCGGGGGTGGGGACGCGGCGCAGCGGCTCGCGCGGCGCCGGGCGCGGCGTCGCCGGCGGCGCGGCGACGGCCGCCTCGAGGTTCGCCGCGTAGTCATCGCCGTCGGAGAAGACGATCACGTCCTCGCCCGAGTCGGCGAGCACGTGGAACTCCTGGCTCAGGTCCCCACCGATGGCGCCGGAGTCGGCGCGCACCGCGCGGAACTTCAGCCCCGTGCGCGTGAAGATGCGCGAGTACGCCTCGTACATCTCGCGGTAACCGGCGGCGAGCGAGGCCTCGTCGAGGTGGAAGGAGTACGCATCCTTCATGATGAACTCGCGCGCCCGCATCACGCCGAAGCGCGGCCGCACCTCGTCGCGGAACTTGGTCTGGATCTGGTAGAAGTTCACCGGCAGCTGGCGGTAGCTCTTGAGCTCGCGGCGCGCGATGTCGGTGATCACTTCCTCGTGGGTGGGGCCGGCGACGAAGTCCCGCTCGTGCCGATCCTTCAGCCGCAGCAGCTCCGGCCCGTACTCGCGCCAGCGTCCGGACTCCTGCCACAGCTCGCCCGGCTGGATAACCGGCATCACGAGCTCGAGCGCCCCGGCGCGGTCCATCTCCTCGCGCACGATGCGCTCGACCTTCTTCAGCACGCGCAGCCCCATCGGCAGCCAGCTGTAGAGTCCGGCGGCCAGGCGTCGGACGAGGCCGGCGCGCAGCATCAGCTGATGCGAGACGACCTCCGCTTCCGCGGGGGTCTCCTTCATGGTGTTAATGGGATACTGGGAGAGCCGCATACGCTCGCTGTACTGGAATATCCGCCCGGGAAAGGGGGGCATCTTAACAGGAGCCCCCTGCTAAGATGGCCGCCGTGACGAGCGACATTCCCGAACCCGCGCGCGCCCGCCGCAAGGGCATCTATCTCCTGCCGAACCTGCTGACCACCGGGTGCCTGTTCTCGGGCTTCTACGCGGTCGTGGCGGCGATCGACCAGCACTTCGACAAGGCCGGCATGGCCGTGTTCGCGGCGATGATCTTCGACACGCTCGACGGGCGCATCGCGCGACTCACGCGCACCGAGAGCGCCTTCGGCAAGGAATACGACAGCCTCGCCGACATGGTTGCCTTCGGGCTCGCGCCGGCGATCGTCGCTTACCAGTGGGGCGTGGTGCGCATCATGGAGTACGGGCGCAGCTGGGGCCGCTTCGGCTGGCTCGCGTGCTTCTTCTACGCCGTGGCGGCGGCGCTGCGCCTCGCGCGCTTCAACGCGCGCGCTGCGACCGCGGACAAGCGCTACTTCGAGGGACTGCCGAGCCCGTCGGCGGCGGCGATCGTCGCGGCGTTCGTCTGGTTCTGCAGCGACTGGCGCGAGCCGGCACTCGCCGGCCTCATCTTCGCCTTCCTGGTCACCGCGAGCGCCGGCGCACTCATGGTGAGCCGCTTCGGCTACCCGAGCTTCAAGCAGATCGACCTCGACGGTCGCATCCGCTTCGTCTACATGCTGCTCGTGCCGCTCATCTTCGTACTGGTCGCGATCGACCCGCCGAGCATCCTGCTCGCCGTGTTCGGCACCTACGCGCTCTCGGCGCCGCTCTTGTGGGCCGGCCGGCGCCTGCGGCGGCTCCTGCGCGGCACGCCGAGCGCGACGAGCTGACATGGCCGGATCCGCGCGCGTGCAGTACCTGAAGGTGCTCGGCATCGAGCTGTTCGAGCCGCGCGCGACCGCACCGGCCGCCGCCGCCGCGGCGCATCCTGCGCCGCTCGCGGCCGTCGCCGCCGACCCACCCGCCCGGGTCGACCCGGCCGCGCCGGCCGCCGAGTGGGAGACGCTCAAGAGTGAGGTGATGCGCTGCACGCGCTGCGCTCTGCACGCCACGCGCACGCAGGGCGTGCTCGGGGTGGGCCCGGGGCGCGCCGACTGGCTCGTGATCGGCGAGGCGCCGGGGGCGGAGGAGGACCGGCGCGGCGAGCCGTTCGTCGGGGCCGCCGGGCAGCTGCTCGACGCGATGCTCAAGGCGATCGGACTCGATCGCCGCACCAACGTCTACATTGCCAACATCCTCAAGAGCCGCCCGCCGGGTAACCGCGACCCCAAGCCCGAGGAGGTCGCCGCCTGCCTGCCGTACCTGCGCCGCCAGATCGCGCTCGTGCAGCCGAGGATCATGCTCGCGGTCGGGCGGATCGCGGCGCAGAACCTGCTCGGTACCGAGGCGCCGCTCGCACGGCTGCGCGGCCAGGTGCATTGCTTCGGTGATACGCCGCTGGTGGTGACGTATCATCCCGCCTACCTGCTGCGCACGCCCGCCGACAAGCGCAAGGCGTGGGAGGACTTAAAGTTCGCCCGCAGCATCTACCAGCAACTGACCGAGGGTAGGGCGAGTCATGGCAACCGCTCCTGAGCTGCTGAAGGCGGCGCCGGAGATCCTGATCCGGCCGATGCGCGCCGGGGACGTGCCCGAGGTCGTGGCCATCGAGCGCGCCTCCTACCAGTTTCCCTGGAGCGAAGGAATCTTCCGCGACTGCCTGCGCGTCGGCTATCTGTGCCGCGTGGCCGCGACCGGCCGCCAGGTCGTCGGCTACGCCGTGATGAGCGCGGGAGCAGGCGAGGCGCACATCCTGAACCTGTGCGTCGCGGAAGCGCAGCGCTGTCAGGGAATCGGCAAGCGGCTGCTCCTGGGTCTCGTCGAGCGCGCGGGTGCCGCCGGCATGGGCGAGGCGTTCCTCGAGGTGCGCCCCTCCAACACCAGCGCGATCCGCCTGTACTTGTCGCTCGGCTTCGAGCAGGTCGGCATGCGCCGTGCCTACTACCAGGCCGTGAACGGGCGCGAGGACGCCGCGGTCCTCAAGCTCGCCCTGCCGGCGCGCGGCCTGCTCGTGTCGGACTGAGCCGGCGTCCGCCCCCCGCGTGAGCGCGGGCCGCCCGGCCGGTATGGCCGTGCCGCAGCCCGCAGCGAGTGCGTCACGGGACACTCGCCGCCCGCGCCCGGCGGGGCATGGGTGCGCGTCGGCATCGAGCCGGAGCGTCCGCCCGCCGAGCGCGGATCTCGCCCCCCTACTCGTCGGCCCGCTCTTGGGCTACCGTGTCGCGCTTTTTGCACGCGCCTTACACACTTCGCGGCGAGGACGGCATCGGTGGCGGACCCAGAAATATCCAGTGAAATCAGGCGTCGCCGTACGTTTGCGATCATCTCGCACCCGGACGCGGGCAAGACCACGCTCACCGAGAAGCTGCTGCTGTTCGGCGGGGCCATCCAGATGGCGGGCACGGTCAAGGGGCGCAAGGCCGCGCGGCACGCGACCTCGGACTGGATGCGTCTCGAGCAGCAGCGCGGCATCTCGGTGACCTCCTCGGTCATGCAGTTCCCGTACCGCGACTGCATCGTGAACCTGCTCGACACGCCGGGCCATGAGGACTTCTCCGAGGACACCTACCGCACGCTCACCGCGGTGGACTCCGCGCTCATGGTCATCGACTGCGCCAAGGGGGTCGAGGAGCGCACCATCAAGCTCATGGAGGTGTGCCGGCTGCGCGACACGCCGATCATGACCTTCATCAACAAACTCGACCGCGACGGGCGCTCGCCGATCGAGCTGCTCGATGAGATCGAGAGCGTGCTGCGCATCCGCACCGCGCCGCTCACCTGGCCGATCGGCATGGGGCGCGAGCTGCGCGGCATCTATCACCTCGCCGAGGACCGCATCTACCGCTACGCGGCCGGCGAGCGCGGGCGGGTGGGCGAGAACCTCGTGATCGACGGACTGCACAGCGCGGAGGCGCGCGAATTCCTCGGCGCAGACGCGCCTGCCTTCGACGAGGAAATCGCGCTCGTCAGGGGCGCCACCGAGGAGTTCGACGCGGACGCCTACCTCGCCGGCGTGCAGACCGCGGTGTTCTTCGGTTCGGCGATCAACAACTTCGGGGTGGAGGAGCTGCTCGCCGCCTTCACCCGCTACGCACCGCCGCCGCAGCCGCGCGCGGCCCGCGAGCGCTTGGTGCAGCCGCCCGAAGCCGCGCTCGCGGGCTTCGTCTTCAAGATCCAGGCCAACATGGATCCGCAGCACCGCGACCGCATCGCTTTTCTGCGACTGTGCTCGGGCAAGTACACGCGCGGCATGCGGCTCTTTCACGTGCGCCTCGACAAGGAGGTGCGGGTGGCGGATGCGCTCACCTTCATGGCGGCCGACCGCGCGCAGGCGGCGGAGGCGTTCGCGGGCGACATCATCGGACTGCACAACCACGGCACCATCAACATCGGCGACACCTTCACGCAGGGCGAGCGCCTCGCCTTCACGGGCGTCCCGGACTTCGCCCCGGAGATCTTCCGGCGCGCGGTGCTCAAGGACCCGCTGAAGATGAAGGCGCTGCAGAAGGGACTGTCGCAGCTGTGCGAGGAGGGCGCGACGCAGCTCTTCAGGCCGCTGCGCAACAACGACCTGATCCTGGGCGCGGTCGGGCCGCTGCAGTTCGAGGTGGTCGCGTTCCGCCTCGCCGACGAGTACGCGGTGCAGAGCGTCTTCGACCCGGTGACCGTGTACACGGCGCGCTGGGTGGAGGCGAAGGATCCACGCAAGCTCGAGGAGTTCCGCGCGCGCGCCTACGAGCACCTGGCACTCGATCACAAGGGGGCTCTCGTGTACCTCGCGCCCTCGCGTGTCAATCTGCAGCTCACCCTGGAGCGCTGGCCCGACCTCATCTTCCACGAGACGCGGGAACACGCCGTCGCTTGACAGGAGGCGTACCCTTAGGGAGTGGCGCGGGGCTGCGGGGACGGCCGCGCGCGCTCCGAAGGGAAGGCTCCATGAACGATACGCCGGCTGCGAACCTGCTCGTGCAGCGCGAGTCGCTGCTGCACGCCCTCTACGAGGCTGCCGAGCTGGAGCACAACCTCATGTGCACCTACCTGTACGCCGCGGCGAGCCTGCGCGACGCGAGCGGTGAGGGGCTGAGTGAGGCCGAAGGCGCCGCGGTGCGTCGCTGGAAGCAGGTGCTGCTGTCGGTCGCGGTCGAGGAGATGTCACACCTCGTCGCGGTGTGGAACATCACCTCATCCTTGGGCGGCAGCCCGCGCATCGGGCGCAGCAACTTTCCGCTCGAGGCGGGGTTGCTGCCGGCGGGCGTGGTCGTGAAGCTCGCGCCCTTCAACGCGCAGACGCTCGAGCACTTCGTCTTCCTCGAGCGCCCGCACGGCTCGCCCGAGGTCGAGGGCGAGGGCTTTTCCTACGAGCGCAGCTACCTGCGCGGCGGTGGCGGCGCACGCCTGACGCCGCTCGCCATCGACTATGACACGGTCGGTGACTTCTACGCCGCACTCGGGGAGGGCCTGCGCGCCTTCGTGGCGAAGCACGGCGAGGCCGACACCTTCGCCGGGGATCCGGCGCTGCAGCTGACGAGCGCCGAGGTGAACTTCGCGGGCGCGCGCACCGTGCGCTGCCTCAAGACCGCGCTCGCCGCCTTCCACGCGATCGTGCTGCAGGGCGAGGGCGCGCCGCGCGATTCGGCCGACTCGCACTACCAGAAGTTTCTCGGCGTGCGCGGCGAATTCGCCGCGCTCAAGGCACGCAATCCGGCCTTCGCACCGGCCTTTCCGGCTGCGACCAACCCGGTGCTGCGGCGCCCGCCGACGCCCGAAGGGCACGTGTGGCTGGAGGATGCGACCGCGGTTGCGACCGTGGACATCGCCAACGCCGCCTACGGCCAGATGCTGCGCCTGTTTGCCTACGCCTACGAGCTCCCCGGGCCGAGCGCCGAGAAGTCCGTGGTCGTGGACCTTGCGATCGGCCTCATGCGCGCCGTCATGCTGCTCGCCGAGCGCGCGGCGCGGC
>DATBBQ010000035.1:0-3147 GCA_036270915.1 Steroidobacteraceae bacterium
GCAGCTGGTCGCCCAGGGCCGCAGCAACAAGGACATCGCGCGGCGGCTGTCGATCACCGAGGGCACGGCCAAGACGCACGTGAAGGCCATCCTCACCAAGCTCGACGCCATCAGCCGCACCGAGGCGGTGGCGGTCGCGCAGCGGCGCGGACTCATTCATCTCTAAGGGCTGACCCGCGACCCACGCGGTGCGCGAACGCGAGCCTCTCACCAGCTGAACGCGATCCACTCGTGGCATTCCGGGCAGTGGTAGTCGACGATGCTGCTGCGCTCGTGGGTCTCGGCCGTCTCGAGCTCCACTCCCGGACCCCGCCAGCCGCAGTAGCGGCAGTGGTGCGAGAAGGTACGGATCACCTCGTGCGGCGCGGTGACGCGGCCCTGGGCCGTGACGCGCGCTTGCTTGGGCAGGCGGAACATCGGGGAACCTCTGCGGCTACGCTGTCACAGCCGCGAAAATTTCGCTGTGGAATAATGTCGGTTGGCCTGAGGGCCGAGTCTGCGACGCGGCCGCCGGAGCACCCGGGACGCCCCCGCGCGGCACCCGCACTGTCAAATCGCGCCCCATCTAAGCGGTTGATTTTCTGGCGATCTCCTCCAAAGGCCCCGCGTAAGCGGCGCGAGCGACACGCGCCCGCCACCGCCCCCGCCTCTCTCCTCCGATAGAGGGCCGCAGCGGCGGCGCGAGATCGCGTCCCGGGCGCGCTAGACTCTGCAGCCCCAAGCCCCGGTGCCGCCCCGCATGAACGCCCACCTCGACCTCCTCGATCCTGAAGCCGAAGCGGCCCCGTGCGCCGACAAGCTCACGCGCATCAACGAATCGCTGCAGGCGCGCGAGCGGCTGCTCACCGCCACCGCGCGCGCGAGCCGCCTGCTGCTCGAGGCGCCGGACGTGCGCGGCGCGCTGCCCTCGGTGCTCGGGCTCATCGGCGAGGCGGCGCACGTCGATCGCGTCAACGTCATGGCGACCCGCACCGGTCCGCAGGGCGAGCCGCTGCTCGTGGTGGTGAGCGAGTGGACCGCGGACGGGGTCATCCCGCATCTGTCGCACGCGACGCTCTGCACCTGCGACGAGCGCAACTTCGCCGCCCTGTGCGCGGAGCTGCGCGCCGGGCGCAGCGTCTGCTTCAGCAAGGACGAGCATTCCAACGGGCACGAGCCGGGGATCGAAGGTATCGGCACGCGCACCAAGGCGATCGTGCCGATCTTCGTGGCGGGAGAGTTCATCGGCGTCGTCGGCTTCGACAACACGCGCCAGCACCGCGCGATCGATTCCGCCGAGCTGGCCGCGCTCGAGACCGCCGCCGGCGTCATCGGCGCGGCGCTGCACCGCGAGCGACTCGTCGATGACGTGCGCCGCGAGCGCCAGCACACCGCCGAGCTGCGCGTCGCCGAACTGGCGCACGCCAACGCCGTCATCCGCGGCAACCTCGAGCGGCTCGCGGGGGAGACCGACCTGCGCAGCTTCATGGGGCACATGCTGCTCGAGGCGACGCGCCAGTTCGACGCGGTCTCCGGGGCGGTCATCGTCCTCAAGGACTCGCAGCAGGAGTGGCGCGTCGTCGCGCACGTGCTGCAGGGCGAGCTGAAGCAGCCCGAATACGGGGCGAGCGTACCGGTGTCCGATCCCACCTTCAGCTCGCGCATCGCCGAGCTGCGCGCCCCGGTGTACATCGACGTGAGCTCGCAGACGAAGGAGCTGTGGCCGGGCGTGCTCGCCTTTCACCGCCGCACGGAGGCGATCGGCGTGGTCATCTACCCGCTCGTCTTCGGCGCGCGCAGCGTCGGGTTCCTGGTTCTGAGCTTCCGGCGCGACGCCCGCGACGTGCAGAAGAGCGAGCTCCTGGTGGCGCTCGCCCAGCAGGCGACGCTCGCCGTGCAGCTGACGCGCCTCGCCTACTCGGCCAAGGAGGCCGCCGTGCTCATGGAGCGCACGCGCATCGGCCAGGAGATCCACGACGGCCTCGCCCAGTCCTTCACCGGGATCCTGCTGCAGCTCGGCGCCGTGGAGGAATTCCCGTCCTGCAAGAAGCGCGGCTCGGAGCTGTCGCTCACCCTCTCACGCATCCGCGAGCTGGCCCGCGACGGCCTCGCCGAGGCGCGCCGCTCGGTGATGGCGCTGCGCCTGGATCAGACGCGCCGCGCGGGACTGGAGCTCGCGCTGCGCCAGCTGGCCGACCGCTCGACCGTCCCGGGAGGCGTCACCTGCAACTTCGAGGGCGGCAGCATCGTCACGGGCCTGAAGCCCGAGCACGAGCACGAGCTGCTGCGCATCGCCCAGGAGGCGGTCAGCAACGCGGTGCGCCACGCCCGGCCGCAGGAGGTGCGCATCACCATGGACGACGACGACTCGGGGTTCTGGACGCTGAGCGTCACCGACGACGGCGTCGGCATGGAGCAGAGCCCCGAGCAGTCGGCGCGCCAGGGCTTCGGCCTCGCCAGCATGCGCCAGCGCGCCGGCGCCATCGGCGGGGAGTGGCAGATCGTGAGCGAGCCCGGCCACGGCACGCGCGTCAGCGTGCGCATGACGAAGCGCGCCTCGTGATGCTGTCGGCGGTCGTCAAGACCAAGATCCGCGTCGTGCTCGCGGACGATCACCCGGTGGTCCGGGACGGACTCGCCGCGATCGTCAACCAGCAGACGGACATGGAGGTGGTCGCCGAGGCCGGCGACGGCGAGGAGGCGATCGCGCTCTACCAGCGGCACCGCCCGGACGTCATCGTGCTCGACCTGCGCATGCCCAAGCGCGACGGCCTCGCGGTGGTGCAACAGGTGCTCGCGCTCAATCCCAAGGCGTGCATCCTCATCATGACCACCTATGACGGCGACGAGGACATCTTCCAGTGCCTGTCGCAGGGGGCGAAGGGCTATCTGCTCAAGGACGCCCCGCGGGCGGAGATCCTCGCCGCGATCCGCGCGGTGAGCGAGGACCGTCCCTACACCTCCTCAACGGTCGCCGCCAAGGCGCTGCAGCGCATGGCGAAGCCGAGCCTCACGCAGCGTGAACTCGACGTGCTGCAGCTGGTCGCCCAGGGCCGCAGCAACAAGGACATCGCGCGGCGGCTGTCGATCACCGAGGGCACGGCCAAGACGCACGTGAAGGCCATCCTCACCAAGCTCGACGCCATCAGCCGCACCGAGGCGGTGGCG
>DATBBQ010000036.1:0-2350 GCA_036270915.1 Steroidobacteraceae bacterium
GATCCAGCGCATTCAGCGCCCAACGCTGGTGCTCGCGCACAACAAGACACTCGCGGCGCAGCTGTATGGTGAGTTTCGTGCCTTTTTCCCGAAGAGCGCAGTCGAGTACTTCGTCTCCTACTACGACTACTACCAGCCCGAGGCCTACGTCCCCTCGTCCGACACGTACATCGAGAAGGACTCCTCGGTGAATGAGCACATCGAGCAGATGCGCCTCTCGGCCACCAAGGCGCTGCTCGAGCGGCCCGACTCGATCATCGTCGCGACCGTCTCCTCGATCTACGGCCTCGGTGACCCGCAGGCCTACCTCGCGATGGTGCTGCACCTGAAGCGCGGCGACCGCCTCGACCAGCGTCGTCTCCTGCGCCGTCTCGCCGACATGCAGTACACGCGCAACGAGCTCGACCTCACCCAGGGCACCTACCGCGTGCGCGGCGACGTCATCGATATTTTTCCGGCAGAGAGCGAGCGGGAGGCCGTGCGGGTGGAGCTCTTCGACGACACGATCGAGTCGATCACGCTCTTCGACCCCCTGACCGGGGCGATCTCGCGCAAGGTGCCCCGCTTCACCGTCTACCCCGGCACCCACTACGTCACGCCGCGCGAGCGCCTCGTGGGCGCGGTGGACCAGATCCGCGAGGACCTGCGCGTGCGCCTCGCGGAGCTGCGCGAGGCGGGAAGGCTGCTCGAAGCACAGCGCCTCGAGCAGCGCACGCGCTTCGACATGGAGATGATCAAGGAGGTCGGCTACTGCGCGGGCATCGAGAACTACTCGCGCTACCTCTCCGGGCGCGCCCCGGGCGAGCCGCCGCCGTGCCTGTTCGACTACCTGCCGAAGAACGCGCTCCTGGTCGTGGATGAGAGTCACCAGACGATCCCGCAGCTGGGCGCCATGTACCGCGGCGACCGCTCGCGCAAGGAGGTGCTGGTCGAGTACGGGTTCCGCCTGCCGTCCGCGCTCGACAACCGGCCGCTGAAGTTCGAGGAGTGGGAGCAGCTCGCGCCGCAGATGATCTTCGCGTCCGCCACCCCAGGGGGGTACGAGGCGCAGCACGCCGCGCAGGTGGTCGAGCAGCTCGTGCGCCCGACCGGGCTCGTCGACCCGCAGGTCGAGGTGCGGCCCGTGGCGAGCCAGGTCGATGACGTGCTGTCCGAGATCAGGAAGTGCGCCACGGCCGGGGAGCGGGTCCTCATCACGACCCTTACCAAGCGCATGGCGGAGGACCTCACCGAGTACCTGAACGAGCACGGCGTGCGCGTGCGCTACCTGCACGCCGACATCGAGACGGTCGAGCGCACCGAGATCATCCGCGACCTCAGACTCGGCAAGTTCGACGTCCTGGTCGGCATCAACCTGCTGCGCGAGGGCCTCGACATGCCCGAGGTGTCCCTGGTGGCCATCCTGGATGCCGACAAGGAGGGGTTCCTGCGCTCGGACAACTCCCTCATCCAGACGATCGGTCGCGCGGCGCGCAACATCCGCGGGCGCGCCATTCTCTACGCAGACCGCATGACGGGCTCCATGCAGCGCGCGATCGAGGAGACTGACCGCCGCCGCGCGCGGCAGCTCGCGTACAACGAGGCGCACGGGATCACGCCCAGGGGCATCCAGAAGGCGGTCATGGACATCATGGAAGGCGCGCGCGCAGAAGGGGCGGTGCCGAGGCGCCGCGGCGAGGCCGCGCCGGCGGCCACGGACTTAAGGCCCGAGGCGCTCGTGCGCCAGATCAAGCGCCTCGAGGCGGAGATGCTGCGGCGGGCGAGGAACCTGGAGTTCGAGGAGGCGGCGCGCCTGCGCGACGAGGTCGGGCGCCTGAAGCAGCTCGAACTCGGACTTCCGGCGCCCGTCACGCAATCGTAAGTCTCTGGAAACTCACGGATTAGCTTGCTTCACCGGACCCACTCTTGTATCGTTCGCGGCCCTCCTCGCGGAGGGGAAGACTTCAGGCGCGTAGCTCAGTGGTAGAGCATCACCTTGACATGGTGGTGGTCGGTGGTTCGATCCCACTCGCGCCTACCAGACCGAAGAGGGCGCTCGCCGGACCGTCGGGCGCCCTTTTTCTGTTGGCGGTCGCCCGGCGACCCCGCCTATGAATCTGCAACCGTAGTAAGCACATGCCCGTCGTCACCTTGCCCGATGGCAGTCAGCGCCGCTTCGATCATCCGGTGACGGTGGACGAGGTGGCGGGCGACATTGGCGCGGGCCTGCGCAAGGCCGCGCTCGCCGCGCGCGTCAACGGCCGGCTCGTGGACACCTCCTACCTCATCCAGGCCGACGCCCAGGTCGCGATCGTCACCGACCGCGACGCCGACGGGCTCGAGATCATCCGTCACTCGACCGCGCACCTGC
>DATBBQ010000037.1:0-3184 GCA_036270915.1 Steroidobacteraceae bacterium
CGGGACCCGCCGGCATCGCCGCCGAGGAGGACCTCGCGGTCCTCGCCGCACGCTCCCTTAAGGCCGCCACGGGCTCGCCCTTCGGTGCGAGCCTCACGGTGCGCAAGCGCATCCCCGTGGGGGGGGGCCTCGGTGGCGGCAGCTCGGATGCGGCGACCACGCTGCTGGCCCTCAATGAGCTCTGGGGCTGCGGCTTAACTTCCGACGAGCTCGCCCGCCTCGGGCTCACCCTGGGCGCCGATGTCCCTGTTTTCGTTCAGGGTTTTTCGGCCTGGGGGGAGGGACTGGGCGAGCGGCTGACTCCGGTAACCCTTCCCGAGGCCTGGTACGCGATCATCTTCCCCGGGGTGTCCGTGAGCACCCGGGCCGTATTCCAGAGCCCTGAATTGACACGAAATTCCCCCCTCATCACAATACGCGCCTTTTTTGAGTCGGGCGGCCGGAACGACTGCGAGGGCGCCGTTCGGGCGCACTCGCCCGAAGTCGCCGAGGCGCTCGAGTGGCTCGGCCGCTACGCGCGGGCGAGGCTCACGGGCACGGGGTCGTGCGTATTCGCCGCGTGTGAGAGCGCGATCGAGGCGGAGCGCCTGGCGGCCCGGGTCCCGGACCGGTGGACCAGTTACGTGGCGCGGGGACTGAATACCTCGCCGGTGCTCGAGCGGCTGCGGCGCGGGCATTAGACCCCCCTCGGCTGTAAGATGCGCGCCCGCACTGCTTCTCAGGCGGGCGGCAGTTGCTGGGGTGTCGCCAAGTGGTAAGGCAGCGGGTTTTGATCCCGCCATTCGGAGGTTCGAATCCTTCCACCCCAGCCAGTTCGCGCTTGGCGCGGGCGGGGCGAGGAGGTTCAGGCCGGTGGATGCGGCGCGCACGGAGACCATGAGTACGAGCGACACACTGGCGCTGTTCGCGGGTAACGCCAACCCGGCACTGGCGATAGAGATCGCGCGGAGCCTGCAGACACCGCTCGGGCGCGCGTACGTCGGGCGCTTCAGCGACGGCGAGGTCAACATCGAGCTGATGGAGAACGTGCGCGGCCGCGACGTGTTCATCCTCCAGTCGACGTGCCCGCCGGCCAACGACAGCCTGATGGAGCTGCTCGTCATGGTGGACGCGTGCCGGCGGGCGTCCGCGGCGCGCATCACGACGGTGGTGCCGTACTTCGGCTATTCGCGCCAGGACCGCCGGCCGCGCGCCACGCGCTCGGCGATCACGGCCAAGCTGGTGGCGAACATGGTTTCGAGCGCCGGGGTGAATCGGCTGCTCACGATCGATCTGCACTCGGATCAGATCATGGGCTTCTTCGACATCCCGGTGGACAACGTGTACGCCTCGCCGGTGCTGCTCGGGGATGCCTGGCGGCAGGCGTACCGCAACGTGGTCGTGGTGTCTCCGGACGTGGGCGGCGTCGCGCGCGCGCGCGCCTTCGCCAAGCGCCTCGACGATACCGAGCTGGCGATCATCGACAAGCGCCGGCCGCGGCCGAACGAGTCGAAGGTGATGAACATCATCGGCGAGGTCGAGGGCAAGACCTGCGTGCTGGTCGACGACATGGTCGACACGGCCGGCACGCTCTGCCAGGCGGCCCAGGCGCTGAAGGAGGAGGGGGCGGTGAAGGTGGTGGCCTACATCACCCACCCGGTGCTCTCCGGGGGTGCGGTCGACAAGATCGCGAAGTCATCGCTCGATGAGCTCATCGTGACCGACACGATTCCGCTCAGTGCGCAGGCCCAGGCCTGCGGGCGGATCCGCCAGCTGTCGGTGGCGGAGCTGCTCGCGGAGACGATCCGCCGCATCCGCGACGAGGAGTCGGTGAGCTCGCTGTACGTCGACTAGCGGGAGAGTTTTTTAGGATGTGCCGGTTTGGTCGCGAACCGGCACTTGTTTGGCAACTACTGGAGTCTTTCTAATGCGTATTTCATACACGTTCGGCGCGGACCTGCGCGCGACGCAAGGCAAGGGTGCGAGCCGCCGCCTGCGTCACGCCGGCAAGGTCCCCGCCATCCTCTACGGCGCCCACCAGGACGCCCAGTCGCTGGTTCTCGATCAGCAGAACCTGCTCACCATGATCGCCGACGAGCGCTTCTACTCCTCGATCGTGCGCATCAAGCTCGGTGAGAATACCCAGGAGGCCATCGTCAAGGACGTGCAGATGCACCCGGCCAAGAACCTGGTCGTGCACGTGGATCTGCAGCGCGTCATGGAGAACGAGACGATCCGCATCCGCCTGCCGATCCACTTCAGGAACGAGACCGCCTCGCCTGGCGTCAAGACCCAGGGCGGCGTGGTCTCGCACATGCGCACCGACGTCGAGGTGAGCTGTCTGCCCAAGGATCTGCCGGAGTTCCTCGTGCTCGACCTGGTCGACATGAACCTGAACGACACGAAGTTCCTGGCCGACGTCCCGCTGCCGAACGGCGTGACCATACCGGAGCTGACCCAGCGCAACGCACCGGTCGTCTCGATCCACGCGCCGCGCGCCGAGGAGCCCGAGCCGGTCGCCGCGGAGGCTGCCGCAGCTGCGCCCGTCGAGGGTGCCGCTCCTGCCGCCGGCCCCCCGAGTGCCCCGGGAGCAGCGCCGCCCGCGGGTGCCGCCCCGGCTGCCGCCGGCGAGGCCAAGAAGGGCGAGGAGAAGAAGGAAGCCGCTCCCGCCAAGAAGGAAGGCGGCAAGAAGTAGCCGCCGCACAGCTGCGCGCCGCCCGTGGCCGCTGCGGAAGTCACACTTCCGTCAGCGGCCCGTGGCGTTGGCGGCATGAGACAACGACATGGGTGAGCCCCTCAAGCTGATCGTCGGACTCGGCAATCCGGGCACCGAGTACGCGCGCACGCGTCACAACGCCGGCTTCCAGTTCCTCGACGAGCTCGCGCGCCGCCACGGTGCGACTTTCAGGAGCGAGCCGCGGCACCAGGCCGAGCTCGCGCGCGCCCGCATCGCGGAGGCGGACCTGTGGCTGCTGAAGCCCATGAGCTACATGAACCACAGCGGCGATCCGCTGCGCAGCGTCGCCGCCTTCTACAAGGTGCCGCTGGAATCGATTCTCGTCGCCTACGACGAGCTCGACTTCCCGCCGGGCGTCGTACGCCTGAAGCAGGGGGGCGGTGCGGCCGGCCACAACGGCATGCGCAGCCTCATCGCGCACCTGGGGGACGCGTTCTGGCGGCTGCGCATCGGCATCGGGCACCCGGG
>DATBBQ010000038.1:0-31670 GCA_036270915.1 Steroidobacteraceae bacterium
CTCGTAGGGGGCGTCCGCGGCCTTGCACACGAGGCCCTCGAGCCCTTCCTGGCAGGCGGCGCGCGCCGCCTCCGGTCCGTGGCCGGCGGTGTGAGTGCTGAGCTGCAGCGGTTTCGCCGCACCCTTCAGGAGCGCCGCGAGCCGCTCCTTGCGCTTGAGCTGGGAGTCGCCGCGCAGGTCCTCGCCGTCGAGGTAGAGCAGGTCGAAGAGCATCACGCGCAGCTGCGCCTCACCGCCCGTCTCCCCGAAGCGCTGCTGGAGCTTGCCGAAGCTGCTGACGCCGCTCGCGTCGAAGGTGACGAGCTCGCCGTCTAGGATGCAGCTGTCGCACTCGAGGGCGGCGAGGGCGCGCGTGGTCGCGGGAAGCTTCGCGCTCCAGTCCTGGTCGCCCCGCGACGTCACGCGTACCTCATCGCCATTGCGCCACAGGAGAACCCGGTAGCCGTCGTACTTGACCTCGTGCAGCCAGGCGTCGCCCTCGGGCGCCTTGGCCACGAGCCGCGCGAGCTGCAGCTCGATGTGGGACGGAAAGCGCGTGCGCTTCGCCGCGCTCTTCTTACCGGCGGCGGCCCGGGCGGGCGCGCCCTTGCCGTTGCCGTTGCCCCGGCGGTGCCTCGCCGGCTTCGACCAGGCCGAGAGCGGGGTGTCATCGGCGACGTCGCCGGCCACCTCGGCGGCATCGTGTGACTTGATGAGGAGCCAGTTGGGCTTCTTGTCGCCGCCGCGGCGGGTGCGGATCAGAGACCACGCCCCCTTCAGTCGCTCGCCATGGAGGGTGAAGCGCAAGTGTCCTTCCCGCAGCGCCTTCTCGGCGTCGCCGTCGCTCGACCAGGTCCCCTTGTCCCAGATCCACACGTGACCCGCGCCGTACTGGCCCTTCGGGATGTCGCCCTCGAAGCCGCCGTACTCGAGCGGGTGATCCTCCACCTGCACGGCCAGGCGCTTGGTCGCGGGATCGAGCGAGGGGCCCTTGGGCACCGCCCAGCTGCGCAGCGTCCCGCCGAGCTCGAGGCGGAAGTCGAAATGTCGCGCGCGCGCGTGGTGCAGCTGTACCACGAAGTACCCCTCGCCCTCGGCCGGGCGTGGGCGCCGCCCGCTCGGCTCGGGCGTCGCCGCGAAGTCGCGCATGCGTCGGTACTGCGTCAGTCGGTTGCTGCTCGCCACGGTGATCCTCTCAGGCGGCGTGCTCGACCATCGCCGCGCAGCAGTCCGCGCACTCCAGGCACGCCGCGGCGCACTCGCCCAGCAGCGGATCGTTCTCGATGCTCTCGCACTCCTGCGCGCAACGGGCGCAGACCTTCGAACAGGCGTCGCACACGGTCAGGTGCAGCGGTGAGCCGCGGATCATGGTGTCGGCGCACACACGGCACAGGTCCGCGCAGACCAGGAGAGTCGTCACCAGCTCGAGGTCGCGCTCGAGGGCGAGGCAGTGGCTCGCGGACTTCAGACAGAAGCCGTGGCAGCGCATGCAGTTGGCGATGCAGGTCTGCATGTCGACCCTTGCCGAGCTCACGCGGGTATCCATGGTTTCACCCTCCTTGGCGGCGCACCGCCCCGGAGGATTTTAGCTAGACCGCCACGGGTCGAAAGAGCGCTTCGCGCGCAACGGCTTGTAGGAGAAAGTACTCTATTGGCACGATGGACAAGGGAACTGTCCGCATCGGCATCAGTGGCTGGCGCTACGCGCCCTGGCGCGGCGTGTTCTATCCACAAGCTTTGCCGCAGCGCGATGAGCTGCGCTACGCCTCGCGCATCTTCTCCTCGATCGAGCTCAACGGCTCCTTCTACTCGCTGCAGCGACCCGCGAGCTACGAGGCCTGGTACGAGGATACGCCGCCGGGATTTCAGTTCGCGGTCAAGGGACCGCGATTCATCACCCACATGAAGCGTCTGCGCGACGTGCGCCCCGCGCTCGCCAACTTCCTCGCCTCGGGAGTCCTCGCGTTGCGCGGCAAGTTGGGGCCGATCCTCTGGCAGTTCCCCCCGAGCTTCGGGTACAGGCGCGAGACTTTCGCGGCGTTCTTCGATCTGCTGCCCCCCGATACCGCCGCGGCGCTGCGGCTCGCGCGCGCCCGCGAGTCGCGTATGAAGGGGCGCGCGTACCTGCGCATCGACGAGAGCCGCCCCCTGCGGCACGCCATTGAGGTGCGACACGAGAGCTTCCGCGATCCGGACTTCGTCGCGCTGCTGCGCCGCTACGGGATCGCGCTCGTCGTGTCAGACACGCCGAAGAAGTGGCTCCGGCTCGAGGACGTGACCGCAGATTTCATCTACCTGCGGCTGCACGGCGCGCGGGCGCTTTATCGGAGCGGATACGGGAAGCGGGCGATACGCGCGTGGGCCGAGCGGATCGAGTGCTGGCGTCGCGGGCGCGAGCCGGCGGCAGCGGTGCGCGCCTCTCCCGATGCGCCGCCACGTCGCGCCGGGCGCGACGTCTACTGCTACTTTGACAACACGGACGTGAAGCTGCGCGCACCGCAGGACGCGCAGGCGCTCGCCCGCAAGCTCGGCATGGGACCTGAGCCGGCACGTATGGTGCGGGCGGCGGCTGACGCTCTTTCGGCGCACGCGTGAGTCCTGCCGCGACGACGCAGAAAACGGAGTCCTCGAGCGGGCACTCACACCGGAAGGACAACCGGCGCGAGGCGCGAAGCGACCAGCGCCAGCGCAAACTGCCAGAGGGCGACCAGAAAGAAACCTGCCAGGAGCAGATGGGGACTCGCACCGGATATTGCGGCGATCACAGCGACGCCGGTGACCACCCCGGCTGCGCCGGCGATCCAGCCCACGCGCCGAGCACTGCCGCCGAGCCGGACCAGTGGTCTGACCCATGCCATCGCCGACGCCGAGAGTCCGACTATCCCGAGGGGCATCAACAGTCCGATCAGCGTTCCACAGAAACTGATCTGTCCCTGGATGGCGTGCTGTACCGCGACGTCGCGCGCTGCACGAGACTGCAGCGCCAGCGCAGGGACGGTGAAGCCATCCAGCACCAGAGATGCGATCAACAGGCCGCAACCGGCTGCAAATGCGGTCACTGCGACGGAGACGCAGACACTGCCTGGATCGACGAGGCGACCGAGCGCGCTGTGGGCTGCGAGCAGTAGCACCAGGACTGCGATCGTGCCACCGTGCACGACCTGGTTGATCAGGCGGTGGTCGATTTCGAATTCGATGAGGTCGGCAAAGGTGCGCGCGCTCTCATGAGGGTGCGCCAGAAGCAGGGCGAGCATGAGTGTGCCGGCCGCGGCGAACAGGATGGGCAGCGCGCGCGAAGAGCTTGGCACCGTCTTCATCGCCCGCAGGATAATGCGATCCTGCGCTGCAGAGTTGGACTGAACGCGCGTAGTGTCCAGATCCTCCGGTGGAAGCTGACCATGAGTGACAGGCGATCGACGAGTTTGCAGCCGCACAACCGGCGAGCCGCGCGTACCCGTGCCAGGCTCGTGCAGGCCTTCATCGAGCTGATACTGACGCGTGGATACGAGGGATTGTCCGCGCAGCAGGTGGCGGCTCGGGCCGGAGTGGGCCGCTCAACTTTCTATGTCCACTTTGGTGGACTCGGCGCGATGCTCGAGGCGGGTCTGGAAGTCCCGTGCGCGGTGCTGGCAGCTTCGGTTCGCTCGGCCAGCCCGGCGAGCGACCTGGCGGCCCTCATGGGGCATTTTCGGCAGCACTGGGTGCGCAATCGCGGATTCTTCTGCGAACCCGTCTTGTCGCTGTGGGTCAGGAGACTGAGCCGGGACATCGCGCTCAGCTTGCGGCGCGACCCGGATTGTTCACGGCAGCGCCCCGTGATTGCGCGCGAATGTCTCGCACCCCTGCTGGCCGAATTGCAACTGTCGATGATTCGCGGCTGGCTTGCCGCCGGGGCCAAGGCAAGCCCCGAATCGATTGCTCAGACCGTGCGCGCGGTGACCGGGCGACTTCTGTACGGCATCTAGGTCCGCCGCACCCCGATCGTCGCTTACCAGCCGATGCCGTAGTCCTCGCCGTGGTTGCTCGAGCCGCCCCAGAGCGTGCCGTGCTCGCGGTCGACGAAGATCGCGTTGATCGGGCCTGAGCTGCGCTCCTCGAACTCGAGCTTGTAGCCCATCTTCGTGAGCTCCTGGCGCTCCCAGGACGGGGTAGAGGTGTTGACCGTGAGCCGCCCGGGAAAGGACTCGTGCGCGTTGAAGGAGTCGCGCATCTGGTAGCTCGTGATGTTGGCGGCTTCCGTCGCCTCCTGCACCGTCATGCCGAACTCCACCACGTCGAGGAAGAACTGCAGCAGGTTCTGGTCCTGCGTGTCCCCGCCCTGCACCGAGAAGACGAGAAACGGCTTGCCGTCCTTCAACGCGAGCGTCGGGGTGAGCGTCGCGCGCGGGCGCTTGCCGGGGGCGAGCACGTTGTAGGGGTTCTCGCTGGCATCGAGCACGAAGCTCTGCATGCGCTGGCTGAGGCCGATCCCGGTGCGGCCCGCGATCACCGCCGGCACCCACCCGCCGCTCGGGGTCACCGACACCGCCCAGCCCTTCTCGTCCGCGGCCTCGACGCTCGTCGTCCCGAGACGGAACGTGCGGTCGAACTCGGCGAGCGCGGTGGGAGTCTGCGCCGGCATCCTGCTGTGCCACTTCTCCAGCGTCGCGGTGAAGGGGTTGCTGCCGCCCTGGAACGGGTAGGGGTCACCGGGCCTGATGTCGGGGTCGTTGTGGCTCGGGTTCACGAGCTTGGCGCGCTCGCGTGCATAGTCCTTCGACAGGAGCCCCTTGATCGGCGTCTTCGGCTCGAACGCGGGGTCGCCGTAGTAGAAGTCGCGGTCCGCGTAGGCGAGGTTCATCGCCTGATACAGCGTGTGGATGTAGCGGGTGCTGTCGTAGCCCATCGACTTGAGGTCGAAGTTCTCGAGGATGTTGAGTGTCTGCAGCATCACCGGGCCCTGCACCCAGCTGTCGAGCTTGTAGACCTCGATCCCCTTGTAGCTCGTGTGCACCGGCTCCTCGATCTTCACCCTCCAGTTGGCGAGGTCCTGCGTCGTGAAGAGCCCGCCGAGCTCTCGGACACTCTTCACCAGGTCCTGGGCGATATCGCCCTTGTAGAAGCGGTCGTAGGCGGCGTAGATCGCGGCCTTGCGATCCTTGCCGGAGGCGAGCGCCTTCTTCTCGGCCTCGACCAGCTTGCGCAGCGTCGCGGCGAGGTCCGGCTGGCGGAAGATCTCGCCCGGGTAGGGCGCCTCGTGCGCCTGGCCGGCGTGCACGAGCAGGACGCGCTTGGAGTCCGGCCACTGCTTGAGGCGATCCTTGTAGTGCTCGATGGTGGCGACCAGCTCGCCCTCGATCGGATAGCCGTCCGCCATCTGGATGGCGGGCGCGAGGACCTGGGCAAGGCTCATGGTGCCGTACTCGGCGAGCATCACCATGAGCCCGCCGGGCGTACCCGGCGTGACGGCGGCGAGCGGGCCGAACTCGGGGGGGTACTTCATGCCCTGCCCGCGGAAGTACTCCGGGGTCGCCCCGGTGGGCGCGACGCCCAGTCCATTGATCGCGATCACCTTGCCGGTGTTCGGATTGAAGATGAGTGCCTGCGTCTCACCCCCCCAGGACAGCGTGTCCCACATGGTGGAGGTCGCGGCGATCATGGCGCAGGCCGCGTCCACCGCGTTGCCGCCGCGCTCGAAGATCATCGCGCCCGCGGTGGCCGCGAGCGGCTTGCCGGTGACGGCCATCCAGTGCGCACCGTGCAGCGCGGGCTTCTGGGTACGCGCGCCGGCCTCGGGCACCGCCGCGGCGAGCAGGACGGTCGCCGAGACGAGGGCGACGGTGAGGGAGCTCGCGAGTCGGGCGTGCGGACGGCTTCCCCGGGACATGCTGATTCCTTTGTTCTTTAAGCGGGCGCCGCAGCATATGGCAGACTTGCCGCGTACGCACGGGGGCGAGGTGGCTCCCAAAGGCCGTGGGAAGGATGGACGCACAGGTCTTAAGGAAAGTTCAGGAGGAGGGGCGTCCGACGAGCGCCGTCCTCACTCGTCTCTTTATCTATCCCGTGAAGTCGACGCGCGGGATCGCGCTCACGAGCGCGCGGATCGCGGCCACCGGCTTCGAGTGGGACCGCCGCTGGATGATCGTGGATGAGAACGCGCTCTTCATTACCCAGCGCACCCACCCCGACCTGGCGCGCGTCGTGCCGCAGATCACCCCGGAGGCGCTCGTGCTGCGCGCGCCGGGACGTGCGGACCTTCTCGTCCCCTTCGCGAGTGAGGGCCCGCCGCTCGCGGTGCGGGTCTGGAGGAGCGACTGCGTGGCACTCGAAGAGGGGCCGGATGCCCACGAGTGGCTGAGCGGATTTCTCGGCCAGAGCGTGCGCCTCGTGAAAGTCTCCGCAGGGATGGGGCGCGTCGCGAACCCCGAGTACGCGAAGTTCGGGCCCGCGCCGATCAACTTCCCGGACGGCTATCCCTTCCTCGTCTGCAACGCGGCCTCGCTTGCGGACCTCAACACGCGCCTGCCGCAGCCGATGCGCATGGAATGCTTCCGGCCGAACCTGGTCCTCGAGGGACTTACGCCCTGGGCGGAGGACGCCATCGAGACGCTCACGTTCGCGGGCGTCACGCTGCGCTTCGTGAAGCCCTGCACGCGCTGCGTGATTCCCTCGCGCGACTTTCAGACCGGCGAGAACGCCGTGAATCCCATGCCGGTGCTGCGCAAGTTCCGCTGGAGCCGGCCGCTCAAGGGCGTCGTGTTCGGCGAGAACGCGACGCTCGAGGCGGGCGGCGGCGAGCTCACGCTCGGGAACAGCTGCCGCATCACCTGGCGACGCTGATCTTCGCCACAGTTGCTTACGCAGCGCGCGCCTGAGCGCGCGTGACGTCGTCCGCGGCGAACGCCCGTCCCTGAATTGACACGCACACCCGCCTTTTGGGGGAGAAAGTGTGCGCAGCGCACGACTGCCCGTGCACCGCTTAACGCAAACTCGCGAAGGTATTTTCCGGGGTAAAGTGTGAACCAGTTCACATTTGCGTTCGGCGCACTGGCCGGCCTGTTCTGCGCGGCCATCGGGTTCTTCCTGCTCGGGCGCCTACGCCCGGCCGCGCCCGCGTGGGTGCGTCGTTATGACGAAACGACCATCGCCGTCTTCGACCAGTGGCCGACCACGGCGCTGGTGCTCGACCCCGCCACCCGGCGCATCGTCGCCCTGAACCCCGCCGGCGAGCGCAGCCTCGGCTACACGCTGGAGGAGCTCAAGGGCGTCACGTTCGACGGCATCTTCGCCGCCGACGGCGCCGACGGGCCGGCGCTCGTGCGCCGCCTTCAGGAGTCGCACTCGCGTTCCCCGGTCGAGATGCGCCAGACCTGCAAGGACGGCTCGACGCGCAACGTCGAGGCGACCAGCTATACGCTGAACCTCGACCGCAGCACCGTGCTCGCGGTGGCGGTGCACGACGTCACCGTGCGCCGCAAGGTCGAGACGCACCTGCTCGAGAAGCACCAGGAGCTCGATCACCTCGCGCACCATGACCAGCTGACCGGCCTGCCGAACCGACTCTACCTGCAGGCGCACCTGCCGGAGGCGATCGAGGAGGCACGCGAGAAGGGCACGGTGCTCGCGGTCCTGTTCCTCGACCTCGACCGCTTCAAGCACGTCAACGACTCGCGCGGCCACGAGACCGGCGACAAGCTGCTCAAGACCGTCGCGCAGCGCATCCGCTCCACCATGCGCTCGACCGATGTGGTCGTGCGCATGGGCGGGGACGAGTTCGTCGTCATCCTCAAGGGCGTCAAGAGCACCGACCAGGTGAACGAGGCGGCCGGGCGCATCAACCACGCGCTCGCCGCTCCGATGGTGGTCGACGGGCGCACCATCGTCACCACCGTCTCTATCGGCGTCGCACTCTATCCGCACGACGGCACCGACATGGGCGAGCTGCTGCGGCACTCGGACACGGCCATGTACCAGGCGAAGGACCGGGGGCGCAACAACTTCCAGCTGTTCATGCCGGGCATGGACAAGCGCCTCAAGGAGCGCATCGCCATCGAGTCCTCGCTGCGCACGGCGCTGCAGAGCCGGCAGCTCGACGTGCACTACCAGCCGATCGTCGACATCGAGTCGCATCGCGTCGTGGCGCTGGAGGCACTGCTGCGCTGGAAGCACCCGAACCACGGCTACGTGCGCCCGGAGCGTTTCGTCAATATCGCCGAGGAAGCCGGTCTCATCGTGCCGATAGGGGACTTCGTGCTGCAGCGGGCCGTCGAGGACACGGTGCGCTGGCGCCAGGCGGGCGGCAAGCTGGTGCCGGTCGCGATCAACGTCTCGGCCGTGCAGCTGCAGCGCTCCAATCTCGCCGAGAGCATCTCCAGGCTCACCAAGCAGCACGGGCTCGAGCCCTCGATGCTGCAGGTCGAGCTCACCGAGAGCGCGGTGTTCGAGCGGCGCGAGGCGCGTGCCCGCGAGGCGAGCCAGGATGCGGTCGGGAAGCTGCGCGAGCTCGGCGTGCACATCGCGATCGATGACTTCGGCACCGGCTACTCGAGCCTCTCCTACCTCAAGCGCTGGCGCGTGGACACGCTCAAGATCGACCGCAGCTTCGTGCGCGACCTGGTCACCGACATGAGCGACCTCGCGATCGTCAGCGCGATTCTCGCCATGGCGCGCCACCTGCACATCAAAGTGGTCGCGGAAGGCATCGAGGGCTGGCCGCAGCTCGAGAAGCTGCGCCAGCTCGGCTGCACCTACGCGCAGGGCTATCTCTTCGCCCGGCCGGCGCCGGCCGAGGACTGCCAGCGCTATCTCACCGGGGTTCCGCTCGATCTCACCCAGCGCCTGCCGGCACTCGACATGCTCGAGAACACCGGCAGCGGCGAGCACGTGCAGGCCATCCGGGCCTGATCCGCCCGCGGCCCCGTCCGCGAAGGGACCCACGCCGGTTCGTGCGAAGATAAGGGGATGCCGTCCATTTCCAAGGCTCCGGCCGGGACGCCCCCCCGCGCGCAGTGCGCGGACGCGGTGCTCATGGTGCGCCCGCACGCGTTCGGCTTTAACGCCGAGACGGCGCAGAGCAACAGCTTTCAGCGCGCCGCCGAGGAGGGCGATGCGGGGGTGGCGCAGCGGGCCCGCGCGGAGTTCGACGCGCTCGCCCACGCCCTCCTCGGCGAGGGGATCGGCGTGTGCGTCGCCGAGGACAGCGCCGAGCCGAAAAAGCCCGACGCGCTCTTCCCCAACAACTGGCTCTCGTTCCACGGCGACGGCACGCTCGTGCTCTACCCGATGAACCACGCGAGCCGCCGCGCCGAGCGGCGCCAGGAGGTCATCGATCAGGCGATCGCCCGCCTGGGGTTCAAGGTCCGGCATCTCCTCGACCTCACCTGGCACGAGGGCGAAGGGCGCTACCTCGAGGGCACCGGGAGTCTGGTGCTCGATCACGTCAACCGCGTCGCCTACGCCTGCATCTCCGCGCGCACCCATCCGGAGCTGGTCGCCGAGTGGGCCCGGGAGATGGGCTACGAGGCGGTGGTGTTCCAGGCGGCGAGCCGCGCGGGCGTACCGATCTATCACACCAACGTGTGCATGTGGATCGGCGCGCGCGTCGCGCTGGTCGGCTCCGAGGCGATCGCCGCCGGGGACCGCACCCGGGTGCTCGCCCGGCTGAGGCACAGCGGCCGCGACGTGCTCGAGGTCGGGCACGATGCGATCGAGGCCTTCGCCGGCAACATGCTCGAGCTGTCGACCTGGGACGAGGCGCTCGGGGACGCGCGCGTACTCGTCATGTCCGAGAGCGCCCGCAGGGGACTGCCGCACGAGACCTTCGCGAGGCTCTCCGGCGGGACCGACACCGTGCTCGCGGTCCCGCTCGCCACCATCGAGCGCTCGGGGGGCGGAAGCGTGCGCTGCATGCTCGCGGAGGTGTTCCGCGGTCCATGACCGAGCTCGTCGTCAAGCTCGTCATCGCCTACCTCCTCGGCTGCCTGGTCGGGAGCCTCGTCATCGGTCGAATCCGCGGCGGCACCGACATCCGCACACTCGGCAGCGGCAACGCCGGGGCGACCAACGCGTTGCGCACCCAGGGCAAGGCCGTGGCCGCGGCCGTGCTCGCGATCGACGTCGTCAAAGGGTGGGTCGCGACCGCGTGGCTCGCGCCCGCGACGCTGCCGGTCATCTTCCCCGCGGAGCCGGCGCTTGAGGTCTGGGCGGTGCCGCTGTGCGGGCTCGCCGTCATGCTCGGTCACGTCTACCCGCTGTTCTTCGGGTTCCGGGGCGGCAAGGGCGTCGCGACGCTCGTCGGCGTCGTGCTGGGCATCAGTGGTGCGCTCTGCCTCGTGATGCTCGTGACCTTCCTCGTAGCCGTGATCCTCTTCGGCTACGTGAGCCTGGGATCCATGCTGGCCGCGATCGCGGTGGCGGTGGCGATCGCGCTCGGTGACTTCCCGCCGCGTGCCCCGCTCCTCACCTTCGCCGTGCTCGCCTCGCTCCTCATCCTCTATACGCACCGCTCGAACATCGCGCGCCTGCTCTCCGGCAGTGAGTCGCGCGCGCGGCGGCTGTGGCTCCTGGGACTGAGGCGGAACACGTGAAGCCGCGCGCGCAAGAGAACCCCGGCACGGCGCGCTCGCCGCCGCTTGCCGCGCGCGTGTACGCGGCGCTCGCCGGCGGGCAGTTCCGCTCGGGCGAGGAGCTCGCCGGCGAGCTCGGCGTCAGCCGCAGCGCGGTGTGGAAGGCGGTGCGCGCGCTGCGCGCGCTCGGCACCCCGTTCGAGGCGGTGCGCAACCGCGGCTACCGCCTCTCGCACGCCGGCGAGCCGCTCGATCCGCGCGCGATCCGTCGGGGGCTCGCGGGCGAGGCGCGCGAGGCCGTCACGCACATCGAGGCCGCCTGGACGCTCGCCTCCACCAACTCGGTGCTGCTCGAGCGTGCCAACCCGCCGGCGGGCACGAGCGAGGTGCTGCTCGCCGAGTACCAGAGCGCCGGGCGCGGGCGCCGCGGCCGCAGCTGGCTCGCACCTCCGGGCGGGGCGATCTGCCTGTCCTTCAGCTGGACGTTCGGGGACGTGCCGCGGGACCTCGCGGCGCTCGGTCTCGTCATCGGCGTGTGCGTGCGGCGCGCGCTCGTCGGGCTCGGCGGCCGCGACGTCTCGCTCAAGTGGCCGAACGACCTGCTCGTCGGGGGCAGAAAGCTCGGCGGGATCCTCATCGAGCTGCGCGCCGAGGCGCAGGGCCCGGCGTGCGTCATCGTTGGCATCGGCCTGAACGTGGCCCTCGGCGCCGCGACGCTCAGGAAGATCGCCGCCTCGGGCGCGGCCGCGACGGATCTCGGCGGCGCGGGCATCGCCGGTACCGGGCGCAACAGCGTGGTCGCCTCTCTCGTGTCCAGCTGCATCGGGGGACTGAAGGAATTCGAGCGCGAGGCGCTCAAGCCCTTTCTCGCCGACTGGCACGCGGGGGATGCGCTGTACGGCAAGCCCGTCGACGTCTCCGGCCCGCGGGGCGTGGTCACGGGCATGGCGAGCGGGGTGGACGTGCACGGAGCGCTGCTCCTCGAGACGCCCCAGGGTGTCCTGCGCTTCGTCTCCGGTGACGTCAGCGTGCGTCCCACCGCATGATCCTGCTCGTCGACGTCGGCAACAGCCGCATCAAGTGGGTGCGCGTCGGCGGCCGACGCGTCGCCCGATCGCACGCGGCGCTCTATGGGCGATGGCGGGCGGCGGACTACCGGCGGCTCTTCGCCGGCTCCCCGCAGCGCGCGCTCATCGCGAGCGTCGCGGCACCCGAGGTCGCGCGCGCCCTGCGCGCCGCCGCGCGGCGGGCGCGGGTGCCGGTCACGTTCGTCACGGTGCCGCGCCGCGCCGCCGGGGTCGCGGTCGGCTACCGCGATCCCTGGCGGCTCGGAGTCGACCGCTTCGTCGCCCTGGTCGGCGCGCGGCGGCTCTTCCCCGCAGTGCCGGTGCTCGTCGCGGGGATCGGCACCGCCCTCACGCTCGATCTTCTGGATGCCGGCGGGCATCACCGGGGCGGGGTGATCGTTCCGGGACCGAAGCTCATGGTGGAGTCGCTCCTGACGAAGACGCACGGGATCCGCCGCCGGGCGCGCGGCGGCGGGGCGCGCACGGGGACGCTCTTTGGCCGCTCGACGCGCGAGGCGATCCACAGCGGGGCGCTCTTCGCGCCCGCAGCGCTCATCGATCGCGCCGCGCAGGAGGCACGGGCCCGGCTCGGCCGCATGCCGCTCGTCGTGCTCATGGGAGGAGACGCACCCTCCGTGCGGCCCCTCCTCGCAAGTGCCGTCGTCGGCGTGCCGGACCTCGTCCTCAAGGGCCTCGCCGCGCTCGCCACGCAGGACTGACCCTCGCCGCGGCACGCTGGTCTAGAATCCCCCCGTGCGCCGCCTGTTCTTCGCGCTCCTCTTCATGAACATCGCCTACTTCGCGTGGGCGCACTTCGTCGACGTCCCACCCGCACCCAAGAGTGGATCGATCGCGCAGCTGCCGACGGTGAAGCTGATCGAGGAGCTGCCGCAGCTGGTGCGGGCGGTGGCGGCACCGCCCCCCGCGCCCGACCCGGCCGCGTGCTTCTCGGTCGGTCCCTTCGGTGACGTCGACAACAGCGCCAAGGCGGCGGCGGTCATGAAGGCCAAGGGGTTCGACCCGAGGCAGCGCGCGGAAGCGGGCGAAACCTCCGCCGGCTACGGGGTGTTCGTCGCAGGCCTCGCGACCCAGGCGGAGGCCGACCAGGCCCTCTCAACATCGAGAAGAACGGTATCCGGGACGCGATTCTGCTGCCTGCGACGGGGGACGCCCCGCGGCGCATCTCCCTCGGGCTGTTCTCCGAGCGCTCGCGCGCCGAGAAGCGCGCGCAGCTCGCCCGTACGATGGGCTTCAAGGCGGAGGTCGCCGAGCGCAAGCTCCCCACCGCGATCTACTGGGTGGACGTCGCGCCCCAGCCGGGCCAGAACACCATCCCGATCCAGGACCTGTTTGCGGAAGGCATGAGCTCGCGCATCGCCGTGCAGCCCTGCCCGGCCGCCGTCAAGACGGTCGTCGCCGCCGGCAGTGCAGCCCCCGCCCCGGGCCCGCAGGCCGCGCAGGTCGCCGGTACCCCGAAGCCCAAGTAACCGCGGACGCGGACTGCGCGGCGATCATGCCGCGGTGCGTCAACACGCCCTCTGCCGTAGGACCTTGTGCGCATGGTGTGCCGCGCCGATCGGCATAGGATTTGAGCACTCTCGGATCCCCGCGGTTTTCAAACGCCCGAGTGAATCAGGCGCGCCCGAAGTCGATGGCTGCGCCGGCGTACCACTACAGAAAGGAGTCAAGCGATGGCCAGCAAACCCAACATCCTCGTGATCTTCGGGGATGACATCGGTATCCCGCAGATCAGCGCCTACACCCAGGGCCTGATGGGCTATCGCACGCCGAACATCGACCGGATCGCGAAGGAGGGGGCGCTCTTCACCGACGCCTACGGGCAGCAGAGCTGCACCGCGGGCCGCGCCTCCTTCATCTTAGGGATGGAGCCCTTCCGCACCGGCCTCCTCACGATCGGCATGCCGGGCGACCCGCACGGGATCACCGAGTGGATGCCCACCATTGCCGATGCGGTGAGGACCCAGGGTTATGTCTGCGGGCAGTTCGGCAAGAACCACCTCGGGGACCACGACGAGCACCTGCCGACGAACCACGGCTTCGACGAGTTCTTCGGCAATCTCTATCACCTGAATGCGGAGGAAGAGCCGGAAGGGTACTTCTACCCCAAGGACCCGCAGTTCAAGAAGAAATACGGGCCGCGCGGAGTCCTGCACGCCTTCGCCGGCGGCAAGATCGAGGACACCGGGCCGCTCAACACCAAGCGCATGCCCACCGTCGACGAGGAGTTCCTCGCCGGCGCCACCACCTTCATCAAGAAGGCCGTGAAGGACGACAAGCCGTTCTTCACCTGGTTCAACACCACCCGCATGCACATCTTCACGCACCTGAAGGCCGATTCGCTCGGCAAGACGGGCAAGGGCATCCATGCCGACGGCATGGTCGAGCACGACGGGCACGTCGGGCAGCTGCTGCAGCTGCTGGATGACCTCAAGATCACCGACAACACCATCGTCGTCTACACGACCGACAACGGCGCGGAGATCGCGCTCTGGCCGGACGGCGCCATGACCATGTTCCACGGCGAGAAGGGCACGACCTGGGAAGGGGGCTTCCGCATCCCGATGATGGTGCGCTGGCCGGGGGTCATCAAACCCGGCACGGTATACAACGACATCATCTCACTCATCGACTGGTTCCCGACGCTCGCCGCCGCGGCCGGCATCCCCGACGTCAAGGAGCAGATGAAGAAGGGCTTCAAGTCGGGCGACAAGACCTTCAAGGTGCACCTGGACGGCTACAACTTCCTGCCCTACTTCCAGGGCAAGGACAAGCAGGGTCCGCGCGACCACATCTATTACTTCGACCAGGGCGGCAACCTGAATGCGCTGCGTTGGAACGACTGGAAGGTGAACTTCGCCATCAACAGCGAGGGCAACATCGCGACCGCGACGCGCGAGGTCACCGCCTGGTCGCTGTACACCAACCTGCGCATGGATCCCTACGAGCGCGGCGTGAAGGAGGGCGGCGGGGCGATCGATTTCCTGGCGCGCCAGATGTGGCTGCTGGTGCCGGTCGGCGGCAAGCTCAAGGAGTTCTTCTCCGACTTCGAGCAGTACCCCTATCAGGCAGGCTCTTCGCTCAATACCAGCAACATCAACTACGGGCTGCTGCGGCAGCAGGAGGCGCTCGAGCGGCTGAAGAAGCTGGAGACGCTGCATCCGACCTAGGTCCACTACCGCCTGCGGCGGCGGCGGCGCTAGAGTGTGGTGGCTCCTCCGGGACCGAGGGGCGGCAGGTAGCTGCCGCCGCCTCAAGTCCCGGCGGGGCCTGCGGTCCGTCGAGGCCGAGCGGGAGAAGCACAATGAGCGGCCAAGAACTCATCAAGCTCGGGATCCAGGCGAGCATCTTTCTCACCGTACTGGGGATCGGCCTCGCGTCCACCTGGGACCAGGTGACGTACCTCCTGCGCAAGCCCGGGCTGCTCGCGCGCTCGTTCCTGTCGATGTTCGTCATCATGCCCGTCATCTGCGTGTGCGTGGCTCTGCTGTCGCACCTGCCGCCGGCGATCAAGGTAGCCCTCGTCGCGCTCGCGATCTCACCGGTGCCCCCATTCCTGCCGAAGAAGGAGCTCGTGGCAGGGGGCCACGGGTCCTACGTCATCAGCCTCGTGTCGCTCGCGGCGCTGCTCTCGATCGTGTTCGTGCCCGTCGTCACCTCGCTCTTCGGGCAGTGGTTCGATCACCCGGCGGACGCGCCCGCCGGCAAGGTCGCCAAGATCGTGCTGGTCACGATCCTGGTGCCGCTGCTGCTCGGGGTCACTCTGCGGACCTACCTGTCCGGGCTCGCCGCGAAGCTGGAGCGTCCGATCGGGATGATCGGCATCGTGCTCCTCGTCGTGTGCGCCGTGCCGCTCCTCATCCGGCTCTGGCCGCTCGTCTCCTCATTCATCGGCGACGGCACGGTGCTCTCGCTCGCGGCGATCGCGCTCGTCGGCACGGCCGTCGGTCACTTCCTGGGTGGCCCGGATGCCACGCAGCGCACCGTGCTCGGGCTCTCGACCTCGGCGCGCCACCCCGCGGTGGCGATCACCGCCGCGACCTCGGCGTATCCGGAAGGCAAGCTCGCGCTCGCCGCCGTGCTCCTCTACGTGCTCGTCGTCACGCTCGTGACCGTGCCGTACGTGGTCTGGTCCAAGAGGCAGGGCCGCCCCGCGGGAGTCGCGGCGTAGCAGCGGATGACCTCGGACGCCCTTCCGCACTGCCCGCCGACCGACGAGATCTTCGAGCGCGGCCCGTTCCTGCGCGTGCTCGAGGTCCTGGGGGCTGGCCGGCCCGAGCGGCGCTACCTGCGCGGCGCCATCGTGGTGGCACTCGTCGCCTGGCTGCCGATGCTGCTGCTGTCTTTCTGGCACGACGGTTTTCGCATCGGCAGCGCTACGCGCGGATTCCTCGCAGACCCCGGAGCCTTCGCGCGCTGCCTGGTCGCGCTGCCGGCGCTCGTGCTCGCGGATAAGATCTGCGGCGGCCGACTTACGGCGATCGCGCGCTACTTCCTCGAGGGCGGACTCGTAGACGAGGCCGACCGGCCTCGACTCGCGCGCCTCCTTGTCTCGACCCGGCGCTGGTCGAGCTCACCCCTCGCGGCCGTCGGGATCCTCGCACTCCTCGTACTCATCACCGTGGCGCTCTTCAGATACCTTCCGCGCAGCGAACTGCCGACCTGGAACGGCGGCGGCACGGCGGCCACGCTCACCCCGGCGGGCTGGTGGCACACGCTCGTCGCCACCCAGCTCCTGATCGGACTCCTGCTCGCCTGGATCTGGAGGCTCCTGGTGTGGACCGGGTATCTGTGGCGCCTCGCCCTCTTTCCCATGAAGCTCGCCGCCGCCCACCCGGACAAGGCGGCGGGTCTGCTGTTCCTGGGCCATTCGGTGATCGCCTTTGCGCCGGTCGGCTTCGCCGTCGGTGCCATCTACGGGGGGCTGGTCGCGAATCACGTGTGGAACAAGGGCGTGCCGCTCATGAGCTTCCGGATGTCCGCCGCCGGCGTCATCTTCGCCGTGCTCGTGATCGTCGGGTCGCCGCTTCTGGTCTTCATGCGGCGGCTCGCGTACGAGTGGACGAGCGGCATCCAGCTCTACGGACGCCTCGCCTCCCGCTTCGCGGGGGTGTTCGAGGAGAAGTGGTTCAGGCAGAAATTCCCCGTCGATCCCGCGGTTCTGGGCGCGTCCGACTTCTCGGCGGCAATCGACCTCTCCTCCTACGCGCAGAACGCCTACCAGATGCACATCTACCCCGCGGATATCCGCAGCTTCGTCTTCCTCGCCGTCGTGACCGCGCTGCCGCTCGTGCCGGTCATTGTCTTCTCGATCCCCCTCTCCGAAGTACTCGATACAATCTCCAAGGCCATCTTCTAGCCACGGAAGGAACCATGAACGACACGGGTCAGGCAGCCGGCGCGGCCAAAGGCACGCACTCGCGGGAGAGGATGGTGCACATTCCGGGCGGCCTGTTCCGTATGGGCTCCGACAGCCACTACCCGGAAGAGGCGCCCGCCCACAACGTGCGGGTCGGCGCGTTCTGGATCGATGCCCACGCGGTGACGAACGCGGACTTCAAGGCGTTCGTCGACGCGACCGGGTACGTGACGATGGCGGAGAAGCCTGCGAACCCGGACGACTACCCCGGAGCGAAGCCCGAGCTGCTCGCGCCCTCGTCCGTCATGTTCAAGAAGGCGAAGGGGCCGGTGGACCTCACGAACCACTACAACTGGTGGGTGTACGTGCCGGGCGCGGACTGGCGTCACCCGCGCGGCCCCTCGAGCTCACTCCACGGGCTCATGAACCATCCCGTCGTGCACGTCGCCTTCCCGGACGCGGAGGCCTATGCGAAGTGGGCCGGCAAGGAGCTGCCGACGGAAGCGGAGTGGGAGTTCGCGGCGCGCGGGGGACTGGACTGCGCCGAGTACGCCTGGGGGGACGAGTTCACCCCGGACGGGAAGTGGCGCACCAACACCTGGCAGGGGGAATTTCCCTGGCAGAACCGCCTCGAGGACGGGTACGAGTGGACCGCGCCGGTTGGCAGCTTCGCGCCGAACGGCTACGGGCTCTACGAGATGACGGGCAACACCTGGGAGTGGACCACCGACTGGTACCAGACTCACGGGGAGATCAAGCACGCCTGCTGCACGATCGACAATCCCCGCGGCGGAGAGCCGCAGAAGAGCTACGACCCGAGGACGCCCGAGGTCAGGATCCCGCGCAAGGTCATGAAGGGCGGCTCGTACCTGTGCGCGCCGAACTACTGCCGACGCTACCGCCCGGCGGCGCGCATGGCGCAGTCGATCGACACCTCGACCTGCCACCTGGGGTTGCGCTGCATCGTCCGCGACTGAGGCGGCGCGGACGGCGAGGGCATTCACTCCGGACGAGGACGGCGCCGGATTTCTGTACTCGCTCCAAATCCGGCGCTCTCGCGTGGCGACAGAAACCTTGAAGTACAGCCATCGCTTTAGCTTTGTATTCCGTCGACAATAGTGTCCCTTCGCCGGCTCGACGTGGGCGGCCAGGGAGATTCTGAAAAATGACGACGCCCCGTTCCGCTCGCGTCGCACGCCCGCTGCAGCTTTCGATCGCCGCCGCCGCCGCGATGCTCGCCGCCTGTGGCGGGGGCGGCGGCTCCTCACCGCCGCCCCCGCCGCCCACCGCCTCCCTGAGCGCGTCGGCGAAGGACGTCGCGGTCAACGGGTCGGACACGCTCACGTGGACCTCGACCAACGCCAGCTCGTGCACCGCCTCGGGCGGCTGGAGCGGCTCGCTCGCGCCCTCGGGCTCCAAGAGCGTGACGGTCGCATCGAGCGCGACTTACACGATCACCTGCACCGGCGGCGCGGGGTCGGCGAACGCGAGCACCAGCGTCACCGCCTGGAGTGCCCCGCAGCCGAAGATCTCGGCGGACACGACGAGCCTGCTGGCGAACAACACCGTGAACCTCACGTGGTCTTCGACCGGGGCCACCGCGTGCACCGGCCAGGACGCTCTCGCGGGCGCGAGCGTCGGGACTTCCGGCGGGGAGACCTCGCCCACCCTCACCGCGACGACGGTGTTCTCGATCGCCTGCACGAATCCGGCGTTCAGTGCGGTCAAGGCCTCGGTGACCGTGACCGTCTCGACGACCTATACCGCCGTCATCACCGTCAACTACCAGGTGCCGGGGCCGCCGGTGGTGAATGCCTCGAACTTCTACGTGCCCGACTGGGCGAACCCGGTGGCGAACGCCGTGCCGTTCGTGTGGGTCGAGATGCAGGACCCGACGAGCCACGTCGTCGCCCAGGCGTACGCGGACGCGAACGGCAAGGCGACGCTCACGGGCCTGAATCCCGCGGTCATCTACACGCCGGTCGTCCGCTCGAAGATGAGCGATCCGGCGCTCGGGCTCGACTTCGTGGTGCTGAACAACACCGCCCCCGTCGACACCTCGCAGCCCGCGTACCGCAAGCGCTACGCCCCCTACGCGAACTCCGGTCCCGCCTACACGGCCGACACCCGCAACGGCACCCAGAACTTAGGAACTCTCACCGCGACCGACGGCTGGGACAGTACCCAGAACGCGCTCGTGGATGCCAAGCGCTTCGCCGGACCGTACGCGCTCCTTGCGAACGCGGTGCGCGAGGCGCAGATCGTGTCCGCCGCGATCGGGGGATCACCGCCCTGGCGGCCGCTCACGATCCTCTGGAGCGTGAAGAACAAGGGCGGGCTCAGCGCGCCGCCGAATGAGACCGACCAGGGGTACGTGACGGGCGTGGGCGGGTTCTACAACTCCGGTCACGACGGCGTCGATGCGAGCGGCACCGAGACCGGCGCGTTCGTCAGCGAGGACTTCGAGTTCCTCTCCGGGGACCAGACGACCGAGCCGATGGACATCTACCCGTTCGTGCTCACCCACGAGATGGGGCACTTCACGCAGAGCCTGTTCTCGACCCTGGACAGCCCGGGCTACGAGCACGCCTACACTGATTACGAAGACCCGACGCTCGCCTGGATCGAGGGCAATGCGAGCGGGATCGCCGCCCTCGTGCTCAATACGGCGGATCAGAACCGCCTGATCATGAACTCCGGCACGCTGATCGTTGAAATCGTCGATCCGGTGGCCAACACCGTGAACGGCCACGCGCAGGGATGGCCGGTGGGATGGTTCCAGGAGGCGACGACGACGAGCCTCATGTGGCAACTCTACGATCCCAATGGCACGGTGCATCTGTCGGCGCCGGCGGTACTGGCTCCCATGTACTCCGCCGCGTGGAAGGCGGCGCCCTGGCTGAACAGTCCCTGGGCGTACGCGGTGCAGCTCGCCAAGGGCAACGCGGCGCACGCGGCCGCGATCGACGCGCTGTCGGATTCGCTGCACATCAAGGCGACGGGCGACGACGAGTGGGGCTCGACTGAACCGGGCACCGGCGACCGGACGGCCAAGGACGCACTCGCCCCGTACACGACCGTGACCATCGGCGCAGCCCCGGTGCAGATCTGCTCGGCGGGCGCCCCGAACGAGTACAACAAGGAATCGAACGTCCGCTATGGGCGGGTCATGGGCGACGGCGCCACGCATACCCTGAAAGTGCAGGGCCCGAACGGGACGGTGCCCGTCGTCGGCCGGGGCCTGTTCACTCCCGGATCGAACGTCTACTCCACCTCGACGACGCTGCCGGCCGGGTACGTCGTCTTCAGCGTAGGGGACTGCTCGGTCGCGAATTCTCCGTTCTCGACGGACACCGCCTCCTGCAGCGAGCCGGCGACGCCGCCCACGGAACAGTGCTGGACGGTGAGCGTCCAATGAGGTCAGATGACCTGGGCCGGAGGCCATCCCGCATGTCCTTTCGTACTATTCTCACTCAGCTGTTGGCTGCCCTTTCGGTCGCCGTGACCGCGTCCGCCCCGGCCAGCCCGCCGCAGCCGAACGAGCTCGGGGCCCGCTTCACGGTCCTCTCAAAGGGCGCGACCAGCACCATCGAGATCAGGCTGAGCCCGAAGGCCGCGTTCGAGAGCGTCCGGGTCGAGGCCGCGAGCGGAGTCGGATCGATCACGCCGCCGTGCGCGTTCGCGCAGGTGGAGGCGGGCCAGAGTTATTCGTGCCGCGTGGATGTCACGCCCAAGGCCGGTGAATCGGCCCTGACGCTCAACGTCGTCGGGGAGAAGGCCGCCGAGGCCGGACACGCGCGGGTGGTCGAGGTCAGGCATTTCACGCTGGCGACGGGGCAGGCCGCGACGACGCATGCGGCATCGACGAAGCCCGTTCCGGGACTCGCCCTGACGCCGGGCCAGAGCTCGACGAAGTAGCACGCTCTTCCGGACGATCATCAACAACGGGTGCGCATCAACCCGCCCCGGCGTCCGCCGGCCGGCGGACAGCGCCCCGCAGCGACGCTGCGCGCCTTGTGCCAGGCGGCCGCGGTCCCGCGGAACGCTGCCAGCCACGCTTGTCCCGGACTCATGATCCCCGAGGCAGCGCGTATTCGCTCGAGCTCTTTCCAGAATCGGCGTTCAGGCGCGGACATGGGCGTGCCGGCCGGGGCGGAGGCGGGGACAGCATAGGCGGTGACCTCTTAAGGACCGACGCAGGCTCGCGCGTGCGGCGCGACGCCGTGCTCGCTCCCTACTCGTTCGGACGTGGGGCAGGCGGAGCATCTGGTGGGGGTGGAACGTCAGTAGGCGGACGCATGTCGGGAGGCGCGCCGGGCATCTGCTGGTGCATTCCGTGCATCCACATCGGGCAGCGATGGCCACCGTGGGCGGCGGCGAATATTGCCCCCACGACGATCAGGGCGGCGAGCGTGAAGGCCCAGAAACCCAGGTACTTACCAAAGGTTCGCATCCGACCTTCGGAGCGGCCCGACAGAAACAGAACGACGTAGCCGGCGATGGTCAGCGCGGTCGCCGGAAGCAACGCGAGGAAGTAAATCATTGAGCACCCCTGCCGTACCAGGAGACTTAATCCTACTCCCGTGCGCGGCTCCGGCGCGTTATGGGACACTCTGCGTCGTGGTGATCAATCGAATCAGGCAGATGGCTGCACGTCGGAGACAATATCGGACGCATGTGGAGTGTTTCATCGCCCCATTGCGGTCGTCTAAATATAGTTAGGCCGCAATGAGTCGCGTTGACACACTCTTCTCCCGCAGCGCCACCCGGGCAGTCGCTCTTGTGGTCGTATGCATCCATTTCGCGCTATGCCTCTATATATCGAAGACTCCCGCCGAAGGTAGTTGGCAGTGGTTCCCCCTATTTGTCGTGGACTTCCCTGCGTCGCTGGTCGCATTGTTCCTAGTGCGTCCAGCCATCTCCGCGTTCCCCATCTACACCCTGGTTGGTTCGCTCTGGTGGTACGGCGTCGTTACCGGGATCGGCTTTCTTGTTCGCAAATCGCGTGAATCGAGTGCTGCGGCCTAACCAACGCTTGGAGCGGACCGTGAAAGGCTATGAGGCGCGCTGTGCGCGCACAGCGCGCGATCCGAGGCGGCACGCGGCCGCTCAAGCGCGACGTTAGACGGCAACATTAGGATCCTGCAATGAAGGCTTCCGTCTTTGTTGGCACCAGTGTTGACGGCTTCATCGCTCGGTCCGATGGCGCCCTCGACTTTCTCCCGGCCGGCGGTGGCGAGCCGCACGGCTACACTGAATTCATGGCCACGGTGGATGCCTTGGTCATTGGACGCAAGACGTACGAAACAGTCCTGGCCATGGACGCGTGGCCCTACGGAGGAAAGCCCACCTTCGTGCTAAGCACGCACTCAGTTCCACCCGGCCCGGCTGGGGCGGTAGTGGAGCATCTCTCCGGCCCTCCTGCGGAAATCGTATCTGAGCTTTCCGCTCGCGGGATCCACCATATCTATGTCGATGGCGGGCTCACCATTCAGGGCTTTCTTCGCGCCGGCCTCATTCAGCGCCTCGTGGTCACACGCGTTCCTGTGCTTATCGGCACCGGCATCCCGCTTTTTGGAGCCACGATGCACGACATTCTGCTCAAGCACGTCGCGACGCGCCAGTACGCAAGCGGTCTCGTTCAAAGCGAATACGAGATTGTGCCATCTAACCAACGCTTGGAGCGGCCGTGAAACTCTCGACGGATCGCGCCGCGAGCGCAGAGCTATTGTCGCTCGCGGCGCTTATTGAACGGCGGCGGGCGGCCGCTCAAGCTCGACGTTAGACAACGCGCAATGCCACAGCAGCCCTGGCCGAGCATCGGCGAATTCGTCGACCCGATCTTAGCTAGTCTGGTCTCGCGCCGTTTGACCCAGGCCGGCATTCCACATCGCTTTGCTCCCCCCACAGTCTGGGAGAGGTACGCACCAATCCACATTTGGGTACCTCCCGATTGGCTTGACCGGGCCAAACAGATCCTTGCTCAGTATGCTGTTCCAGAGGACGAACTCACGAACGCAGCATTGAGCTACCCGCCCCCGGATGATGAGGGCATGAAATGATCAGGTTCCCCGCGCGTTGTCTAAGAATCGTTGGAGGGTGCCGTGAGGCGCGGTAGTGTCGCCGCGGGCGCTGGAAGACAGTGTACGCCCGCGGCTCCAATCGGGCGCCGTCGTGCGACCCCTGAACTTGACCGCTAGAAGCCAGAGGGAGGCTGTACCGATGGAAGCCGATGACAGTGCGGGCCGCAGTTTGGGACACCCGGGTTCCCAGCGGATGGCACCAGTTGATCTAAGGTGCCCCCGGAATGCTTTGCGCCATGGGGGTCGATCAGTAGCCGCCCTCCTAGTCGTTGTTGGCATGAGTGCCTGCGGTAATATGGTTCCGCGCGACGATTACCCGAGCGATTATCCAGCCGCGCCGGTGACTGGCACGTGTCCGGACTTGAGCGGTGTCTTTGAGAACGCCGGAACCCGACTCGATAAGAAGACGACGAGTGCATCAAGCAATCCAATGTGGCTGAGCAGTCTGGTGCTCGCTCCGGGGGTCGTGCCATCGAGTGCGAATGTGACCCTCTTGCAGATACACGGTCCCGCGCAAGGCATGCTTCAGCTTGAGGCACTGGCCGCGGACGGAGCTATCGCACACTCGTCCAGCATGACCAGTGCGCCCAAGGCCGATGGGTTTCTTCACAGCGAACCGTTCGCGACATTTGTGTGCGATTGGCTGCAGGGAGGCCGAAACGTAGTCGTGACCAACAAACCAGTGACTGAAAGCGGTAGGAAATACGAAGTCGCGGTGAGGATTTACCGCGCGACAGACGGCTCACTAGTCGTGGCAAGGGAAGAGGTCCATACGGACTTATTGGGGCAAGCGGATGTCTGGCGCCGGTGGTTTCGATTTCAGCAGAGCGTCACGCGCTGGAGAGGTGATGAGACTAAAACTGACGGCGGTCCTGCGAAGCCCTAGTCTGTCGCAGTAAAGGCCGTTTTTATGCCACTTTGCTGGCTGCTAACAATCGTTGGAGGGATCCGTGAGAGTCGGCAGTGTCGCAGCGTCCAGCCACTGCACTTCAGTTGAATGCTCACATGATGGCGTAGGGTGGTCGGCTGCGCGCGCCCATGCCAGGAAAGCGTTTGCACATACTCGCCTGCCAGAGCGCACCGCATGCGGCGTTCGCGATGTCATCGTGAGCACGCGGCGGATGGTCAACAGAGTCGCCCCGACCTCCTGCGCGGGGCTTGCGCTCGAGAAGACGCAGCTGCGTGAGTAGGCGGCGGTCGTCCAAGAGTTCGACGCGCTTCTGTGCGAAGAGGGGCAGAACCTCAGAGTAGATCGCGCTCTTGTCGAGGCTGGCGGGCTCGTAACGCACTCCGGCCCGGCGAAAGGCAGACGCGACCCACTCGGCTCCATAGCGATCACCTATCACGTGACCAATCTCAAATCGCTGTAGTACCGCAGCAAAGCGTCGCGTGATCTCATCGGGATCGCACGGAGCCGGCGCGACGTGCAGCTGATCGAGCACGACTTGCTCCACACGGGTGCCGGGCTCCTTGTGCGCGATCGGCGCTAAGCGAGTCAGCGCCCCCGGCGTCGCTCTCAAGCTCCGAGATGCGCGCGAGAACGGCGCGAGCAATCTTCGTGCGCTTGTCGAGCTGGTTGAGCCAGCTCGCCGAGTAGTTGTCTGGCAGTGTGGCCAGCAACTTCGTGCTTTTGCCCCGCGCCATCAGTGCACCTCGGGGATAGTTCGGCGAGGGTCGCGAGACAGGCGTACTATCCCGCCATGCGCGAACTTCTCTGCGCCTGTGTGCTGGCCGCCCTGACGGCTTGCGTCACGCCGCCGCCGCCCGACGTCACTACACTCAGGGCTGAGTGCGAGCGCCAGGGCAAAGTTCTGAAACTCACTGACGCGCCGAACTACACGTACCACGGTGAGTGCGTTCCGAAGGACGAGCAGGCGAAGTAGCGTTCTTGCCGGAAGCGAGCGAGCGGGCGTTCGTGAGCTGGATCTCTACAGTCTCCGGCACACCTTCGCCACCCTGGGCCGGACCTCCGGTGAGTCAGCGTTTAACGTCTCCCGTGCGCTCGGTCACTCGCGCTCGACGCTGGTCGATCAGGTGTACGCACACTCATTGCAATCAGGTATGGCGAGCGTCGCCGAACGCGTCACAGCGTTGGCCCTCGGCGAGCAGCCAAAGTTGCGTTATCGAAGGTGGACAGCGGGACGTTAGAGAACCGTTAGAAAATGCAGCTGAGAAGCCCTCTACCTCTCGCGCAACTGGTTGATTGGATGGTGCCGCCGGTCTGGATCGAACAGACGACCTGCCGCTTACAAGGCGGCTGCTCTACCACTGAGCTACGGCGGCGGGGCGACCCATTGTATGCCAACTTCGCCAGGGTCCCGGGTGCGCGCCGCAGCCCTGCGCCGGCGGTTGCCGCAGAGCGCCGCGGCGGCTGAGGTGAGTCAGGGCTGCCCCGGCTCGGTCGCCGCAGCGACGCGTTCCGGGCGAGGGCTGTCCGCTACACCTGCGCCTTCCGCTTCCAGCTCGCGCAGGTCGCGAAGGCGTGTCTCGCGGCCGTAACGCGCCAGCAGGGCCAGGGCCGCCAGTCCGGGCAGAGTGATCGAGAGTGCGGTCGTGGAGAGTACTGGTGTGACGCCCGCGACGCTAAGGCCCTGAGCCAGCAGGCCCCCGAGCTTGCTACAGCCGGCCACCCATCCGGTGGCGCGCCCGCGGACGCGCAGCGGAAAGTTCTCGGACGTGTACGGCAGGAGTATCGCGATCACGCCGCTCGAGCCGATGATGAGAAGGGTGAGAGCGAGCGGAGTGCCGGCGAGAACGCCCGAGCCATACGAGCGCAACTGCAGTCCCAGCAGTCCGCAGATGCTGATACCCAGCATCACCATGAGAGCGCCCCGGGTGCTCCACGCGCCGTACAGCCAGGTCGACAGCAGCACCACGGGAGCGGCGATGAGGGTCGAGCGTGCGATCAGTGCGCTCGCGGCCGCTACGCTGTGCCCCTCGGCCACCAGCGCGCTCGGCAGCCACAGCAGCAGGCCGAAGTTCAAAAGACTCCACACGAGCGCCGTCAGCGTCAGCGCCGAGCTGATGCCCGCGAGGCGCCGCCAGTCGTGCCCGCCGCGATCACGCACGGGGGCGAGGGCGGCCTGTCCGCGAGCCGGCGTCGTGACCACCCCAAACCGGGCCAGCACTGCGCGCGCTTCACCGGCCCGGCCCGTCTGCTGCAGGAAGCGCGCCGACTCGGGCAGCCATGGACTCATCAGCACCAGCAGCAGTCCGGTGGGAAAGTTGAGCAGCCACATCACGCGCCAGCCGAACGTCGGCTGCAGCAGCGCCGAGCAGCCGCTCGCCACGAAGTAGCCGCCGACGGCACCCACGCCACCGATCAATACCAGGCACCAGCCGCGATGACGGGTGGGCATGATCTCGGCGAGGAGGGCGTAGGCGACCGGCAGCATTCCGCCGGCGGCGGCGCCCATGAGGAAGCACATCGCAACGTTCCACCAGAAGCTCGGCATGGCGCCGCAGATCGAGGTGCCGATGAACATGACCGAGGAGAGCAGGATCGCGCCCCGCCGCCCGTACAGGTCCGCGAGCGTCCCCCACAGGAATGAGCCGACGACGGTGCCGGTGAGGGCCGCAAACGGCAGCCAGGAGGCGACGGCCGCGCTGATCGAGTACTCGGAGCGCATCCCCGGGGCGACGAAGCCGAGACTCGCCGGCTTCATGATGTCGATGATGAGTGCCAGTGCGAGGAGAGCCGCCACCGCCCAGTGGCGCGCCGACAGTGGGGCGTTCTCCGGCGCAGCGATGGGCTCGAGCGCGTCATGCGCCCGGGTGATGCCCGTCGGCAGCAGACCATAGCCTGCGAGCGCCACGCCGCCGACGATGGCCAGCATTCCCAGGAGCATGGGCGTGCCCATCGGCATGCCGGCGAGTACGTAGTGGTTGCTACGCCCCATGAGAAACATGGGCACGTGCGTGAGCACGCCGCCGGTGACGGCCACGCAGCCGAGCCAGAACGTCAGCACGCTTTTGCGCTGATCAAAGACGTCAGCCATTGTCCCCCTCATGGCCCGACCGCAGTTTCGTGTCGTCCCCCAAAGGACGAACCCCTCCCGGCTCCGCGGCTCGGCTGATGCGGAGGCTACTGGATTCCTGGCTGAGGGCCTATATCAGGGGCTTGGCTCGATCAAGGTTCTTGCGAACGTCGGCCGGGAGTCACCCCCCGGCCGGCAGAGCGCACACCTGGTGCCTACCCGCCGGGAAAACGGGCCCCGCTCCCATGCGGGGCCCGGATTACCCTGGGACGAGAGTCAGTGGTGGTGTGAAGACGCGAGTGTGATCGTGCCGAATAGCCCGTTGGTCTCGTCGTTCGGTCCCGCTGAGAAATACAGAGTATCCGGACTCGAATTGCGTCCACCGCCGAGTGTCAGCGTCCACAGTCCGTCGATAACCAGCGGTTTGCCGTGCACGTCCTCGAGCTGGTCGACGAGTCTGCCGTCGTTGTCGAACACGTTGATGCGGCCGTCTCCGAAGTTGCCGATGAGAATCTTGCCGCTGAACGGGCCAAATGCGAACGAAGCACGCGCAATGCCCCACGGTGAGTTGAGCCGGCCGCGCGATTCGAAGCGTCGAATGAGGTGGCCGTCCGTATCGAACACATCAACGAAGCCATGGCCAGGGCCGGCAACGTCGTCGTGCTTCTGCGCATTCTGTTTCGCATAAGTCACGAACAGGTCGCCGTCGATGTTCACAATGTTGAATGGCGCATAGCCCGCCGGTATCTCCGGGTCGGTGAAATCGCCGTCGAGCGTAGTCTTCGTGAACATTCCGTCCGTGCCGTTAGGACCGAATACATCCACCGTGCCGTTATTGAAGTTGGTCGCGAACAGAAAGGCTCCCTTGGCATTCACGGCAAACGCCAGACCCTTGTAGACCGCGCCGCTCGATGACTCGTCCGCGGCGAGGACGGCGTTAGCCGGTGGATTGAGCCCTCCTGCCCAGGCCGAGATCGTTCCATCCTCGGTGGAGAATATGAAAATGGCTGGAATTTGGGTGCCCGGCACCAGGAAGGCTGCCGACGGGTTCCACACGATGCCGGTGGGAGCCGCCGGAGACGGATTGGCTGGGTTATTCGGGTCTCTTGGCTGGCAGGACGTCCCGGGTACCAAGTTGCCAGGCAACGGGATGGATACCTGAAGGGCCGTGACCTTCGCGCCAGTGCCGTCGTACAGGGTCGCGCAGCCTGTGGCGTTGTCGTTGACCCAGAAGGGACTGCCTGCGGGTGAGAAGGTAACACCCCAGGCGTTCTGCAACACCGGATCCCGGGCTGCAGCGTGGCCGGCGAGGTTGGACACGAGCGCCGTGACTACATAGGCGTCGCGCTGTCGCGGATCATCGTCACCGGCGATCGCCGTTGAGGTCACGGCAATCGCGATCATTGCCGTGGCTGCAAGCTGTCGCATTTGCTGATTCATGGCTACTCCCTTTTGGTCCATATGATCTGAAATCCGGCCTCAGGGTGAGTCGCCGCAGTGCCTCTCGCCCGTTCCGCGTCGAGGTTAGGATTCAGATCAGATCAGCGTTCCCCGATCCGGCTGCGACGCAGCGCGAGGGAATTCCGGGATCGTCTCTATTGTTTTCGGGTCCGCAAAAGGCGTGACCGCCGCCTTGGCGGCTGCTTCAATGCGGCATGAGATGGCGCCAGCACGACCGTTGGTTCGCCCGCGTCCCCTGTCGATTCCCGTGGCACTCTTTCGTCGTACGCGGAACGGATTCACTGTCCGAGGAGTGAGGAGAGACGCACGATGGCCAAGAACGTGATTTGCCTCTGGTACGACGGGACAGCCGAAGAAGCCGCCAGGTTCTACGCCCAGACTTTTCCCAACAGCGTCGTCACCGCGGTCCACCGCGCCCCGGGCGATTACCCGGCCGGCAAGGAAGGGCAGGCGCTGACGGTCGAGTTTACGGTGCTGGGTATACCGTGCCTTGGTCTCAATGGCGGCGCGGCCTTCAAACACAGTGAAGCTTTCTCGTTTCAGGTTATCACCGAGGACCAGGCCGAGACCGATCGGTACTGGAACGCGATCGTCGGTAACGGGGGAGCCGAAAGCGCGTGCGGGTGGTGCAAAGACCGATGGGGCCTGTCCTGGCAGATCACCCCGCGGGTGCTCCTGGAAGCGGTCACCAGTCAAGATCAGGCGGCCGCCAAACGCGCATTCGAGGCGATGATGGGAATGAAGAGGATCGACATTGCCGCAATCGAGGCAGCTCGGCGCGGCGCGGCGCGGCGCACGCGTAGCGCCCGCCTTTAGCGCTGGCGCTGGCCCTTAACAAGAAAGGGCTCGGGCAGAGTGGTGTATCCCACGTAAGTAGAATTTGTGGGATACGGCCTGGGGCGTAATATCCCACATCGTCAGATTATGTGGGATACGCGCATGGCTTCGCTTTCTGTCCCCCACGAGAATGCCCTGAATCTGCTCTTTGCGGAGCTGAAGGCGACCGCAGAGGAGCAGAGTGAAGCATTTCTGGGCACACCGGGAGCACTCTCGGAGCGCGTCAACGCGGGCGGAACCAAGTTCTGGGTTCACCGTTATTCGGATGGGATCGGGCAGAGGCGGGAAACCTACCTCGGCAAGAGTGACGATCCGGCGCTCATCGCAGAGCTCGGGCAGTGGCACCAGCGGATTGAGGAGGCAAATGCCACCCTCGCGCGGGTCCGAGTGCTGGCGCGAGCTGGCTTTGCCACCGTCGATCGCAAAACGTACGCGACCGCGGCAGCCCTGCACAATCGCGGACTGTTTCGAGCAGGGGCCTTCCTCATCGGATCCCACGCCTACGGGGCGCTCCTCAATGGCCTTGGTATCAGGTCGGTTCCTTATGCAACTGAAGATATCGACATCGCGCGTGCCGAGCGCCTGGCACTCCCCGAGTTACCCCCTTTTCTTGATCTCCTGCGAGAGACCGGGGTCGAGTTCTTTGAAGTGCCGGCTCCAAATCGCAAGGAGCAGCCAACCTCGTTCAAGGAGCGCGGACGCTCCCGTCTCAGGGTGGATCTTCTCGTGCCGTCGCCCGGGGACGACTATCCGGCGATCGCGGTGCCAGAGCTCAAGGCCTATGCGCGAGGCTTGCCCTACCTGCGTTATCTGCTGGGGGAGTCCCAGCAGTTGCCACTACTGAGTCCGCACGGCGTTGTACTGGTTCGCGTGCCGGTTCCCGAGCGTTATGCGATTCACAAGCTCATCATTTCCCAGCTCCGAAGCAAGGGCAGCAAGCCCGCCAAGGATCTCGCCCAGGCCGCCACTCTCATCGATGCGGTCGTAGAGCGCTTTCCGGGAGCGATTGAAGACGCTCTGAAGGCTGTCCCCAAGAGCGCGGCCAAACACCTTCGCCGCGCGAAGCAGGCTCTTGCGCAGCACTTACCGGCTGCGGCGGAAGCGGCGTGGGTATCGATGGATTAGCGTGTATAGAAGTGCTCGGATGCTGATCTTCGCCCGTGGCAATACTCGCCCGACGAAGTGGCTCATGCGGCACGGCAGCACCGCGAGTTAACCGTATAGCTCGAGCTGCAGTTCGCGGAGCGGCTGGCCGAGCGAGCAAGGCTCGCATCTTGACTGAGGCCGCGATCGGCAGCTCGCCGGTCTCGAGGTGCGCGCACGCCGGTTGGTGCGAACCGGGTGGCGTGAGCCCCAGCAGGCGGGCAGACCGTCAGTGAGCACGGTAATCATGCGGCGGCTCCTCCAGCGTCTCGCCCGGATGGTCTTGAGGCCCGCAGCACGCCAGAAGCTGCGCACGCGCATCGGCGGCCCGTGCGTCGGTGAGACGTGTCCTCTGACCCGCGAGCTGTCCGCGTCCCGGAGCGTCAGAGGCGTCCTCCACGAGCTGCAAGCGAAGCCCCGGTGACACGCTCGGGAAGAGGGGCAAGGGCTCACTGCCGTGATGCGGCTCTTTCGGCCGGCGCTCAATCTGAAGACGCTTGTTCATATCGGGGCCTCTCTCTTTGCAATCGGGTCTCTGAGACTCAACGCGACATTGACGGGAGAATCGGCTCTCTTCGCTCAGTGGAGCGACGGTCGGGGCCGCCGGCCCGGGCCGGGGCCGCAGGCGTTGCACGGTGACACGAGATCCTTCGCGAGAGCGCCCCCGCCGCCTTCGAAACTCGATGTTCCGACGCGGGCGCCTCTGAACTCGTATTAGAGGGTCAAACGACGAGGCAGTGGTCTCGAGCGCCCGGGACTGAGGTCAGGGTGCGACCAGACTATCGAATCCCGGGTGGTTCTCGTGCGGCACACATCCGATGTGAAGAATTGTGATCCCGTTTTCCGCGAACCGTCGCGTCGACGATCAGAGCCCCACGAGTTGTTCGCAGCCACGGGGGCGACCTGAATAGCCATCACACTAAACACGAGGATGAATGTCATGAGCACTCTTACCGTTCAAGCCACTGCTGCCGCTAGCGCGATCGTGATTTCGACAATCGCCGCCTGGGCGTTCGTGAGTTCCAGTGCCTCGATTGACCGAGACCCTTTCCACTTCGCCGAAGTCATGGCCGCCAATGCGCGTGCGCACGAAGGGCCAATGCTGACCCGCAACTTCGAGCGCGACTGCTCGAGCGAGTCCCTCGGCACAGACCGTCCGATCTCCGGGCGTAAACCGGTGTGCCGCAGGGGCGGCTAGTGGG
>DATBBQ010000039.1:0-25022 GCA_036270915.1 Steroidobacteraceae bacterium
CGGGGTTGAGTGACGGGCCCGCCTCATGCAGTACCGCAGAAGAGGGCTCGGGTCCGTGCACTCCGGTGAAGACCGGATCACGTTCGAAGCCGCAAGTCGTCACGCGCTGCCTGGACCTACGAAGTGGCGCGCTTCACCTGACACCCGACCGTAAGCGGTGCCTGAAGGGTCGCCGCGGGTGTCGCTGATTCGCGCCGTCCCGACGTGTTGGTTCGGGTGTTGCGCGCGCGACGCGATCGTCGGTCGATACCGTCGGACGGAACTCACGCGTATTAGGCCGTTCAGCGCGTTTCTGGTTAATGCCACATTAAGACACCGTCGGTTGTCATAGGACACAAGCAACGGCGCCTTGCGTGCATACGGCAGCGTAGCCGCCAGACCGCTGGCATCCATGACGGAGGATTGCGATGAGCCATACACATGCCAAGAAGAATGTCCTGCGTTACGGCGCGGCTTTGCTCGTCGCCACGGCGCTCGGCGGGTGCGCGTCCCACAAGCACAACGTGGTCGACGAGAGCATCACGCCGCAGGCCCCGTTCAGCCGCACGTTCACGGGCTCCGGGGATGTCGTCTGCTGGAGCGTGAAGCGCGCCATGCTTAGCCAGGGTTACATGCTGGATCGGTCCGCAGAGCAGGGCGTCCTGACGGGCACGCGCGACTTTCAGCCCAAGGACAAGCTGAACGTGACGCTGCATCTGCAGACCAGCTGCGCCGACAACCACGACGGCACGAGCATCGTCTTTGTGACCGCGACCCGCGAGGACAGCGAGCTACAGAAGATGAAGCAGACGACCAGCATGGGCGTGGGGCCCGCCACCCTGACGATGCCCTCGGGCTCGGCCCGAGTGCTGGGCACCGTGCGGCGCGAGACGGTCCACGATGCAGCGTTCTACAACAGTTTCTTCGGCCTGGTTGACGGCTTCGTCAAGCAGGAAGACGTCGCCCAGACACGGCGACACGCTGAGGAGCGTGCCGACCGCAATGACGAGCCGCGTGGCGAGTCACGCAACAACGAGTGACCGGCGGTATCACCGACTCTATTTCGACCGAGAAGCTTCTTCGGAGCTAAGGAGGTGCCATGAAGCGTAATAAGCTGATTGCGATTGCCGTCGGTGCGGCCCTGGGAGCGGCGTTGCCAATTGGATTCGCCGCGGCCCAGCAGACGCCGGCCGACCCGACAACCCAGCCGACTGCCACCCAGCCGCTGATGCCGGCGCCGACCGAGGTGCCGAACAATCAGCAGCCGCCGGTCCCGCCGGCACAGCAGTCGTCGCCTCAGCAGCAGCCTCCCCCGGCGCAGCACCCGGATGAGGCACAGCAGCGCAATGACGTCCGCAAGGACCGGCAGGACATCCGTAAGGACGAGGCGGACATCCGCTCCGACCAGCGTGACCTGCGCCATGACTACGCCGAGCAGCGCAAGGGCGTCGATGAGCAGAAGGACATCGCGCGTGATCAGGCGGACATCCGCAACGATCGTAAGGATGTGGCCCGGGACCGAGCCGACATCCGCGGCGACAAGAAGGAGCTGCGCTCGGACGAGCGTGGCGACCGGGCGGATATCAGCAAGGACCGTCAGGACATCCGCAAGGACGACGCGGACATCCGCTCCGACCAGCGCGACCTGCGCCGCGACTATGCCGCGCAGCGCAACGGTGCCGACGAGCAGAAGGACATCGCGCGTGACCAGGCGGACATCCGCAACGATCGTAAGGATGTGGCCCGGGACCGAGCCGACCTTCGTCGTGACAAGAATGACCAGCGCTCCGATGAGCGGGTGACCGACCGCCGCACGCAGCCGCAGAACCCGCCCCGTGACGGGGACGACCGAAGCGGCCGCGACGGCGCCGATCACCGTGGCGATGCCGGCGGTGACCGACGCGATCTTGCAGGGGACCAGCGGGACTTTTCCCGTGACCGGGCGGACATCCGTGCCGACCGCCGGGACATCCAGAGCGACCGTGCCGACATCCGCGCCGACGAGCGCGACTTGCAGCACGACTACGCCGAGCAGCGCAAGGGCGTGGACGAGCGCAAGGACATCGCCAGCGATCGGGCAGACATCCATGCCGACCGCCGTGATATCGCGCATGACCGGGCGGGCATCCGCTCGGACGAGCGTGACCTGCACGCCGACCGACAGGATCTGCGCTCGGATCGCCACGACTTGCGGGACGATCACCGCGACTTCCGCAACGGCGGCAATGTGCACGACACGCACGTCGACCGCGCCGATCGCACGCGTCTGGCTTCCAACGACGCCGCGGCGCACCAGAGCGTAACGGCCCGTGAGAGCGTAACGGCCCGCGCTCATCCGTCGCCGACCACCGCGACGATGGATCAGAGCGGGCATGCCACGGCCAGCGTCCACAGCAGCGACCCGGCGCGGCAGGACGCGCTGCACAAGCCAGGTGTGAACGCGACGACTCTCGCGAGCAACACGGCGGCGAATAACCAGAAGAAGTCGTCGGACGAGCACACGAAGAAGCCCTGGTACCACTCCCTGTGGTGGTGGTAGTCCGGGGGTCGTGACGGCGAGAGGCCTGCGCGCCCGCACCGGCTGTGGTGCGGGCGCGTAGGCGTGTCCGCGCGCTGCGGACGCACCGACGGCGTCGACTCGCGGCAGCGCGGGGCGGGCGGGGCTAGAATGCGCCCATGAGCGTACGCGTCATCGAGCAGCGCCGCCGCAATCTCGGCAATTTCGAGGTCGGCCGGGTGCTGCCGCACGGTCATCGGCACATGGTCGGACCGTTCATCTTCTTCGATCACCTGGGCCCGATGGACCTGCCGAAGGGGCTCGCGCGCGAGGCCGATGTGCGGCCGCATCCGCACATCGGCCTCTCGACCGTGACGTACCTGTTCGCCGGCGAGATCATCCACCGCGATTCGACGGGTATTCAGCAGGCCATCCGCCCCGGCGAGGTGAACTGGATGACGGCCGGAAGCGGCATCACACATTCCGAACGCTTCGAGCAGGCCCGGCGCGAGGGTGCGCCGATGCACGCCATCCAGGCCTGGGTCGCGCTGCCGACGGCTGACGAGGAGACGACGCCGGCCTTTGCACACCACGCAGGGGCCGACCTGCCGCAGCAGGAGGAGGGCGGCGTATGGTTGCGGCTGCTCGCCGGCGAGGCGTACGGCCTGCGCTCCGCGGTGCGCACGCATTCGCCGCTCTTTTATGTGCACGCCGCGCTGAGCGCGGGCTCGCGGATGGCACTGCCGCCGCAGTATCCCGAGCGCGCCGTGTACTTGGTGTCGGGCGCCGTCAGCGTCAATGACCGGGAGCTCGTGCCGGGCGAGATGGCGCTCCTGGACGAGCGGATCGCCGCGATCGCTACCGCAGGGGCGCCGAGCGTCCTGATGCTCCTCGGCGGCGAGCCCGTCGGTCGGCGCTTCATCGAGTGGAACTTTGTCTCCTCCTCGCGCGAGCGCCTCGAGCAGGCCAAGGCGGACTGGCGCGCGGGGCGCATGAAGCTCCCGGACGCCGACAACAAGGAATTCATCCCGCTGCCGCCGGACACGCACGCGAGCGCCGGCGCCATGTCCTGAAGAATCCGCCCGGGGGTGCCGTTGCTGTAGGATGCGCACCACGGACCCGGTGGGGCTGAAACAATAAGAAAGGCTGCAGATGCGTGCCGCGCGCTCGATCTCGATCATCCTGCTGTTCATGGGGGCGGCGCAGTGGGGTGCCCCGGCGCACGCCGCCGCGGCGCCGCCGCACACGCGCACGGGCAGCACCTTCGCCGTCAGCCTTCCCGCCGAGCGCGGCGGCATGGCCCTCGACGGGCGAATCATCCTGCTGCTCAGCCGTGACTTTGACCGCGAGCCGCGCACGCACGTCGACGCCGACGAGCCGCTCTCGAGTCCCTACATCTTCGGCCTCAACGTCGACGGTCTTGCCTCGGGGCGCGCGATCGTGATCGATGACGCGGCGTTCGGCTGGCCCGTGAGGAAGCTCTCGCAGCTGCCCGCCGGGGAGTACTTCGTGCAGGCGGTGCTCAACCGCTACGAGACCTTTCACCTCGCCGACGGACGAACTCTCAAGCTGCCTCCCGACCGCGGTGAAGGACAGCAATGGTCGCGCAAGCCGGGCAATCTCTACTCCGTGCCGCTGCGCGTGCGTATCGATCCGGCGCATCCCGCACGCACGACCCTGAGCCTGTCACAGGAGATCGGGCCGATCGCGCCCAAGAGTGATACGGAGTTCGTCCGCCACATCCGTATCCGCAGCGCGCTGCTGTCGGCGTACTGGGGTCGCGACATGTACCTTGGCGCGCATGTGCTGGTGCCCAAGGACTTCGACAAGCACCCGGACGTGCACTACCCGCTCATGGTGTTCCACGGTCACTATCCCGACGACATCTCGGGGTTTCGCACCACCCCTCCTGACCCGGACCTGAAACCCGACTACTCGCAGCGCTTCCATCTGGCCGGCTACAACCGCATCCAGCAGCAGGAAGCGTATGCCTTCTACCAGAAGTGGATATCGGCGGACTTCCCGCGCTACCTGGTGGTGGAGATCGAGCACGCCAACCCCTACTACGACGACAGCTACGCGGTGAACTCGGCGAACCTCGGACCCTACGGAGACGCGATCAACCAGGAGCTGTTGCCCGAGATCGAGCGGCGCTTCCGCGCCATCGGAGCCGGATGGGCGCGCTTCACCTACGGGGGCTCGACCGGAGGCTGGGAGGCGCTCGCCACACAGGTCTTCTACCCGGACATGTACAACGGCGCGTTCGTTGCCTGTCCCGATCCGATCGACTTCCGCGCCTACACGGTCATCAACATCTACGAGGATGAGAACGCCTACACGCTCAAGGGTGAGGCCGCGAGCGTCGAGCGCCCCGCGATCCGCAACTACCTCGGCGAGGTGTTCGCCACGCAACGCGACAGCAACTACATGGAGCTGGCGCAGGGCGATCGCGGCCGCTCCGGCGGCCAGTACGACATCTGGACGGCGGTATTCTCGCCGGTCGGCCCGGACGGCTATCCGCGTCCCCTGTACGACAAGCTGACCGGGGTCATCGACCGCGAGACCGCCGGCTACTGGCGCGAGCACTTCGATCTGTCGCACATCATCGCGCGCGACTGGGCGACGCTCGCGCCGAAACTGCAGGGGAAACTGCACATCTACGTCGGGTCGGCCGACACCTACTACCTCACCGACTCGGTGTACTTCGCCCAGGAGCGGCTCGAGAGCCTGAAGCCGCCGTACCAGGGCACGGTCGCGTACGGTGAGCGCGCCGAGCACTGCTGGAACGGCGACCCGAAGCTGCCAAACGCCTATTCGCGCCTGCACTACAACTACCAGTATCTGCCGCCGATCCTCGAGCGCATCGCCGCGACCGCGCCCCCCGGAGCGGACCTCAAGAGCTGGCGTTACTGACGCAGGCGGTGGCTTAACCCCGGGAGCCGGGGTGGGGCGCTTTAGCTATCAGGTCCACTCAATCGGAGCCTGATATGAAGCACCTGACCTGCCTGCTCGCGCTCGGCGCACTTATGGTAAGTGCCGAGGCGGCCGCCGTCGGCCGCCTCGCGACCGTGACCCTGGTCGACCGCGACAGCGGCGAGACCCTGAGCGCGCACTACTACCGCGGGGAGTACTGGGTCGCCGGTCGCGCGGGAGCGCGCTACGCGATCGAGATCCGCAACTGCAGCGCCGGCCGAGTGCTCGCCGTCACCTCGGTCGACGGCGTCAACGTGCTCTCCGGAGCGACCGCGGGCTGGGACCAGACCGGCTACGTCTTTGATCCCCGGGAGCGCTACCAGATCAGCGGCTGGCGCAAATCCAACACCGAGGTGGCAGCGTTCACCTTCACCGACTCGCCGAATTCCTACGCCGCGCGCACCGGGCGTCCGGGCAGCGTCGGGGTCATTGGTGTGGCGCTCTTCCGCGAGCAGGCGCCGGTGGCCTACACCCCGCCCAAGGTAGCTCAGGAGGCAGTGCCGGCTCCGTCGCCGGACTCCGCTTCCGTCGCGGGCGAATCGCGCGCGCTGGCCGGCAACGAGACCGCGATTACTTCCGCCGCGCCCAGCGTGCGTGCGCCCGCTCCGCCGGCCAAACTCGGCACCGGACACGGCGAGCGCGAGTACTCCTACGTGGTCGACACCGAGTTCCGCCGCGCCCAGAGTGAACCCAACGAGGTGATACGCATTCGCTACGACAGCCCGGAGAACCTCATTGCCCTGGGCGTGATCCGCCGGCCACGGCCGCTGCCACCGGGTCCTGACCCGTTCCCCGGTTCACCGGAGCGTCAGTACGTCCCCGATCCGCCGTCTGGCTGACCGCGTTTCCGGCTGCCATAGTGTAGTGAATGACCGAACCGGGGGAGGCCGACGAGGAGCTGATCGGACGCTACGCGCGTGGTGACGTCGCGGCGTTCGACGAGCTGTACCGGCGGCACGAAATGCGCGTCTGGCGTTATCTGGAGCGCAACGTGGGTAACCGCGCCACCGCGGACGAGCTCATGCAGGAAGTATGGTTCGCGGTCGCGCGCGATGCCGTGCACTATCGGCCGAGGGGCAGGTTCTGCGGCTGGCTGTTCGCGATCGCCCGCCATCGCATGCTGGATGCGCAACGTCAGCGCCGGACGCAGCGGCGCCTCGAGGCCGTGGGCGCGGGTGCCGGGGACGCCCCGCGGGAAGCGGACGCCGCGCCGTCGCCGCTCAATGAGGCACTCGAGGGTGAGCAGGCGCGCGCCCTGCGTCAGGCCATCTCGCAGTTGCCTCACGAGCAGCGCGACGCATTTCTGCTGCAGGTCGAGGGCGAGCTGAGCGTCGAGGAGGTCGCGGCGATCACCCAATGCAGCTTCGAGACCACCAAGAGCCGCCTGCGTTATGCGCGCGGCAAGCTGCGCGAGCTGATGAGCGTCTACGTATGAGTCCGATGCCAACAGGCCACGAGCCGCCGGACGAGCTGGACGAGGAGTATCGCCGTCTCGCGGCGCACGATGTGAGCGCGCCGAGCGCCAGCGTGCGGGAGGCCGTGCACGCTTACGCGGCGCGCCTGGCGCGCGAGCGCGGCGACGCACGGGTGGCCGCGACTCGCCGGGCGCGCTGGGCGCGCCATCCTGCGGCTTGGCGCGGCGCGCTCTTTGGAACGGTCGCGGCCGCGGCGATCGCCGGGCTCCTGGTCGTGCCGCGCATTCTGAGCCTGCGGTCGCCCGCCGGCTCATCCGTCACCGCCAGCGCGCAGGCGCCTCCCGCCGCCCACGTCGCGCCCACCGCGGCTGACGCGCGGTATGCGGCGCAGGCACCGCCGCAGGAACCCGCGCCGGCCGTGTCGACCGCCGCCCCGCCGCCTCAGCTGGCCAAGGCGTCCCCGCCCCACGTGCGGCCGGCGACGCCACAGTCAGCTTCCGGTGCCGCCCGTGAGAGCGTCGCGGCCGCGGCGACGGCGGATTCTGCCCAGAAGGCCGAGCAGCACGCCTTGGCCAGCGTTGCGCAGGAAACGATGATTACGTCTCAGCGCGCGCCCGCCTCGGCTCCCCCGAGCGCCAACGGCGCAGCGCCGGGACGTAGCGGACTCGTCGCGGCCGATGCCCGCGCCGACCTCGGGTCCGGGTTCCGCCGCGCCGTCGAGCGCGGCGATATCCCGGCTTCGCGGGCGTACCTCGCCGACGGGGCCGACGTCGACTCGCACGATGACCAGGGACGCACGGCGCTGCTTCTCGCGACGCGCGCCGGTCGCGCGCAGATGGTCGATTGGCTGCTCGAGCACGGGGCCGACCCCAATCTCGCGGACGCGAGCGGCGTTACGCCGCTGCGGGCCGCCGAGGCGAGCGGCGAGTCGCAGATCGCCGCCGCGCTCGCCGGCCACGGTGCGCACTAGGCCGAAGCCGCGGCCGTGCGAGGAAGCATGAAGGACGAACATGTATTGGTGAACGGGATCCGCGTGCACTGCGTGTGCGCGGGCACGGGCGAGCTCGTGCTCTTCCTGCACGGCTTCCCCGAGTTCTGGTACGCCTGGAAGCGCCAGCTCGCCGAGTTCGGCGGCGAGCGCCTCGCGGTCGCCGTCGACCTGCCGGGCTACAACCTCTCCGACAAGCCCGCCGAGGTCGAGCGCTACCGGGCGGCTGCGCTGATCGAGGACGTCCGCGCCTGCGCCGAGCATTTCCGCCAGGGCCGGCCCTTCGTGCTCGTCGGCCACGACTGGGGCGGGGCGCTCGCCTGGGGATTCGCGCTCGCGCACCCCGAGCTCCTCGCCCGGCTCGTCATCATCAATGCGCCACACCCGGCGATCTTCGCGCGCCTGCTCGCGAGCGACCCGGCGCAGCAGGCGGCCAGTCAGTACATGCACCGGCTGCGGGAGGCGGGCGCGGAGCAGGTGCTCGCGCGCGACCAGTACGCTCGGCTGTCCGCGATCATCGTCGATCCGCTGCTGAAGTCGGGCGCATTCACCGAGGCTGACCGCGCCGCGTACCTCGCCGCCTGGTCACAGCCCGGGGCACTGACCGGGGGCCTGAACTACTACCGCGCGAGTCGCCTGCTGCCGCCCGAGCGCGGCCGCACGGGCGCTCAGGCGTCCGCGGGCGGCGGCGGCGGGACTGCCGCGCGCGATATGACGGTGCGCGTCCCGACCCTCGTCATCTGGGGCGAGCGCGACACGGCGCTCCTCACGAGCAATCTTGCGGGCCTCGAGGCGTTCGTGCCCGAACTCACCGTGCAGAGGATCCCGGCCGGCTCACACTGGGTCGTGCACGAGTGCCCCGACGCGGTGAACGCCGCGATCCACGCCTTCCTCGGCCCAGCCGCGCGCTAGGCGAGCCAACGCGATCGGCCTAGGCGCGCAGTTTCAGTCCCTGGGGATCGTAGAGCGGCTCGGTGTGGACGATCGCCGTGCGCATCTCGCCCAGGATATCGATCTGGAAGCGCGCACCGGCGCGCGCGAGCTCACTCGGCACGTAGCCGGCGGCGAGGCTCTTGCCCACGACGTGTCCGTAGGCGCCCGAGGTGACGTAGCCGACCGCACGGCCGTCCTTCATGATCGACTCGTAGCCGATCACCTCCGCGTCCGCGCCCGTGACCTCCATGATGACGAAGCGCCGTGTGGCTCCCGCGGCACGCTCCGCGAGCGCCGCGGCGCGTCCGGTGAACTCGCCCTTGGCGAATTCCACGAAGCGGTCGAGACCGGTCTCCCCGGGCGTGTAGTCGGGGCGGAAGTCCTTGTTGAAGGAGCCGTAGCCCTTCTCGAGGCGCAAAGAGGAGAGTGCGCGGCCGCCGAAGTGCACGAGCCCGAGCGGCTCGCCCGCGCTGCACAGGTCCTCATAGAGCGTGGCGAAGTAGTCGGGCGTCGTCCAGATCTCGTAGCCGAGCTCGCCGGTGAAGCCGGCGCGCGTCAGGATCGCCGGCGCGTAGCCGACGGCGGTCTCGGTCACCTGGAAGAACTTGAACGCTCCTGCCGACAGGTCGGCACGTACCAGAACCTGCAGCAGCTCGCGCGCACGCGGGCCGGCAATGCTCACGCCGCAGAGCGTGGAAGCCACCGAGCGTACGTGCACGTCGGCCGGCGGTTCGGCGGCCCAGAACCAGCGCAGGTGAAACTCCTCGGCGAAGCCCGAGCCGACGATGAGGAATCGATCCTCCGCCAGGCAGGCGATCGACAGGTCACCGACGATCCGTCCGCGTTCATTCAGCATGGGCGCGAGCGCGATGCGCCCGGGCCTGGGCAGGCGCGAGGCGAACACGCGATCGAGCCAGGCTCGCGCCCCGCGTCCGCTCACCTCGTACTTGCCGTAGTTCGTCGTCTCGTAGAGTCCGACGCGCTCGCGCACGGCGCGGCACTCGGCGCGCACCACGGGGAAGGCCTCGGAACGGCGGTAGGTCGGGGTCTCCGCCGGCGTCACGCCGGACGGGGCGTACCAGAGCGCGTTCTCGAGCCCGAAGTTCGCGCCCATGACGGCGCCGGCGGCCAGCAGGCGCTCGTAGATCGGCGAGCGGCGCACCGGGCGCGCGGCCGGCAGCTCCTCGTTGGGGTACGCGAGCCGGAAGCGCCGTGCGTAGTTCTCCGGCACCTTGAGCGAGACGTACTTCGGCGTCGCGAACGCGCCGAAGCGCGCCACGTCCATCGAGAGGATGTCCTGGCCGGGATCGCCCTCGGCCATCCAGCGCGAGAGCACGAGGCCGATGCCGCCGCCCTGGCTGAAGCCGGCCATGACCGCGCAGGCCACCCAGTAGTTGCGCAGCCCGCGCACCGGGCCGACCAGCGGGTTGCCGTCGGGCGCGAAGGTGAACGGGCCGTTGACTGCCTTGCGGATACCGACGCGGCCGAGGGCCGGGAAGTGCTCGAAGCCGACCTCGAAGTAGGGCGCGAGCCGCTCGAAGTCCTCCGGCAGCAGCTGCATGGAGAACTCGTCCGGGGTCTTGACGGGTGACCAGACGATGCCGTGCGGCTCGTAGGTGCCGATGAGGACGCCCGCCCGCTCCTGGCGCAGATAGATCTCGCCCGCGTAGTCGGTGGTGTTGACCAGCTCGCGCGGCCGCCCGGCGAGCTCCGGGATGTCCTCGGTGATGAGGTAGTGATGCTCCATGGCGAGCACCGGCAGCTCGATGCCCACGAGGTGCCCGACCTCGCGCGCCCACAGACCCGCGCAGTTGACCACGTGCTCGGCGTGCACGGTGCCCTTGTCGGTGATGACGTTCCAGGTACCGTCGCTGCGCTGCTTGAGTTCGAGGACGCGCGTGAAACGCTCGACCTCCGCGCCCAGCTGGCGCGCCGCCTTGACGTAGGCGTGCGTGGTGCCGGAGGGGTCGCAGTGGCCGCCGTCGGCGCGCCACAGGGCGCCGAGGAAGTGACGGGTATCGATGAGCGGATTGAGCTCGAGCGCCTGGGCGAGGGAGATCATCTCGGTCTCCATGCCGAGATAGCGTGCGCGCGAGCAGATGAGCCGCAGGCTGTCGAGCTCGCCCTGGTTGGCGGCGAGCATCAGTCCGCCGTTCGGGTGCAGGCCGCAGGACTGGCCCGAGAGCGCCTCGATCTCGCGGTACAGATCGATGGTGTACTTCTGCAGACGGGAGATGTTCGCCTCGCCGTTGAAGGTATGCATGCCGCCGGCGGCGTGCCAGGTGGAGCCCGAGGTGAGCTCGCTCTTCTCCACCAGCAGCACGTCGCGCCAGCCGATCTTGGCCAGGTGATACAGGACGCTCGCGCCGACCACGCCGCCGCCGATGACCACGGCCCTCGCGGATGACTTCATAGGGAACGATCTCCAGACAATTCCTGAAAAGTGAGCGTGCCCGCCGCGCGTACGCCGAACGGGCGCGCCGTCGCGGTGAGCCACTCCTCGAAATGCCGTGCGGTGCTCGCCGGCGTCAAGAGCAGGAAGCCGCCGGCGAGCGCTCCGAGCGTCACGGCGACCTGTGCCATGAGGGTCGCGGCCGCGCTCCCCGCGGGGAAGACGCGCGTATCAAGATCCAGACGGCAGCCGCGCGCGAGCACCTCGCGTGCGCCGGGCCCGCTGAGCAGGAACGCGGCGAGCGAGGAGGACAGCTCGACGCAGGCACCCACCGCGGACGGCACGGGGGAGTCGGCCGCGCCGGTGGTGCCCCCCGCGCGCAGGAGCAGCCAGCGCGCAGGGCGTATGCTGAGTGTCACGCAGTCGGCCGCCACGTGCAGGCGCTGGGGTGCCGCGAGCTCGATGCCGGCGCCGCTCGCGTAACGCCTGAGCGAGGGCTCGTCGAAGGCGATCCACTCGCGCACCTCGAGCTCCACGCGCGCCAGTCGCACGCCGCTCGCGATGGCCTCAGGAGCGGACACGCTGATTCTCCGGGTCGATGAAGTGCGGGCTCACGATCTCGAGCTCCTCTAGCTCCCCGTGGATGAGCGAGGAGCCGAGCACGCGCGTGCCGAGGCGCGAGCGACCGTCTGCGAGGAGCGCGAGGCCCACCCAGCCCTCCAGCTGCACCGAGGGCGTGCAGGAGGTCACGTAGCCGAGGCTGGTGGTGGGCGCCGCGCGCACCACGAGCTGCATGCCGTTGCGCAGCCGTCGCGTGCGGTCCACCGGGCGTACGCCGACCAGCTGCAGACGCCCCGGGCCAAGGAGCGCCGGACGCTCGGAGAGTGCGCGGCCGATGAAGTCGCCGTCCTTCTTCAGCATGCGCTCGAATCCCAGGTCACGGGCGCTGGTGTTGCCGTTGAGCTCCGCTGCGGTGACGTGCCCCTTCTCGATGCGCAGCGTGTTGAGTGCATCGAGCCCGTACGGGCGCAGGCCGCAGGATTCCCCCGCCGCGAGCAGGGCCGCCCAGACCGAGCGCGCCTGCCGCGCCGGCACGGCGAGCTCGTAGGCGAGCTCGCCGGAGAAGGAGATGCGGAACAGCCGACCCGAGACGCCGGCGATCGTGGCGGCGGCGGCGGCCATGAACGGGAAGGCCCCGTTGGACAGGTCCGGCTCGGTCACCACCGCGCTCGCGACCTCGCGGCTCCTAGGGCCCGCGAGCGCGAACTGCGCCCACTGATCGCCGACGTCGGTGAACGCCACCTCCAGGTGGCGCGCGTGCGCCTCACGATGGAACTCGAGGTGCTCGAGCACCGCGGCCGCATTGGCGGTGGTGGTCGTGATCAGAAAGTGCTCGGGCGCGAGGCGCGAGGTCGTCCCGTCATCGAACAGCATCCCGTCCTCGCGCAACATGATGCCGTAGCGTGCCCGTCCGACCGGCAGCGTCGAGAAGGTGTTGGCGTACACGAAGTCGAGGAAGGCGGCCGCTCCGCGGCCTTGGACGTCGATCTTGCCGAGGCTCGAGACGTCGGTGAGCCCGACGCCCACCCGCACGGCGCGCGCCTCGGCGAGCACCGGCTCCCAGCCGGCGCCGCCGTAGACCAGCGGGCGCAGCCACAGCCCCGCGTTGATGAACGTCGCCCCGGCGGACTCGTGCCACTCGTGCAGCGGCAGGCGGCGCTTGGGTCGGTAGTGCCCGCGCACCTCCGGACCTGCGAGGGCGGCGAAGGGCACCGGCTCGTAGTAGGGGCGCGGCCTGAGCTGCCCGACCTCCTCGATGGGCACGTCACGCGCCGCGGCGAGCACCGCGGCCCCCAACAGGCCGCCGCTCTTGCCCTGGTCGGTCGCCATGCCATGGGTGGTGTAGCGCTTCATGTGCTCGAGGTGCTCGTAGCCCTCACGACGGGCGAGCCTCACGTCATCGGCGGTCACGTCGTTCTGCAGGTCGACGAAGGCCTTGCCGCGCCCCGGGACCTCCCAGAGGGCCTCAAGCGGGCCCTGCGCGGCGTCCTGCGGAGGCGCCGGCGAGACGTCCGGGGGGAGCGTAACGCCGAGCTGCGCGGCCACGAGCGCCGCGGCGCGTGCGCCGTCCCCGGCGGCGGCGGCGAGTCCGAAGACCCCGCGGGCCGCGCCGGCCGTGGCACCCGCAGCGCCGGTCAGCTCGCTCACGAACGCGGCGATCGCCCCGCGCCAGGCAAGGCGCGCGCCGAGCTGCGTCGCGAGCGCGGTGACGGGCGTGAAGCCTCCCGAGACGAGCAGCGCATCGGCCGCGACTCGCACGTGCCGACCGCCGTCGCGCGCGGCCACCGTCACGGCGCGCACGCCGCCGCGGCCAAAGACGCGGGCGATGACACAGCCAGCGTGAACCGGGATGCCGAGCGCGCGGGCGCGCTCGGCCGCCGGCGAAGTGCGACGCACATCGACGAGCGCCGCGCAGCGCACCCCGGCCGCGTGCAGCGCGAAGGCGCTCTCGTACGCCTCGTCCGAGTTGACGAAGAACGCCGGGCGCTCGCCGACGGCGACCCCGTAGCGGCGCAGGTAGGCGAGCGCCGCGCCGGCGAGCATGACACCGGGGCGGTCGTTGCCCGGGAAGGCGACCGGCCGCTCGAGCGCGCCCGTGGCGAGGAGCACGCGCCGCGTGCGCACGATGCGCAGCCGCTCGGTAAGTCCGCCGAAGCGCTCGCGCTGCGGCTCGGCGAGCCTCTCGAGGAGCCCGTAGACGCCGTGACCGTAGGCGCCGAGCACCGTGGTGCGTGGCAGGACTCGAAGCGTCGCGAACCCGGCGAGCGAGGCGACACGTTCCTCGCGCCAAGGGTCCCAGCGCTCGCTGAGCAGCGTGCCGCCGCCGAGCACGGTGTCCGCTTCGGCGAGCAGCACGCGCAGTCCGCCGGCGCCGAGACGCGCGGCGGCGCTCAGTCCGGCGGCACCTGCGCCGACGACGAGGACGTCACAGTGATCGTGCACGGTTTCGGCGGGCGTGCCGTGCTCATCCACCCGGGCCGCGAGGCGCCCGAGTCCCGCGGCGCGGCGGATGAGGGGCTCATAGAGGCGCTCCCAGGCCCACGCGGGGCTCATGAAGGTCTTGTAGTAGAACCCCGCCGGCAGGAAGCGGCCGAGGAGGTCGTTGACGGCGAGCAGGTCAAACCGCAGCGACGGACGGCGGTTCTGGCTCTCGGCGACGAGGCCCTCGTGCAGCGCCAGGGTCGTCGCGGGCCGGTTGGGCTCGCGGGCATCGCCGCTGATGACGTCGACGAGCGCGCACGGCTCTTCCGGTCCGCAGGTCAGGGCGCCGCGCGGGCGGTGGTACTTGAAGCTGCGGCCGAGGACGCGCACGCCGCAGGCGAGCAGCGCCGAGGCGAGCGTGTCGCCGGCGAGGCCCTGGAAGGCGCGCCCGTCGAAGCGGAAGTTCACCGGTTCGCCGCCGCTCGTGAGCAGGCCCCCGCCGATGCGCCGCGGGCCCGGCATTAGGAGCCCTCCTGCGGCGGCAGCCGTAGCGGGTCCTGCGGGGCGAGCACCGCGGCGATCTCGTGCGTCGCCGTGTGCCGAACCACCTTCAGCAGTCGCCGGCAGCCCGCAACGTGCAGCCACCACTCCACGTGCCAGCCGAGCGGGTTGTCGCGGTCGAATACGTAGGCGGTGTACGCGGGGAGGCCGGCGCCGGCTGCGGGTCGCGCGCGCGTCGCGTCGCCGCGATAGCGGAACTCGATCTCGTCGCGCAGGCCGCAGTGCGGGCAGGGGATGCGCAGCATCGGGCCGGTCAGTGCGCGTACGGGAAGGGGCCGATCCCGTGCTCGTCCATGGTGCGCCCGGCGGCGAAGCGCGCGAGCGAGAGGTGCGCGGCCAGCGGGTGCGGTTCCCCGCGCGCGATCAGGTGCGCGGTCGTGAAGCCGCCGGCGGGGATCGCCTTGAAGCCCCCGTAGCACCAGCCGCCGTTCATCACCAGCCCGGCGGGCGGCAGCTGCGAGATGATCGGCGAGCCGTCCATGGTCATGTCCATGACCCCGCCCCACTGGCGTAGCACGCGCAGCCGCGCGAGCGCCGGCAGCAGCGTCACCGCGGAGGCGGCGACTTCCTCGGCGACCGGCAGCGTGCCACGCTGCCCGTAGGTGTTGTAGCCGTCGATCGTACCGCCGAACACCAGTCCCCCCTTGTCCGACTGGCTCACGTAGAAATGGCCGGCCCCGTAGGTCACGACGACGTCGATGAGCGGCTTCACCGCCTCGCTGACGAAGGCCTGCAGCACGTGGGTCTCGATCGGCAGCGTCACATCCGCCATCGCCGCGAGCCGCGAGGAATGGCCCGCGACGGCCAGACACACGCAGTCCGCGCCGACGAAGCCGCGGCGCGTCTCGACCCCGGTGACGCGCCCGCCCTCGCGGCGCATGCCGGTGACCTCGCAGTGCTCGATGATGTCGACCCCCGCGGCCGAGGCGCCGCGCGCGTATCCCCAGGCGACCGCGTCGTGGCGCACGGTGCCGCCGCGGCGCTGCAGGAAGCCGCCGAGGACCGGGAAGCGGCCGTTGTCGAGGTCGACGAGCGGCACGAGGGACTTCACGTCCCCGGGGCTCAGGGCCTCGTTATCGACCCCGAGGAGGCGCATCTGGTTGGCGCGGCGGGTCAGCAGGTCGCGCTGTGCCTCGGTGTGAAAGAGGTTGAGCGCGCCGCGCTGACTCACCATGGCGTTGAAGTTCAGCGCCTGCTCGAGTCCCTCCCACAGTTTGAGCGAGAACTCGTAGAAGGCGATGTTCTCGGGGAGGAAGTAGTTCGAGCGCACGATCGTCGTGTTGCGACCGACGTTGCCCAGGCCGATCGGCCCGCGCTCGAGCACGGCGACGTCGCGCACTCCGAAGTGGGTCGCGAGGTAATAGGCGGTCGCAAGTCCGTGGCCGCCGCCACCGACGATGACGACGCGGTAGCGGGCGCGCGGCTCGGGTTTCGCCCAGGCGCGCGTCCAGCCCCGCTGTCCGGTGAGCCCCTCGTACAGCAGCCGCCCGAGGGAATAGCGCCCGCTCGAGGCTCGCTCGGGCGGCGCCATGGGCGCGGGCGGGGTCGGCGTCTCACTCATGGATGGCCCATGATAAGGCGCGGCGCGTACGCGTGCTTGACGGAGGGGCCGCCAACCGACAACGTGTGAGGGGTCTGCGCGCGTTGCACGCGCGCGCCCGAGGGCGGAAAGAACACGTGCCGGGACGCCTGATATCAGCCTGCCTCGCGCTCATCCTGCTCGTGGCGAGCGGCCCGGCGGCCGCCGCGGTGATCGTCTCCTCCAAGCTCTCGAGCGAGTCGGCGATGATCGGGCAGATGATCCGCCTCCTGCTCGATGCGCACGGCGTGCCGACCGTGGACCGCACGCGCATCGGCGCCACCCCGGTGGTGCGCAAGGCGCTGCTCACCGGCGAGATCGACCTGTACGTCGAATACACCGGTAACGCCGGCTTCTTCTTCAACGACACCCGGGACCCGGCGTGGAAGAGCCTCGCCGCCGGCTATGAGCTCGGCGCGCGCCTCGATTACGCCGCCAACCGAGTCGTGTGGCTGACGCCCGCGAACGCGAGCAACTCCTGGGCGCTCGCCGTACGCGGCGACGTGGCGCGGGCGAATCACCTGAAGACGATGAGCGACTTCGGCCGCTGGGTACGCTCGGGTGCGCACGTGGTGCTCGCCTGCTCGGCCGAGTTCGCCAACGCGGGCACCCTCAGGGCGCTCGAGCAGGCCTACGACTTCAACCTCACCTCGGCGCAGCTCATCGTGCTCGCCGGCGGGGAGACCGCGGCCACCATCAGCGCCGCGGCCGCCGGCACCAACGGCACCAACACGGCTATGGTCTACGGCACCGACGGCGGGATCCTCGCCGCGAACCTGGTCATGCTCGAGGACGACCGGCACGAGCAGCCGATCTACGCGCCCGTGCCGCTGATCCGCGCGGCGACCCTGAAGGCGAACCCGCAGATCGCGTCCCTCGTGAAGCCCCTCATGGAGAGCCTGGACACGAAGACGCTGCAGGAGCTGAACGCACGCGTGCAGATCGACGGGGAGTCCGACCAGGAGGTCGCGGCCGACTACCTCAAGGCGCGGGGCTTCCTCAGGTGAGGCGCGGGGCGCGCCGGGCCGCGGCCGAGGAGGCCCGCTGCAGCGCGAGCTGACACTGCCGCTCGTGCGCGCTCCGCGCGTGGACCGGTTGGGCCTTCTGCTCGTCGCCGCCGGCGCCGCGGCGCTCTGGGCTCTGCCGTTCGTGCTCTTCAAGGCCAATCGCATCGTGCCCGGGGAGCCGCGCGGCCTCGCCGAGCTCTTGCCCGCGTGGGGCCTGTCCGCCTTCGCCGCCGCGCTCGCGGTCGCCGCGCTCGTGGCGCTCTTCTCCGCCCGCCCCGCCGCGCGCCTCATCAGCGCGCTCGCCGGCATCGTCGCCGTGGGCGCCGCGCTCGCCGCGGCGAGCGGTGCGCTCACGCCCCCGGCTGACCGGGTGGTGCGCGTCGCCGCGGGCGGCGCCTCCTGGGTGCTGCTGGTCGCGCTCGCGTTGCTCGCGACGGACGCGATCACGCGCCTGAAGCCCGCGCCCGCGACGCGCGTGCTGCTGCTCATCGCCTGCGTCGCGGGACTGCTGCTGACGCTGCGCTCGGGTGTCTTCGACCACCTCTCGATCATGCGCGAGTACCAGGTGAACGCCGGCCGCTTCTGGGGCGAGCTGCGCGCGCACGTGTACCTCGCCGTCGGCTCCCTCGGCGCCGCGGTTCTCACGGGTCTGCCGCTCGGCATCCTCTGTCACCGTGTGCCGCGGCTGCGCGCGCCGCTCCTGGGGACCCTCAACGTCATCCAGACCATCCCCGCCATCGCGCTCTTCGGCATCCTCATGGCGCCCCTCGGGGCGCTCGCGGCGGCCTCACCGCTCGCCGCGCGCTTCGGCATCCGCGGCATCGGTGCCGCGCCGGCCGCGGTCGCGCTCTTTCTCTACTCGCTGCTGCCGATCGTCGCCAACACCGTCGCGGGGCTGCGCCACGTGTCGGCGGGCGCGGTGGACGCGGCACGCGGCATGGGCATGACCGCGCGCCAGGTACTCACCGGGATCGAAGTGCCCCTCGCGCTTCCGGTGATCCTCACCGGGATCCGCGTGGTGCTGGTGCAGAACATCGGCATGGTGACGGTGGCGGCGCTCATCGGCGGCGGCGGCCTCGGCACGTTCGTGTTCCAGGGCATCGGGCAGACGGCGATCGACCTGGTGCTGCTCGGGGCGATCCCGATCGTCGCGCTGGCGTTTTCGGCGGCGGTACTGCTCGATGCGCTGGTGCAGTACCTCGAGCGAGGCCGATCTTGATCACCCTCGAAGCGCTCTCCAAGGCCTACGAGGGCAGGGTGGTGGTGAGCGACGTGTCGCTGACCATCCCGCGCAATGCGATCACCGTCATCGTCGGCACCTCCGGCTCGGGCAAGTCGACGCTGCTGCGCATGATCAACCGCCTGGTCGAGCCCACCGGCGGGCGTGTCCTCATCGAGGGCCGCGACACGCGCGCCGAGCCGGCGCACCTGCTGCGCCGGCGCATCGGCTACGCCATCCAGGGGCACGGGCTGTTTCCGCACCGCACGGTCGCGGAGAACATCGCCACCGTGCCACGGCTCCTGGGCTGGGATGCGCCGCGCATCCGCGCGCGCGTCCAGGAGCTGCTCACACTCCTGCAGCTGGACGCGGCCACCTATGCTGACGCGTTTCCGCACCAGCTCTCGGGCGGGCAGCAGCAGCGGGTCGGGGTCGCGCGCGCGCTCGCCGCCGAGCCCGCCGTGCTCCTTATGGACGAGCCGTTCGGCGCCCTGGACCCGATCATCCGCGCCAAGGCGCAGGAGGACCTGCTCGCGGTGCGGCGCCGCTTCGGCACGACCATCGTGCTGGTGACGCACGACATGGACGAGGCCTTCTACCTGGGCGAGCGCGTCGCCGTGATGAGCGAGGGCCGTGTGTTGCAGTACGACCGCCCGGCGCAGCTCCTCGAGCACCCGGCCGATCCCCTGGTCGCGCGCATGACCGGGCAGGCGGATCGCGCCATGCGTCTTCTGTCGCTGACGAGCGCGGGCGAGGCGGCGCAGCCCGGGCGGGCGGCCGGTCCCGAGGTGGCCGCGGACACCACGCTTCGCGAGGTGCTCTCGCAGCTGCTGTGGAGCGGGGCCGACTCGGCGACGGTGCTCGCCGCCGACGGCACGGTGCGCGGGCACCTCACGCTCGCGGGGATCCTCGCGCACGGACGGCCGCAGTGATGCGCGCCGCCACGGTGCTGCGACTCGCCGCGCTCGCGCTGCTCGTCGCGTTCCTCCTCGTGCCGCAGCGCTTCGCGCCGCTGTTCGCACCGCTCACCCAGTACGGCGCGCCGCCGATCTACGATCAGGGCAATCTCCTGACGCTGGCGCTCGCGCATCTTTCGACCGTGTGCCTCGCCGCGGCGGCGAGCACCGTCGTCGCGGTGGCCCTCGGCATCCTGGTGACGCGCCCCGGGGGACGCGAGTTCCTGCCCCTCTCGCGCACGCTGGTGAACATCGGCCAGACCTTTCCGCCGGTCGCCGTCCTCGCCGTCACGGTGCCCCTCGTCGGCTTCGGGGAGAAGCCGACGCTGATCGCCCTCTTTGCCTACGGCCTGCTGCCGATCTTCGAGAACACCATCGTTGGCCTGCAGGGCTGCCCGGCGGCCGTGCTGGAGGCGGCGAGCGGGATGGGGATGAGCGCACGTCAGCGGCTAGTCTCCGTCGAGCTTCCACTGGCTATGCCATTGATTCTTGAGGGAATACGTCTTTCACTGGTCATCAACGTCGGCACCGCGACCATCGGCTCGACGGTGGCCGCCAAGGGGATGGGCGAGGTCATCATCGCCGGGCTGCTCTCGAACAACACGGCCTTCATCCTGCAGGGAGGCCTGGTCACCGCGCTGATGGCGGTCCTGCTCTACGACGCCATGGCCGCCCTCGAGCGACGCGTCCTGCGCGGGGTGGTGGCCGAGTGAGACGGGCCTCGCGGAAAGCGCCAGCTGGGCCGACATCGGGAACGCCGTTCCGATAGAATCTCAAGCGAGACGGTTCTGCGGAAATCGCCCGCCTTCGCGGGCAGCAAACCAGCTCCCCTGAATTTCCGTGATTCACGGTAACTGACGGGGGGTGTCGGACGGATGACGCCTAACGAACTAACTGCGAGCACTCAACTAGGCACGGTGCCCGCCGCAATCGCGGCGCGCGGCCCCCGCCGGGCGTTGGAATTTCAGACCCTGCTTCTCATCGCGGCCACCTACGCCGGCTGGCTCGCGGTCACCTATAGCTACTCGCACTGGTCGCTGCTCGCGGTCGCGCCGCTGACGGCGTTTTTCATCACGCTCCACAGCTCGCTGCAGCACGAGGTCGTGCACGGCCATCCAACACGCTGGGCCGCGATCAACCGCCTGCTCGTCGTCCCGCCCCTGTCTTTGTGGCTGCCGTTTGATTGCTACCGCAAGTCGCATCACAAGCACCACATCGACGCGCGCCTCACCGATCCGCTCGATGACCCGGAGTCCTACTACTGGCGCGCGGAGGACCTGGCGCGCCAGCCGGCGCTCGGTCGGCTGCTGCTGAACGCGCAGCAGACCCTCGCCGGCCGCGTCCTCATCGGCCCGTTCTGGAGCATCGGGTCCTTCTTCTACAGCGAGGCGCTCGCACTGTGGCGCAACGAGAAGGGCCTGCGCGCGATCTGGATCGAGCACCTCATCTGGTGCGTGCCCGTGATCGTATGGGTGAAAGTCGTGTGCGGGATTCCGCTGTGGACCTACCTGCTCGCCATGGCGGTCCCGGCGAATGCGATCCAGCTTATGCGCTCCTTTGCCGAGCATCGGGCCCGCCCCAGCCCGAGCGAGCGCATCGCGATCGTCGAGGGCTCCTGGATCCTGGGACCCGTCTTCCTCTTCAACAATCTGCACTCGCTGCATCACGAGTCCCCGGCCATCCCCTGGTACGAGATGCCCGGCCGCTATCGCCAGGCGCGCGCCCGGCTGCTGGCGGAGAACGGGGGTCTGGTCTACAGGACCTACTTCGACGTCGCGCGCCGCTACCTCTTTACGGCGCACGACCGGCTGCTGCACCCGACCGGCGGCGTGCCACGCAAGAGCGCGTAAGCCTCACGCGGGCTGCGCGAAGCCCGCCGAGCGTGCCTCCCGGTCCCACTGAAGCAGCGGCTCGTAACTCGCCGCGCTCACCGGCGCGAAACCCTTCAGCAGCAGCACCCGCGCGAGCGCGGCGAACCACGGCCGCGCGGCCGCGCCCAGGAAAGCGGCGCGCAGCGCCCGTACGTGCTCGCTCGGCGTCTCGCTCGAGGCGACGAACGGCGGTATCGCTGTGAGCGGGGTCGAGGCGAGCACGCGCACGCCCGCCACCAGCGCGGGTGCGTGCCGGGCGATGAGCAGGTGCCAGTACGCATCGAGTGGACCTACGTCGATGCGGCCCTCACGCACGGCGTCGAGTACGTTGCGCGCCGTGACGAGCTCGCCGTGCATCTCGCGATAGAGCGCGGGCCGCTCGGGGGTACGGTAGGCGAGCAGTTCGTGGCGGAACGCGTTGAAGCCGGACTGCGAGTGACTCACGGTCCAGCCGGCGCGGTGACCGAAGGTGTCCGCGAGTGTCTCGTAAGGGGCGTCGCTGCGCACGATGAGATCGGTGCGGTACACCGCGGCACCCTGCGCCCAGGGTGCGTCGGGGATCGGAGCGGCGATCGGGACCACGTCGGCGAGCCCCAGAGCGAGCGGATAGCCGCACATCAGGACGGCGCCGAGATCGCCGCGTCGCCACAGCACCTCGAGCGGCTGCGGCGCGGGGTAGGGCAGATAGGTGAGCGGCACGCGCGCCTCGGCGGCGACCTGCTCCAGGAGCTGACGCCACGCGGCCTCGACCTCGGGGGTCACCGCGTACATGCGCGCGTTCATGAGCCACCCGGCCACGTCGGTCCCGATGCGCCCCGCTACGCGAGCTTCTCGAGCTCACCCGTGCGGCGCGCGACGTACTCGGCGACCGCCTCGCGGACCGCCGGGTCCAGCGGCGGCGGGCTGTACTCGGCGAGCAGCTTCTTCCAGATGCCGGTCGCGCGCTCGGTGGCGTTGCGGCTCCCGGCCTGCGTCCAGCTCTCGAAGTTCGACCAGTCCGAGAGCAGCGGGCGGTAGAAGGCCGACTCGTAGCGCGCGAGTGTGTGCGCCGAACCGAAGAAATGCCCGCCGGCGGCTATCTCCTTGATCGCCTCGATCGCGAGGTCATCCTCGCTGAACGTCACCGGCTTCAGGAACTCCGCCCAGTTACGCAGCAGTTCCGCGTCCACCACGATCTTCTCCAGCGACGCCGACAGCCCGCCCTCGAGCCAGCCGGCCGCGTGCTGCACCAGGTGGCTGTGGCTCAAGACCGCGGCCTGCAGCGAGAAGGCGGTCTCGTAGGTCGACTGCGCGTCCACCGTCGGCGAGGCGTTCACCGCACTCGTGCGCACCGGCAGCTTCAGGCGGCGGCCGATCTGCGCGCCGGCGAGCACCGCGTGCACGTACTCGGGCGTGCCGAAGGCGGGCGAGCCGGTGCGCATGTCGACGTTGGAGGTGAAGCCGCCCAGCACGCACGGTGTGCCGGGTCGTACCAGCTGGCACAGCGTCACGATCGCGAGCGCCTCGGCGGTCTGCTGCACGAGCGCGCCGGCGAGCGTCACCGGTGCCATCGCTCCCATGAGTGTGAAGGGCGTGATCACCACGCACTGCCCGTGGCCGGCCATGGTGAGGATGTTGTCGAGGATCTCCTCGTCGACGCGCCGCGGCGAGTTTACGTTGGTCACGGTGAGGAGCGTCGGACGCGCGGCGAGCTCCTCCACCGTGCAGCCGTGCTCGATGGCCGAGAGCGCGATCGCGTCCGCCGCCTGCACGCCACCGATGCCGCGCGCCGCCCACACGGTGTCCGCGTATTCGATGTGCGCCTGGTAGACGAGCAGGTGGCGGGTCGGCACCGGAACGTCGACCGGCTCGACGACGATGCCGCCCTGCCAGTGCACCACACCGAGCGTGTGCAGGAGCTTGAGGATGTTGCGGAAGGACTCCAGGTCGCCGTAGCGGCGGCCGCCCTCGAGGTCGCGGATGTGCGGCGCGCCCGTGACCGGCCCGAAGTTGACGACGTTGTCGCCGACGTGCAGGTCGCGCTCGCCATTGCGCGCGCGCAGGACGAAGCGCTCGGGCGCATGGGCGAGCTGCGCTTCGACGAGTTCGCGCCCGAGACGCACCAGGTGCGTGTCCGGGTCGACGAGCGCGCCGGCGCGCTCGTACACCTCGCGCGCGGCGGCGCCGCGGATCTCGAGCCCCGCCTCCTCCAGCACGCGAAAGGCCCCGCAGAGGATGCGCTCCACCTGCTCGGCGCTGAGGATCTCGAGCGGCGGGAAGGGGACACGCAGCCGGGGCAGGGGCGCGAGCGTCGGTCCCGTGGTGCGCGGAGCGCGGCTGCGCTCGCGGCGACGCGCGGGGGCGGGGGCGTCGGTCATGGCAGGGCGCTCGCCTCTTGCGGCCGCCTCTTGCGGCCATCGGCAACGATACGAAGCCGCGCGGCGCTTGTCGACGCCGGGCTCGCAGCGCCTGGTCGGCGTCCGGCGCGAGTGACCGGCTCGGCGGCCCCGGGACGAGCCGGTGGACGGCACGGGGACGTGCCTGCGTGGCTCACGGGGGTCCGCGCAGGCAGGCGCGGCGGGCCGCCGCTCAGCCGGGATTCGGGCCGCGCGCGGGCGCGTTGATCACCTTCACCGCCTGACCGTCCGCGAGACGCTCGGCGCCGCGCACCACCAGGCGGTCACCGGGGGAGAGCGGTCCGCGCACCTCGACCGAGTCCGCCGCGCCGATCCCGGGTACGACGTCGAGCTCCTCCACCGTGCCCGCGCGCGTCACGCGCAGCACATAGGAGTGGTTCTGGCGGATGACGAGCGCGTCGCGCGGCACGGTGACGGCGTTTCGCTCGGCTGGGGAGGGCAGACTTACTTCGATCGGAGTGCCGACCAGCCACAGCGGGTCCTGGAGCGTCACACGCACCTCGAACTGCCGCGAGCGGTCATCCCCGACCGGCACGAGGGTGCGTACGGTGCCGTGCCGCTCGACGCCGTGATCGCGCACGTTCACCACCTGCCCGACATGCACCGAGCCGGCGAGTTCCAGCGAGGCCGTCGCGCGCGCCTCAACGTCGGCCGTGTTGACCAGCCGCGCCGTCGCCGCGCCGACCTGCAGGTACTCGCCGCGCTGAATGAAGCGCTCGCTGACCACGCCCGGGAAGGGGGCGCGGATGACCGACTGGTCGATCTCGTATTGCGCCTGCCGCAGCTGGGCATCCGCGCGCGCGAGGTCATCCTGGGCCACGTCGCGCTGGGCGCGGGCATCGTCCAGCTGGCTCGCGCTCAGTGCCTGCGTGGCGGCGAGGCGATTGAAACGCTCGAGCTGTGAATTGGACACGTCGTGCTGGGCGCGCGCGCGCGCGACCTGCGCGCGCAGGTCCTCGAGGCGCAGTTTCGGCATCGTGTCGTCGAGCCGGGCGAGCGGGTCGCCCTGCTTGACGCGGGTGCCGACGTCGGCGATCCAGGTGACCCGGCCGGCGATGACGCTCGCGATGCGTGCGTCCGAGCGGCTGACGATCGATCCGGGGATCCACATGATCACCGCGAGCGGACGCGCCGTGACGGTGGCGACCTCGACCACGGGACGCTCCGGGGCCGGGGGCGGATCGGCGCCGAGCGCCGGCAGCGTCGCGAGCGACACGGCGGCCGCGACGAGGAGGGGGGCGCGGCGGGGACTGCGCGGCATCGCGAGGACCTCC
>DATBBQ010000040.1:0-2100 GCA_036270915.1 Steroidobacteraceae bacterium
ATGAAAAGGAGCAGCTCCGCGATCACGATCGCGGGCAGGTACACCTGGCGCTCCGGCGCGGCCAGCGCCAGGTACGCCACCGGGGCGGCGAGCAGCGTCACCGCGCCCGAGAACCACAGGTACGCCTGACGGGAGTGGCGCAGGAGATAGTCCGCGAGCCAGCCGCCGGCAAACGTGCCGACGAAGCCCGTGACGACGACGATCTCCCCGAAGTTGGTCGCGGCGCTCGCCTTGGGTACCCCGCGCACCGCCTCGAGGAAGGTCGGCATCCAGGCGGCGAGTCCGCCGAGCGCGAACGTGTAGGCGGCGTACCCGAGCACGACCGTCATGTAGAGCGGACGCCGCAGGAGTCCGCCGTAGCGCGCGACGGGTCCGCGCTCATCCACCGTCGCGGCCGCGGTGGCCCGAGGGTCCTGGATGCCGCGCGGCGGATCCGGCAGCCACAGTGCCGCGAGCGCGAGCACCAGCCCCGGGGCACCGGCGACGAAGAATGCGTCGCGCCACGTGAAGTGCGCCGCGATTTGTCCGCCGACCACGTAGCCGAGTGCCGCGCCGACCGGTATCGCCATGTTGAACACCGCGTACACCCGGGCCCGGCCGGCCGCCGGGAACAGGTCCGCGAGCAGTGCCGGGGCGATCGCGACCATCGCGGCCTCGCCGATGCCGACCACCGCGCGCGCGCCCAGGAGCTCGGGGAAGCTGCGCGCGAGCCCCGAGAGCAGGGTCGCGACGCTCCAGATCCCGACGCCGAGCGCGACCGGCCGCGTGCGCGAGCCGCGGTCGCCCCAGTGCCCGAACACCGGGGCCGCCACCATGTACACCACCATGAAGGCGGGCAGCAGCAGGCCAAACTGCTCGTACGAGAGTCCCATGGCCGCGTGCAGGTCGCTGAAGAGCGGCGCGACGACGTAGCGGTCGAGGTAGTTGAGGAGATTGATAGCCGTGAGCACCGCGAGCGCGGCATAGGCGGCGCGGCGCGTGGGGGCGGCGGTCAGGTTGTGCGTCCCGGGGCTGTTTGCCACGTCGGGACTTTAGCAAAGCTTCAGGCGGGGGCGAGCTTCAGTCGCTCGAAGTACTGGCGCACGGGCTCGCGGTAGCCCTCGCTGCTGGTGACGGTCGTGCCGCCGGCGACGACGAGGATGAAATCCCCGCGCGGCGTGCGGCTGATCTCCTTCACGTGACGCATGTTGACCAGGCAGGAGCGGCTGATGCGCAGCATCGGCTGGTTCTGGAAGGACCTCTCGGCCTGCTGCAGGGTGCTGCGGGCGTGGAAACTCTCACGGCCGATGACGAGGCGCACGTAGTTGCGGTCCGCCTCCACTATCTCGACCTGCGAGACGTCCAGCATGTGCATGCGGCTGCCGGCCTCCGCCAGCACGCGGGGGGAAGCCTCGGCGCGCATGCGGGCGCGGTTGTCCAGCTGCTCGAGCAGCGTCGCGAGCGCGCCGTGGCGGTCGAAGCTGCCCGCGCTCTGGTGGCGGCGGCGCACGCGCTCCACGGTCGCCTTGAAGCGCGCGTCGTCGAAGGGCTTGAGCAGGTAGTCGACCGCGCTCACCTCGAAGGCCTCGAGCGCGTAGTGATCGTAGGCGGTCACGAACACGATGAGCGGCAGCGTGAGGGGCTCGAGCGAGCGCGCCAGCTCCATGCCGGTGATCGAGTCCATCTGGATGTCCAGGAACAGCACCTGCGGGGGCTGCTGACGGATGGCCTCGAGCGCCGCGCGTGCGTCGCCGTACTCACCGACCACCTTGAGATCCGGCTCGCGCTCGCAGCACTCGCGCACCGCGCGCCGCGCCGAGGGCTCGTCGTCGACGATGATCACCTCCATCATGGCGCGCCGCCGCCCTCCGGGCGCACGCCGTCGGGCCCGTCGCGCAGCAGCGGCATCACGATCTCGGCCATCCACAGGTTCTCGGCCGCCGCCGCGCTCGTGAAGCGCGCGCGCTCGCCGAACTGCACCTCGAGCCGCTCGCGCACGTTCGCGATGCCGATCCCGTTGCCGCCGGCGGCCTTGCCCGGCGCGATGGTGTTGAGCACGCGCAGAGCGAGCGTCTCTCCCACGGCGTTCACCTCGACCGTGATGGTCACCGCGCCGTCGTG
>DATBBQ010000041.1:0-4214 GCA_036270915.1 Steroidobacteraceae bacterium
ATTGCGCTCGCACGCACCCTTGCGCGCGAGGTGGCGGAGCGCTACCGGGTGGCGGTCGACCTTGCGGTCCACGCGCCGCGCGCGGGCTCGGATCCGCGCCACTTCCACGCACACCTGCTCACCACCACGCGCGAAGTGACCCCGAGCGGGCTCGGCGCCAAAACCGGGATCGACCTGAGCGCCCGGGAGCGGGCCCGCCGCGGGCTTCCCGATCATCGCAGCGAGTACCTGCACCTGCGCGAGCGCTGGGCGACGCTCGTCAACACGGCGCTGCGCGAGGCGCACGTCGACGCGCGCGTCGACCACCGCAGCCTCGCCGCGCAGGGGCTCGATCGCGAACCGCTGCCGGCGATTCCGATCGGGCACCTGAAGATGGAGCAGCGCGGCGTGCGCAGCGAACGCGCCGAGGGGCTGCGCGCGGACTATCGCCGGCGCGTCGAGCAGCGCGCGCGCGCACGCGATGAGACCACAGCGGCGAGACCGGCCGTCGCGGCCGGGACGCGGGATCTCGCGGAGGTGCGCAGTGAGGCACGGCGCGCGTGGCTCGCGCTGCGCAGGCAGGCCCTCGGTGAGCACTCGGCCGCCGCCGAGCGTGGCGCGGATGCAGTGCCGGAGCCCGAGGAGGACCTCGGTCTCTAGCAGGGCGCGCTAGGGTGCCCCGTCGATCCGAAGCACCGGATAGAGGTTGAAGCGGGCGTCCCAGGAGGAATGGCGGCGCAGGAAGAACTCGCGGCGTGCCGCCGGATCCGCCGCGAACACCGCGTCCTGCTCGAGGCGCCGCGCGAATTCCTTGCGCAGCGCCTCGTCCGCGGCGAGCAGGCTCGTTGCGATCTGCTCGGCCACGTACGGCTCGACGTATTCCTTCTGCTCGAAGCAGGCGTTGAAGAATCCCCAGGCGGCGAACGAATCCGGGGCCTGCGGCTCGAGGAGGTGCAGCACGAGCCGGGCCCGCGGCTGCGCGAGCGGCACGTACAGGCTGCCGGCGGGCAGGTCCTGAGGCTCGCGCCTCCAGCTGCCCGTGAGCGTGGCGCGCATACGCCCCTCGAACGGGGCGCGGTTGAAGCTCACCGTACTGGCGCGAAATGCCTCGACCGCGAGCGCGGTGTGCTCGAGCGGCAGGGTCTGGCCAGTGATGCCGTGCAGCGCAAGCCGGGCGCCGATCTCCTGCGCCCACGCACTCGGCACCAGGTAGCCGCCGCGCGGCGCGGTGACGGTGAGCGCCGCGGTGACCTGGTCGCGGTACGGAACGCGCCAGACCTGCGGGGTCCGGGGGTCGTAGACGGTGACCGGTTCCCCCGAGACCGCCGAGAGGGAGCGTGTGTAGGCGTAGCCGGGGAAGTCGATGCAGCGCTCGCCGCGGGCCCGACCCGCATCCGTGCGCGCGCCACTGGTGCCCTCGCGCCAGGAGGAACTGTAGTCCAGCACGACCGGCGTGCCGCCGAGCTCGGGGGCGGCGCGGTCAGCCTCGAGGGCCTGCTGGCGCCAGCGCGCGCCGTGCTCGGCGATGAGCTCAGCGAGGGCGATGATGCTGTCGCGGGTCACGCGCACGCGCTGCGCGTACTCTTTCCACGAGTGGGTCTCGACCAGCACCGTGAAGCGATTGCGCTGCGGGAAGTAGCCGGTCGAGAAGCGCGGCGAGTAAACCGTGAGCAGGAACCCGGAAGCCGGGTCGTCCGTCTCGGCCAAGTCCGGGTAGAACGGCAGCGGGAGCGAGCCGTGCGCGCGCAGCTTCGCGATCAGCTCGTCGCGCAGCTCGCGACCGCTGGCGAAGAGCCGCGCGTCACCCTGATTGACGGGCTCGGCCTGCAGCGAGACGTCGGGCTGGAAGTCCGCCCCGTCGGTAACGTGCAGGTCGGCGCATACCAGTGGGTCGTGCGCAGCGAGGAGCCTCAGGAGCGCCCGCATTTCCGGCGAGTCCGCCTTGGCGTAATCGCGGTTTAGATTGAGGTTCTGCGCCGTCGCCCGCCAGCCGCACTCCTCGGGGCCGCGCTGGTTGGGACGGTTCCAGGGCCCGAATCGCTCGTGGCCATCGACGTTGAAGGCCGGCACGAACAGGATCCCCATGCGTGCAAGCGCGCCGGCCGCCGCACGCCCCTCGAGCAGCTCGCGCAGCGCGATGAAGCCCGCGTCCTTGCCGTCGCTCTCTCCCGGATGGATGCCCGCCTGAACCAGGAGCAGCGGCACGCTGGCGGGATCGGCGCGGCTGACGAGGAGCGCGCGCATCGCGCGTCCCTCGGCGGAGCGGCCGAACTCGAGCTCCCGGACCACCCCGGGCCAGGCGGCCGCGAAAGCGGCGCACAGACGCGTCACCTCCTCGGTGCGCCCGGTACGCCGGTAGCCGGATTCCTCAGCGAGTGTCGTGAGCGACGAGGACATGGCGGCATCCTCCTTGCGGTGTGCGATCCGCCGCCGCCACTAGCGGCGGGTGTACCAGAAGACGCCCGACTCGTCGGCGGCGCGGGTCACGAGCCCCCGGGCGATCAGGCAGTTCAGGTGCGCGACGCTCTCGCCGGTGGCCATCGTGAGCAGCTGCGCACTCACGGGGCGGCGGAAGAGGAGCGCGAAGAGATCCACGGCACGCCGCGGCTCGGCGAGCACCTCGTGCACGCGTGCCAGGCGCTCCTCGTGGCCGGCGCTGAGCTCGTCGAGCCGCGCGTGCAGGCCGCGGAACGGCTCGTTGTGCGAGGGCAGTACCAAGACGTCGTCCGGGACGCGCATCTTCAGGGCGGCGAGCGACTCGAGCCACTCGGTGAGCGGGTTGGCATCCGGCTCGGTCGGAAAGACCGACACGTTCGAGGTGATGCGCGGCAGGACCTGGTCACCGGAGATGAGGATCTTCAGCTCCGGGCTGTACAGGCACAGATGCTCGGGCGAGTGCCCGCGGCCGACGACCGCGTGCCAGGCGCGCCCGTCGATCTCGAGCACTTCGGCATCGATCACGCGCCGGTAGCTGTCTGGGAGCGCGTACACCGCCTTGCCGAAGCCGCCGAAGCGGGCCCGGTACTGCTCGATGCCCTCGTCCGCCCAACCGGCGGCGCGGTAGAAGCGCACGCCGTCGGGCGGGGCCTCGCGGCCGGTGTCGGCGACCAGCATCCGGCAAGTGACGTATTCGAGCCGCGTGGTCCACAGACGGCACTCGTGCTGCCGGGTGAGCCAGCCGGCCATGCCGATGTGATCCGGGTGCATGTGCGTGCAGATCACGCGGCGCACCGGCCGTCCGGTGAGATCCCCGGCGAGCACGCGCTGCCAGCTCTCCACGGTCTCCGGCGTCTGCATACCGGTGTCGACGAGTGTGAGGCCCTCACCGTCGGCGAGCGCCCAGAGGTTGATATGGTTCAGGCCCGCGAGCGGCAGCGGCATGCGCAGCCAGCTGACACCCGCGGTGACTGCACGCGCTTCGCCCGGGGCGGGCGCGCCCTCGAAGGGATAGATCAGGGTCACGCCCACAGCTCCTGCCGCCGCTCTTCTTGGGGATCCGGCTGACGGTCTGATCGGGCGGCCGCGCCGGATGCGAAACTCGGTCAGACTAACAGAAGCACCCGGTGCCCTGAAGAGCGGTGCGCAGGTGGACCTCTGGGAGACCCTAAGGAAAGAAGAAACCCGCGTCGTATGCACGCGCTCCGTTTTTCACGACGCGGGGATCGCGGCGCCGCCGGCGCCGAGCTCACCGTCCTTGGGGCTGAGCGCGCGGCGTTTGGCGGCGAGCGCCGCCGCAGATCGACGTTCGCCCCACGAGCGGGCGGGCGCGCGTCTGCGCGAACCGCAAGGAGAGGCAGCGAGGCGGGAGGGGCATCGCAGTCGCGCGGTGTCGCTCAATGGAGGCAGGTCCTAACTGTTGGCCGCTCGGATTCACGAGCGGCGGCGGCATTTGAATTTGCGCCCTGCGAGCCGCATCACAAAACGCGCAACGCGCACGCGTTTCGCCGTGTCGGGCGGCTGCGAACTTGGCATAGTCCGCGCGGTGTGTGCGACTCCTAAGGAGTGATCATGATCCGACTCAGCTTTCTCATCGCCGCCTCGGTCGCGGGCCTCGTCGCCGCCGCGTCCGGCGAAGCGCAGACCATCACCCTCAACGCCCGCATCACCGGCGAGGTGGTACCGGGTGTCTACGGCGAGGTCGTGCTCGGCAGCCGTCCGCCGCCGCCGGTGGTCTACGAGCGACCCGTGATCATCGAGCCGGCGCCGGTCGTCGTCGGCGTGCCGGCCCCCGAGCC
>DATBBQ010000042.1:0-33985 GCA_036270915.1 Steroidobacteraceae bacterium
AGCTGCTCCTTTTCATGTCGACCGGGCCGGTCAACGCCGCGATCATCAACATCGTCTCCCCACTGGAGCGCGCCTCGGCCGGCGCGCTCACGATGTTCATGATCCACCTCCTGGGCGACGTGCCCTCGCCGTGGCTCATCGGCCACATCGCCGACTCCAGCTCGCTCGGCCGCGCGGTGCTCATCGTCCCGATCGCGATCCTCGTCTCGGGACTCGTCTGGCTCGCCTGCGCGCGCGCCGCGGGACGCGGGCCGCGGCTCCGGGCCTGATGGCCGCGCGCCGCGCGGCCAAGGGCTCCCCGTCCCCCGCGGCGCGGCCGCTCGCGCACCTCGCGCGTGCCGCGCTCGCGGCGCGCTTCGAGGCCGCGCTCGAGGCGCGCGCGGGCGAGGAGGGCGCGCACTGCATCCACGAGCTATGGATGCGCGGAGAATTCTCCACCCGCATCGAGGCGGCGCTCGCGGCGCTCTGGCGGGTCGCGGCGCCGAGCGTTCCGGAGTGGCTGCCGATGCGCTACATCGACTTCCTGCCTCAGGTCTACGAGGTCGCCCTCGGCTTCCGCGCGCGCCGCCGCGGGCGCAGCAACCTCTACCTCGTCCTGCTCGACTTCGCCGACCGTACGCGCGGTCCCTACGGGCTCTACGTCGGCATGAGCGGCTACAGCCCGGCGGCCCGCTTCGACCAGCACAAGGCGGGCATCCGCGCGGCGGGCAGCGTGCTCAAGCGCGGCATCGAGGTGCTCACCGGGCCGACGCTGCACCTGCAGCGCATCGCGCGCGCGGACGCCGCACGCATCGAGGCCGCTCTCGCCCAGGCACTGGGCGATGCGGGCCTGATCGTCGAGGGCGGGCACTAACGCGCGACGAACGCGCGCTCGATGAGGTAGTCGCCGCGCTCGCCGATCCCGGGCGAGGCGCGAAACCCGCGCGCGTCCAGCAGCGCGCAGGCGTCCGCGAGCATCGCCGGGTTGCCGCAGATCATGAACCGGTCGCGCGCCGGATCGGGCGGCGGCAGGCCGAGGTCGGCCGCCAAGCGGCCCGAGGCGAGGCGCTGCGTGAGCCGTCCGGCGTGGCGGTGCGCCTCGCGCGTCGCGGCCGGGTAGTAGCGCAGCACCCGGCGCGCGGGGGCGCCCAGCAACTCGTGCCCGGTGAGCTCCCGGATGCGCTCGGCGACCACGGCGCTCTCGCGCGCGTAGCGTACCCCGTGCGCGAGGATTACCGTGGCGAAGCGCTCGTAGAGCTCCGGGTCGCGGATCAGGGAGAGGAAGGGGGCCGCGCCCGTGCCCGTGCTCATCAGATACAGCCGCTCGCCGGGGTTGAGATCGGCGAGCAGCAGTGTTCCGGTCGGCTTGCGGCTGACGAGCACCTCGTCGCCCGGCTGCACGTGCCTGAGGCGCGAGGTGAGGGGGCCGCCGGCCACCTTGATGCTCAGGAACTCCAGGTGCTCGTCGTGATTGGCGCTCGCGATGCTGTAGGCGCGCAGCACCGGGCGCCCGTCACCGGGCAGCCCGAGCATGACGAACTGGCCGTTCTCGAAGCGCAGCGCCGAGTCACGCGTGGTCGTGAAGGTGAACTGCGCGTCCGTCCAGTGCCGCACCGCGAGCACCCGTTCCGTGCCGATCATCACCTGAGCGTCACCTCGCACCACACATCCGTGCCGGCATGCTAGCCATGCTGCGATCCGGCCACGGATGTATCGGGCTATGGCCTCAGAAGCGTCCGTTATGTGCGCCGGCTCGTTCCCACGCGTCGCCGCCGGGAGTTAGACTCGTGCCCGGGTCTCGTCGTTTCCGCGGATGCCGACCATCACCGCAAGCGCCATGCGTGCCGTCGTGTGGGTCCTGTGCCTCGTCACCGGGCTCGCCGCTCCCTGTGCGCGCGCCGCCGCCAAGCTCGTGGATCTGCAGCTGCCCGCCGGCGCGCGCGTCGGTCTCGTGAGCGTCCTCGACGCCGAGGTGACGCACTTTCATGCCGCGCGCCAGGTGCAGGCGAGCTTCCTGAAGACCTACCCGGTCGGCTGGTCCGTGGACGCGATGCTGGGCGAGGCGCTGCGCACGCAGCTGACGCAGCTGGGCGTCACGCCCGTGACGGTGCGCGCGAGCGAGGCGCTGCTGCGCGCGCGCGAGGCGTGCTTCCTCAACGCCAACCTCGCCAAGGGACTCTCCAAGGAGTGCGCGACTCCCTACGCGCAGCTCGCCTTCCAGGAGCGGCTCGATGCCCTGATCGTCCTCGGCCCGGGGCTCAATGACGGCGACCACGCCGGTGGCACGCGCCGCAAGGACCTGCCCGAATACCTGCGCGGCTGGTGCCTCGTGACGGGTGAGGAGGGCATCGCGACGCCGACGCTCCTGAATCTCACCGAGCTGATCCTCATCGGCGTGCCGCCCTCCGGGCCGGTGCTCGCGGCGCGCGAGTGGGGCGGGGCGGGCAGTGGCAAGTGGGTGGGCTTCAGCGCCCCTCAGGACCTCAAGGCCTTCTCGGACAAGCAGCTCGACCCGCTGCGCCCGCTCTACACGGCGATGCTCGCCGGCCAGGGGACGGCGCTGATCGCGCACCTGCACGTGGCGCGCTAGAGCCGCCGCGACTGCCCGCGGCCCTCAGGGCGTCGCGAGGCGCATGTCGAAATCAATCCCGGCGATCTCGTAGCCCTTCTTGAAGTCGCGCACGTGCCGCTCCATCCAGCGGTGCGCCTCATCCGGGTCACGCGCGCTCAGTGACTCGAGCAGGCGGTGCTGGGCGGTCGCGATGCGCGCGCGCGCCTGCGGCACCTTGTCGATCATGACGCGCAGCGAGGGCTCGAGCAGCATGAGCAGCGGCTCCTGTGCCAGCCCGAGGACCGGGTTGTGGGTCGCCTGGCCGATGCAGCGGAACACCTGCGCGCAGCGCCTGGCCGCCTGCTCCGTGTCGCCCTGCTCGGCGACGAAGGCCTCCTCCGCGCCAGCCAGGGCGGTGAGGTCGGCGTCGGTGCGCGCGCGCGCCGCGGCGCGCGCGATCGGCGGCTCGAGGATGCTGAGCGCCTCCCAGACGTTGCGCACGGTCACGTCGTGCAGCAGCAGGGCATCGCTCACCCCGGCGGCGACCGCGCCGTGCTGCGGTCGGCTCACCGACATGAGCTTCGAGCCGGGGCGGCGCTGCACGAGGCCGCGGCTCTCGAGCTCGCGCAGCGCCTCGCGCACGGTGGAGCGGTTGACGCCGAACTGCCGCGCGAGCTCGGTCTCGGACGGCAGCCGCTCGCCCTCGCGCAGAGCGCGGCTCATGATGCGCGTGCCGATCGCCGCGGCCACCTTGCGGTAGGCGGGCTCGACGTGGATCTGGTCGAACTCGACGCTCACGCGGCGCTCTCGTAGAGCTCGCGGCCGATTAGCATGCGGCGGATCTCCTGGGTGCCGGCGCCGATCTCGTAGAGCTTCGCGTCGCGCAGGATGCGCCCGGCGTCGTAGTCATTGATGTAGCCGTTGCCGCCGAGCGCCTGGATCGCCTCGAGCCCCGCGTGCGTGGCGCGCTCGGCGGCGAAGAGGATGCAGGCGGCGGCGTCGCGCCGGCGCGCCGTCTTCGCATCGCAGGCGCGCGCCACCGAGTACACGTAGGCACGCGCGGCGTTCAGCGCCGCGTACATGTCGGCGAGCTTGCCCTGCATCAGCTCGAAGGTGCCGATCGGCACGCCGAACTGCTTGCGCTCGCGCACGTAGGGCAGCACCACGTCGAGTGCGGCCGCCATGAGACCGAGCGGGCCGCCGGCGAGTACCACGCGCTCGTAGTCGAGCCCGCTCATGAGCACGCGCACGCCGCCGTTCTCGCTGCCGATCATGTTCTCGGCCGGCAGGTGACAGTCGTCGAACACCAGCTCGCAGGTGCCCGAGCCGCGCATGCCGAGCTTGTCGAGCTTCGGCGCGGTCGAGAAGCCGGGCGTGCCGCGCTCGACCAGGAAGGTGGTGATGCCGCGCGGGCCGGCGGCCGCGTTGGTCTTGGCGTACACCAGCAGCACGTCCGCGTCCGGGCCGTTCGTGATCCACGCCTTGCGGCCGTTCAGGACGAACTCGCCGCCGCGCTGCTCGGCGCGCAGCTGCATGGACACGACGTCCGAGCCCGAGCCCGGCTCGGACATGGCGAGCGCGCCCACGTGCTCGCCCGAGACCAGCTTCGGCAGGTACTGGCGGCACTGGGCCTCGCTGCCGTTCAGCCGCAGCTGGTTGACGCACAGGTTGGAATGCGCACCGTAGGAGAGACCGACGGCGCCGGAGGCGCGCGAGATCTCCTCCATGACGATGACGTGGGCGAGGTAGCCGAGGCCCGCACCGCCGTAGGCTTCCGGCACGGTGATGCCGAGGAGGCCCTGCGCGCCGAGCGCCGGCCACAGGTCCCGGGGAAAGACGTTGCTGCGGTCGATCTCGGCGGCGCGCGGGGCGATCTCGGCGCTCGCAAAGCGGCGCACCTCGCGGCGGATTTCGTCGAGCTCCTCGGGAAGACCAAAGTCACTGTCGGTGCAGGCGAGCGCGCTCATGAGGTTGCCTTCCGTGACCGGATAATCGTATGATTGTCGGACAAACCGGCAACCTTGGCAAGCACCATGCCCCGTCTCGCCTCCCGGGTCGACCTCCATTGCGAGGACTACAGGGACAACACCCGCGCCATGGCCGCCCTCGTCGAGGGCCTGAAGGCGCAAGTGGCCCGGGCCGCCCGCGGGGGCTCGGCCGCGGCCGTGGACAAGCACCGCGCCGCGGGCAAGCTCACGGCGCGCGAGCGCATTCGCGTGCTGCTCGACACGGGCGGCCCGTTCCTGGAGCTCTCCCAGCTCGCCGCGCACGGGATGTACGGCGGGGACATCGCCTGCGCCGGGCTCGTGACCGGCATCGGCCGCGTCGCGGGGCGCGAGTGCGTGATCGTCGCCAACGACCCGACGGTGAAGGGCGGCACCTACTACCCGATCACCGTGAAGAAGCACCTGCGCGCCCAGGAGATCGCGCGCGAGAACCGCCTGCCGTGCCTGTACCTGGTGGAGTCCGGTGGCGCCTTCCTGCCCGCCCAGGACGAGGTGTTCCCGGACCGCGATAACTTCGGGCGCATCTTCTACAACCAGGCGACGCTGTCGGCGCTCGGGGTCGCGCAGATCTCGGTCGTGCACGGCTCGTGCACGGCCGGCGGCGCCTACGTGCCGGCGATGTCGGACGAGAACGTCATCGTGCGCAACCAGGGGCGCGTGTTCCTCGGCGGCCCGCCGCTGGTGAAGGCGGCGACCGGTGAGGACATCGACGCCGAGTCTCTCGGCGGCGCGGACGTGCACTGCCGCGAGTCGGGCGTGTGCGATCACTACGCCGAGAACGACACCCACGCGCTCGCGATCGCGCGCGACATCGTCGCGCATCTGCGCTCGCCGGGGGCGACGGCCCCGCCGCGCGCGCCGGCCGCGCCGCACTGCGACCCCGGCGAGCTCTACGGGGTGCTGCCCGCGAGTCTGCGCAAGCCCTACGACGTGCGCGAGGTGATCGCGCGGCTCGTCGACGCTTCCGAGTTCGACGAGTTCAAGCAGCTCTACGGCACGACGCTCGTGTGTGGCTTTGCGCACCTGCACGGCTACCCGGTCGGCATCCTCGCCAACAACGGCGTGCTCTTCTCCGAGAGCGCGCTCAAGGGCACGCACTTCATCGAGCTGTGCGCGCGCGAGCAGATTCCGCTCATCTTCCTGCAGAACATCACCGGCTTCATGGTCGGCCGGCGCGCCGAGGCCGGCGGCATCGCCAAGGACGGCGCCAAGCTCGTCACCGCGGTCGCGTGCGCCGCGGTGCCCAAGATCACCGTGATCATCGGCGGCAGCTACGGGGCGGGCAACTACGCCATGTGCGGCCGCGCCTACTCCCCGCGCCTGCTCTTCCAGTGGCCGAACGCGCGCATCTCGGTGATGGGCGGGGAGCAGGCGGCGAGCGTGCTCGCGACCGTCAAGCGCGATCAGTTGAAGGGCAGCGCGCGGGAGTGGCCGCCGGAGGAGGAGGAGGCCTTCAAGCAGCCGATCCGCGAGCAGTACGAGCGCCAGGGTCATCCCTATTACTCCTCGGCCCGGCTGTGGGACGATGGCGTCATCGACCCGCTCGACACGCGCCGGGTGTTGGCGCTGAGCCTCGCCGCCGTGCGCCACGCGCCCGAGGAAGCGACCCGCTTCGGCATCTTCCGCATGTAGGGCGTCAAGGAGACGAGGTGCTGAAGAGCCTGCTGGTCGCCAACCGCGGCGAGATCGCCTGCCGCATCTTTCGTACGGCGCGCCGCCTGGGGCTGCGTACCGTGGCGGTGTTCTCGGACGCGGACGCCACCGCGCGCCACACGCGCGCGGCGGATGAGGCGCTGCGCCTGGGCCCGGCGAGCGCCCGCGAGAGCTACCTCGATCCGGCGCGCATCATCGCCGCCGCGCACGCCTCGGGCGTTGAGGCCGTGCACCCCGGCTACGGCTTTCTCGCCGAGAACGCCGCCTTCGCCCAGGCGTGTGTGGACGCGGGCTTCGTTTTCGTCGGGCCACCCGCGGCCGCGATCGCGGCGATGGGCTCGAAGATCCTCGCCAAGACGCGCATGGCGGCCGCCGGGGTCCCGGTGCTGCCCGGCTACGCGGGCGATGAGCAGGAGCTCACGGCGCTCGCGCGCGAGGCGCGCCGCGTCGGCCTGCCGCTCATCGTCAAGCCCGCCGCCGGCGGCGGCGGCAAGGGCATGCAGATCGTGCGCGAGGAGCGCGAGCTCGAGGGCGCGCTCGCGGCCGCACGCCGCCTCGCCGAGAGCGCCTTCGGCGACGGCGCGCTCCTCATCGAGCGCTACCTGCCCGCGCCCCGGCACGTCGAGGTGCAGGTATTCGCCGACGGCCACGGTCACTTCGTGCACCTGGGCGACCGCGACTGCTCCATCCAGCGCCGCCACCAGAAGCTCATCGAGGAGGCACCCGCGCCTTCAATCCCGGACGCGTTGCGCGAGCGGCTGCGCCAGGCGGCGCTCACCGTGGCGCGCGAGATCGGCTACGTGGGCGCGGGCACGGTCGAGTTCCTCTTCGACGCGGGCGCCTTCTACTTCATGGAGATGAACACCCGGCTGCAGGTCGAGCACACCGTCACCGAGGCGGTCACGGGCCTCGATCTGGTCGAGTGGCAGCTGCGCGTCGCCGCCGGCGAGCGTCTGCCGCTTACGCAGGAGGCGATCACCCTCACGGGGCACGCCATCGAGGCCCGGGTCTGCGCCGAGGATCCCGGGCGTGGCTTCCTGCCGAGCGCCGGGCGGCTCGAGCTGCTCGAGTGGCCGCGCGGGGAGGGGCTGCGGGTGGACGCAGGCTTTGGCACCGGGGACGTGGTCCCGGAGCACTACGACTCGCTCCTCGGCAAGGTGATCGCGCATGCCCCCTCGCGCGAGGAGGCCGCGGCCCGCCTGGCGCGGGCGCTCGCGGACACCTTGAGCGCCGGCGTGCACACCAACGAGCAGTACCTCGCACGCATCCTCGGCGCGCCACGCTTCCTCGAGGTTAGGCACAACATCGCACTCCTGGACTCCGCGGGCGCGGAGTTCGCAGCGCCCGTCGCGCTCGCCGCCGACGCCCTGATCCTCGCCGCGCTCGCCGTGCACGCCGCCGCGCAGGGGGGGCCGCTCGAAAGCCCCTGGGCGCAGGCCGACGCCTTCACGCCGAATCTGCCGGCGCGCATCGCCTACGCGTTCGCCGCCCGCGCTCGCACCCACCAGGTCGAGCTCGACTTCTCGGGCGGCGCACCCGCCGCCGCGCTCGTCGACGGCGACGCCCCGCGCACGCTGCGCAACGTGCGCGCCGCGACCGGCGAGATCGAAGCGCAGATCGGCGAGCGGCGCGCGAGGGCGCGCTGTCATCTCGAGGCTTCGCGCGTTTACCTGTGGCTGGATGGCGCGCGACACGAGCTCACGCTCGAGGATCCGCGCACCCGTGAATTCGCGGCGAGCGCGGCCACGGGGGGACTGACCACGCCGCTGCCGGGCGCGGTGGTCGCCGTGCCGGTGAAGGTGGGAGACGAGGTCCGCGCCGGCGAGGTCCTCATGGTGATCGAAGCGATGAAGATGGAGCACACCGTCACCGCCCCCTATGCCGGGAGCGTCACGGCGATCCACTTCGCGCCCGGGGAGCGCGTGCCCGAGGGCAGTGAGCTCCTCGCGCTGAAGCGCGCGGAGAATTGAGGCTACTGGGCCGGGTGCGCCTTGGCGCCGGCGGCGCGCTCGGCGCGCACCTTCGCGATCAGCTCATTGGTGTTGGTGATGATGTCGGCGAAGCTGTCGCCCATCGCGGCGTACTTGCCGTCGACCACCATGGTCGGAATGCTCGTGACCTGGTAGTCCGAGGCCATCTTGTCGGCCTGCGCCGTCTGGTTGTTGACCCCGAAGGAGGTGTAGGCCGCGGCGAACTTCTCGGCGTTGCCGCCGTTCTTGCCGACCCAGTCGGCGATCGAGCCCTCGTCGAAGAGCTGCTGGTGCTCTTCGTGGATCGCGTTGAAGAGCGGCCCGTCGAGGCGCGCGAGATCCCCGCTCGCCTGCAGCGCGTAGTAGGTGCGCTCGAGGTTCACCCAGGGCGGGCGGTCGAAGCCGACCGGCACGCGCCGGAACGTGACGTCCTTCGGCAGCGTCTTCAGCCAGTCGTTGACGACCGGGTAGAAGTGCGCGCAGTGCGGACAGCCGTAGGAGAAGAACTCGGTCACCTCGATCTTGGCCGGGTTGGAGGTCGGCTGCGCGGGCGAGATCGTGCGGTAGTTGGTGCCCTCCACCGGTGCGGCCGCCGCCCCGCACGCGGCGGGGAGGTAGACGCTGAGGGCGGCGAGTATCAGGAGCGCATGGCGGATCGGCATGTCGGGTCCTTCTGCTAGCGCGCGTTGTGCGCCTTGAGCTTAGGCAGGTAGCGGTCGCGAAGTTCCGTCTGCCGCGAGCGCATCGGCTGCGCCACGCCCTGCACGAAAACCGCGTCGGGGAGGCTCGTCACCTCGAGCGGGTCCCCGCTCCAGAGCACCAGGTCCGCCGGCCGCCCGCGCGCGAGCGAGCCGTTCTCGGCGGCGACGCCGAAGATCTCGGCCGGTGCTCGGGTCAGGGCCTCGAGCGCCGCCTCGTGCGGCAGGCCGTTGGCGACGGCGATGCCGGCCGCCTGGCGCAGCTTGCGGATATTGTGGGGCTCGGGGTCGTTGAAGCTGAAGGCGACGGTGACGCCGGCGCGGTTCAAGCGCGCGGCGTTCTCGAGCGTCGCGCCCACCGTGTCGAAGCTCTCGGGCAGGTCATCGAGCGGGTCGAGGATCACCGGGATCTTGGCGGCGGCGAGCTCGGCGGCGACACGCCAGCCCTCGGCGCCGCCACGGATCGCGACCGCGAGCTTCTCCTTCTGCGCGAAGCGGATCACCTGGCGGATGTCGGCGGCGCGATTCACCTTGAAGACCACGCGCCGGCTGCCGCTCAGGTACGCGGCGAGCGTCTGCCTGCCCGCGGGAGTGAGGAGACGCTCATCGTTCATGAGGATCTCTTTCGGCGAACGCACCTCGGCGAGCGCCTGCGCGATGAGCATGTACTGCGCCGCGCGGCTGCCGCCGGAGAGCGGGTTGGCGTCCCCGCCCATGTCGATGAACAGCGTGCGTCCCGGGGCGATCGCGCCGTCGAGGCGCACGAGCGCGCCCTGGCCGGAGACGATCGAGCCCTTGGCCTCCGAGCTCGGCGCGAGCTGCGCGAAGGTGACACCGCCCAGGCGCGCGACGCCGAGAACCGCGGAGTCCGGATCGAAGGCGAGCGTGACGTCGAACTCCGGGCGCATCGCGTTGAGCTTGAGCGCGTAGTCATCGACCGAAGGCTCGAGGCCGATCTCCTCGATGCCGAGCCGGCCGATGCCTCCGAAGAGCCCGGGCGTCACGGCCCGTCCCGACGCCTCGATCACCTCGGCGCCGGAAGGCGCCGCGAGGTGCGCGCCGAGCTCGGCGATGCGTCCGTTGCGTATCAGGATATCGGTGTGCTCGAGAGCGCCGGCGGCCGTCATGGTGTGCACCGTCGCGTCGCGGATCAAAACGTCCGCCGCGTGCGCGGACGAGGCGGCGAGGGCGACGAAGGTCAGCGCCAGGGTGAGTGCCCTCATGGCGTCACCCCCGGCGCGGCGGGCTGGCCGAGGAGGAAGTCGGACCTCGGCGCGACCTCGGGATGTTCGCGGTCGTAGCGCAGCGCCCCGTCGACGTAGACCAGGTCCGCCTTCGCATAGACCGAAAAGGGCGTGCCGTTCCACACCACTACGTCAGCCATCTTGCCCGGCTCGAGCGAGCCGACCCGGGCCGAGAGGCCGAGGGATCGGGCGGGATTGGCGGTGAGCCACAGGATCGCCCGCTCGGGCGGCACGCTCAGCCCGGCGCGCGCCCCGTAGGTCATCGCCTTGGCCGCCTCCTGGTTCAGGCGCTGGATGCCTTCTTCCGAATCGGAGTGCACGATGGCGCAGCCCTGCGGCGCCGCGTCGACGAAGGCGATGTTCTCCGGAATGCCGTCGTAGGCCTCCATCTTGAAGCCCCACCAGTCGGCCCACATCGCCGCGCACACCCCGTGCTGGGCGAGGAGGTCGGAGATCTTGTAGGCCTCGACGGCGTGGTGGAAGGCGGCGACGTGGTAGCCGAACTCCTGGCTCATGTCGAGCACCGCGGCCATCTCGTCCGCCCGGTAGCAGTGCATGTGCACGAGGATCTCGCCCTTGAGCGCGAGGGCCAGGGTATCGAGGCGCAGGTCGCGCTTCGGGGGCTTGGCGTCCTTGGCGTCCTTGCCGCCCGCGGCGAGCTTGTGCTCATACTCGTTCTGGTCGCGCAGGTACTCCTGCGCCTCCGCCCACTGCGCGCGGTAGCCGGCCATGTTGCCCATGCGGGTGGCGGGGAAGACCTTCTTGTCCTCACCGTACACGCGCTTGGGGTTCTCACCACAGGCCATCTTCAGGCCCTGCGGCGCGCCGGGAAATTTCATGCCCTCGTAGGTGACGCTCGGCACGTTCTTCAGCACCACCGAGCGGCCGCCGATGAGGTTCGCCGAGCCCGGCAGGATCTGCAGCGTCGTGATGCCGCCGGCGAGCGCGGTGCGAAACCCCGGGTCCTGCGGCCACACCGAGTGCTCCGCCCACACGTTCGCGGTCGAGGGTGAGGTGGCCTCGTTGCCGTCCTGCATCGCCTCCACGGCCGGGCTCGGGTAGACGCCGAGGTGCGAGTGGATGTCGATGAGCCCGGGGGTCACCCAGCGGTTGCTGCCCTCGACGATGACGGCGCCCGCGGGCGCCGTGAGCCCGACCCCGACGGCGCGGATCTGGGCATCGACGATGAGGACGTCGGCGTTATCGAGCCGCGCGCCGGTGCCGGTGAGCACGGTCGCGTTCTTGATGAGGGTCGGCGCGCTCACCGGGATCTGGTACGTGGACGGGTAGGCGGGCGCGGCGGCCTTGCCGGAAACGGGGGGCGTCGTGGCGCTCTTGCCGGGCTGCGCGGCACAGGCCGCAAGCAGGGCGGCCGCGAGGAAGCAGCAGGTGGTCTTCAACGAGGAGTCTCCCTGGGGTCGGCGGGCGCCATTATTTCCCAACAGACCCCTCCGAGGCACGCGGTGCAGCACGGCGCGCCGCGGGGTGCGTCGACACGCACGGTGAGGCGGGGTCGAAGAAGCGCCAGGTGCGCCGCGCCCACTCGCCCGCGTAGGCGACGCCGATGCGCGTGGCGCGCGCGACGCGCGGCCTCGCCTCGCCCCTCGGGGCGAGTTCGAGCCACAGCCGCTCCCCCAGCAGGTCCTCGCCGTAGAGCGTGCGGTCGATGTGCAGCGCGCGGCACAACAGACCCGGACCCGAGGTGCGGCCGTCGGCGTTCTCGAGCGGCTCAAGCGCCCGCAGCAGCACCGCGTGCGGCACCCCTTCGCGCGCGGTAACGACGTTCAGGCAGTTCCAGAAGCCGTAGATGAAGTAGACGTACGCGTGGCCCGGCGGACCGAACATGACCGCGGTGCGCGGGGTGCGGCCCCGGAAGGAGTGCGCGGCGCGGTCGCGCGGCCCCATGTAGGCCTCGGTCTCGACGATGCGCCCGGCGCGCAGCGTCGCCCCATCACGGTGCACGAGGCGCATGCCGATCAGCTCGCGGGCGACCGTGAGCGTGCTCTGCAGGAAAAAGCGGCGCGGGGGTTTTCGCGGGCGACTCACCGCGCACGATGGTAAAGGAATCCTCTACAATGCCGCCCGCGCGAATACCCCCTTCGGGAGGTTGATCCGCACGGCCAATACGATAAAAATCGTCGATGGAACAGACATGCGGTTAGCGGCATACGGATGGGCCTCGGCGCTCGCCTCGATGGCGATAGGGAGCGCCTCGCACGCCGCGGTCTTCCCCCTTCCCACGGACGGCACGACGGTGGTCGGCAGCGACCAGAGCGTCAAGACGGTCTACGAAGACACCCTTCCGGATCTCGCCCACCGCTACAGCCTCGGATACTACGAGATCATCCGCGCCAATCCGGCCGTCGACGTGTGGATCCCCGGCGCCGACAAGACGGTCGTGCTGCCGGGCCGGCGCATCCTCCCGCCCGGTCCGCGCGAGGGCATCGTCGTCAATCTGCCCGAGCACCGCCTGTACTACTACCCCAAGCCCAGTGGCCACGAGCGGCCCGTGGTCATCACCTACCCGGTGAGCATCGGCAAGATGGACTGGCGCACGCCGCTCGGGGAGACGCACGTCATCGCCAAGATCAGACACCCGGCGTGGTATCCGCCCGAGTCGGTGCGCAAGGAGCACGAGAAGAACGAGGACCCGCTGCCGAAAATGGTGCCAGCGGGGCCGGATAACCCGCTCGGGGACTTCGCGATGCGCCTGGCCGCCGGCGGCGGCTCGTACATGATCCACGGGACCAACAATCCGACCGCGGTCGGCATGGCCGTCACGCACGGCTGCATCCGCATGTACCCGGAGGATGTCGCCGCGGTGTTCGCGCTGGTGCCGGTCGGCACCAAGGTGCGACTCATCAACGAGCCGGTGAAGGTCGCGGTCGTCAACGGACAGCTCCTGGTCGAGGCGCACCCGCCCGTGGACGATGAGGGTCAGACCGTGGCGCCGGACCTCAAGCTCCTCTCGAAGATGCTCAACAAGGCCGTCGGCGGCAAGAACCGCGCGGCGATTCACTGGGACGTCGCGCGTCAGACCCTGCAGGCCGCGGCCGGCATGCCCACGGTCGTCGGGCGGGCCGCAGAGCCGGTGCTCTCCCGCTCGGCCGACCTCAACGGCGTCTCGGCCTCCAGGCGCTGAGCTTCCCCGTCGCTTTTTCCGGGGGCTGCCGTCTTGGGCGGGCGGTCAGTGCCCGCCGGCGCGCGCGCGTCGCGGGGCGCGCGAGCGCTCGGCCCCGGCGGGCCGAAGCGCGCGCAGTCCGCCGAGCAAGCGCACCACGAGCGCCGCGCGTGAGCCGAAGGCAACCGCCGCCCGGACCCACTCGAGCACCGTCAGCACCTGCCTCGGGCGGCGCAGCAGGAGAAGTCCCACGACCGCGGCGGCCCAGGTGAGCGGACGCAGCAGCGTCCCCTGACCGTTCGCGCCGCGCGCGAAGAGCTCGCTCGCCGCGCGGCTCAGGGGGCCGTCCTGCAGATCCCCGAAGCGCACCGAGAGCTGCGCGCGCTGGCGCTCGCACTCGGCGAGCAGCGTCCGGCGTCGCGCGCGAAGCGTCGTGAGTCGGCTCACGGTGCGCCCCCGACGCGGCGCTGGTCCTCGGCGAGCTGCCCGAGCGAGCCCGCGAGTGGGCCGCTGCTGCCGCGCAGGCTCCGGATCCCGAAGTACGCGGAGAGCACGGCGAGGATCACGAACAGGCCGCAGCCCCCGAGGAGCGCGAGCGTGCGGTGCGTATCCCACAGCGCGGCGATGACGGCCGTCACGCCGAAGGCGAGCGCGAGCATCACGCAGGCGACCGCACCCAGGAGCCAGGCGAGCAGGCGCACGAGCAGGAGCAGGTGAATCTCGAGCTCGACCGCGGCCAGGTCGAGCCGCGTGCGCAGGGCCTCGATGAGCCCCGCCATGAGACCCTGCACCGGGCGGGCCTCGCTGGAGCTCGCGTCAGATCCGGGCTCGGCGCTCACCGCCGTCCCATGAGCAGGCCGAGGAAGAGCGCCACGCCGCCGGCGATGGCGACCGCCTGCCAGGGATTCTCGCGCACGTAGGAGTCGACCTCCTGGGCGCGCACGTTCAGCTGCTGCTCAAGTCCCCCCAGGCGTTCCTTAAGACCCGCCAGCGTCTCCTGGGCGCGCGCCTGTGCCTCCGCGGCGCCGCTGCCGAGGCCGGCGCCCAGGAGCGCCTCGGCATCGCTCACCAGTTGCCGCAGTTCCTCGGCGATTCGGCCCGCCTCGATGGTCTCCGCCATGGTTTCTCCCGGGTCTTCAGCTCGGCCGATTTACGCATATCCGGATCGAAACCGCGAGACTCGACGTGCGCGCTGCGCTACCCTGAATGGCATCCGGTTATTCCTATGAGCCATCCCGCTCCCAATCCGCTCCTTGGGCTGCGCAAGCTCGGTCAGAGCGTGTGGCTCGATGACATCAGCCGCGGGATGATCGAGGACGGCAGTCTCGCGCGGCTCATCCACGAGGACGGCATCGCGGGGCTGACTTCCAACCCCTCGATCTTCGCCAACTCCATCATGAAGGATCCGCGCTACGCGGCGCCGATCGCGAAGCTCCTGCCGAGCGGCCAGTCGGGCATCGACCTCTACGAGGATCTCGCCCTCGAGGACCTGCAGGACGCGGCGCAGCTGCTGCGGGGGCTGTACGACTCCAGCGGCTCGGGCGACGGCTACGTCAGCATGGAGGTCTCCCCGCACCTGGCCTATGACGCGGCGAAGAGCTTCGCGGAGGCGCAGCGCCTGTGGGCGCGGCTGAAGCTGCCGAACGCCTTCATCAAGATCCCCGGGACCGAGGCCGGCATCGGCGTCGTCCGCGACCTGATCGCCGCGGGCATTAACGTCAACATAACACTGCTGTTCTCACCGGAGCGCTACCGGGCGGTGGCGCGCGCCTACATGGAGGGCCTCGCCCGGCGCATCGCCGCGGGGCAGGGGGTCGCGACCGTGGCCTCGGTGGCGAGCTTCTTCCTCAGCCGCATCGACACCGCCGTGGACAAGCAGCTCGATGCGCTGGCCGCGCGCGGTCAGACGGCGGCGCGCGCGCTGCGCGGCAAGGCGGCGATCGCCAGCGCCTGCCGGGCGTACGAGATCTTCGAGGAGCTCACCGCGGGCGCCGAGTGGCAGGCACTCGCCGCGCGCGGTGCGCGCCCGCAGCGGCTCCTGTGGGCCTCGACCTCGACCAAGGACCCGACCTTCAGCCCCGTCAAGTACGTCGAGGAGCTGGTGGTGCCGGCGACCGTCAACACGATGCCACTCGAGACCATCGACACCTATCGCCGGGTCGGGCGCCCGGAGCTGCGCCTCGAGCGCCATATCGCCGAGGCGAGCGACGTGCGCGAGGGACTCGAGCGTCTCGACATCGACATGGAGGCGGTCGCGCAGCAGCTGGAACGCGAGGGTGTCGCCAAATTCATCGAGCCTTTCGACAAACTGCAGCAATGGCTGGAAGACAAGCGCCGCGGCGCGGGTTCATCCTGACGCCAGCCGCGCGCTTCCCGGGGGATCGCTGTGGATGCCAACACGGTACGCGACCGACTGCTCAGACGGCGGGATGAGCTGCGCCAGCGCGCCAGCGATGCGAGCGCCGAGGCGCGCCACGAGGCCGATCCGCTCTCCGCGGACTTCGCCGAGCAGGTGACGCAGCGCGAGAACGACGACGTGCTGGGCGCGATCTCGCACTCGGCGCAGGCGGAGCTGCGCCAGGTGGAGTCGGCGCTGCGGCGCCTCGCCTCGGGCCGCTACGAAACCTGCTCGGTGTGCGGCGAGGACATCGAGCCCGAGCGTCTCGCGGCGGTGCCCTACACCGACCGCTGCCGCTCCTGCGCCGAGAGCGCGGCGCAGCGCGGAGCGCGCCCCTGAGCGAGTCCATGGGCGCGCCCGCACCCTCGGGCGTCATCACCATCACCACCGACTTCGGGCACCAGGGGCCGTTCGTCGGGGTCATGAAGGGGCGCATCCTCGGGCGCTTCCCGCAGGCGCGCATCGTCGACCTCACGCACGAGATCCTGGTGCACTGGCCGGCGGAGGCCGGCTTCTGGCTCGCGCGCGCCTACCGCTACTTCCCCGACGGCACGGTGCACGTCGCGGTCGTCGACCCGGGTGTCGGCACCTCGCGCAGCATCATCGCGGTGCAGGCCGCGGGGCACACCTTCCTCGCGCCCGACAACGGCCTGCTCGCCGGCATCGTCGCGCGCACCCAGAATGTCCGTGTCGTGCGCCTCGGTGCGGCGGAGCTCGAGCGCCTGCAGATCCGGCACCCGAGCGCGACCTTTCACGGCCGGGACATCTTCGCGCCGGTCGCGGCGGAGCTCGCGAGCGGACGCTGCGGGATCGACGCGCTCGGCGCGCCGGTCACGGAGGTCGTGCCGTCCTGGGTCGAGGACCCGAGCGTCGAGGCGCGCAGCGTCGCGGGCGTCGTCATCACCATCGATCACTTCGGCAACCTGATCACCAATATCGACGGCACGCTCATCGAGCGCTTCCGGCTGCCGCTCGTGCACGCCGGCAACCACTCGTTCCCGCTGCTGCGCACCTACGGGGACACCCGCCCCGGTGAGTACCTGGCGCTCGTGAACTCCTTCGGCGTCCTTGAGATCGCCCGCGCCGAGGAGAGCGCCGCGGAAGGCCTGGGCCTGAGCCGGGGCGCCCCGGTCATCGTCCGCGACCGCACCGACCAGCCCTGAACTGCCGCCGATCGGGGCTGCCCAACCTACTGCCGGGCCTTGAAAAACCCCCTCGGTGGCTAAAAGTTGATCGCCGGCACGGATCGGCTATAGTTCGCGTCCTTGTCCGTGCCTCGCAGGCACTTACTCGTTGAATTAATTCAGGATTTGCCCCTCAGATGTCGGAACGAGACAACGAGAGCTTCGATATCGATGACGAGTTCCTGACCGGCCCCACCGAGGACGGCACCGATTACGACCGCCTCCTCGACCGCGTCGACAAGCGCGTGCGCGCGCAGGCCGGTAAGCGCGGCAAGGCCGCCTGGAGCCGCCTCGAGGAAGTACTCGCCGACAAGAAGCTCGAAAAAGATCTCAAAGACTTCGACGACGAGCTTTAGAAGGTCCCGCCTACGGTACCCTCGGGTCGAAAGCGCGGGGTGCGGCAAGCCTCCCGGCTTCGCTCGCAAGGACGGACGAAAGAGGCCACCCACGTGACCCCGCCCCCCGCCTGGATCGTGCTGAAGTTCGGCGGCACGAGCGTCTCCTCGCTCGCCAACTGGGCCAACATCGCGCGCATCGCGGCTGAGCGCTCGCGTGAGGCGCGGGTGCTCATCGTGCACTCGGCCATCACCGGCATCACCGACCGCCTCGAGCGGCTGCTCGACGCCGCGATCGGCCAGGCGCAGGAGGAGGAGCTGCGCGCGATCGAGGAGCGTCACCGGCGCCTCGCCGCGGACCTCTCGGTCAGCCTCGGCGAGGAGGTCGAGCGGCGACTGGCGGAGCTGCGCGAGATCGCCGCCGGCGTCGCCCTCGTCGGGGAGGTGAGCGAGCGGACCCGGGCCCGGGTGCTCGCCGCGGGCGAACTCATGGCGACCGAGATCGGCGTGCGGTACCTGAAGGCCGCGGGCCTCGACGTCGCCTGGCTCGATGCACGCACGCTGCTGCGCGCCGAGCGCGCCGCGGGGGCGCAAAGGACCTCGATGCTCTCGGCGGTCTGCAGCTACACCCCGGACGCCGCGCTCCTGCAATCGCTCGAGGAGCTGCCGCGGATCGTCGTCACCCAGGGCTTCATCGCGAGCGACGAGGCGGGCAACACCGTGCTCCTCGGGCGCGGCGGCTCGGACACCTCGGCGGCCTACCTCGCCGCGAAGCTGCAGGCCCAGAAGCTCGAGATCTGGACCGACGTGCCCGGCCTCTTCAGCGCCGACCCGCGCGCCACCCCGACGGCACGCCTGCTGCGCGCGCTGCACTACGACGAGGCGCAGGAGATCGCGACCAGCGGCGCGAAGGTCCTGCACCCGCGCTGCATTCTGCCGGCGCGCCAGTACCGCATCCCGCTGCACGTCTACGCGACCCAGGCGCCCGAGCTCGAGGGCACCGTGCTCGGCCCCGAAGGGGTGGACGGGGGCGCGCAGGTGAAGGCGGTGTGCACCAAGAAGGGCATCACGCTCATCTCGCTCGAGAGCCCCGGGATGTGGCACCAGGTGGGCTTCCTCGCCGACGCCTTCCAGGTGTTCAAGCAGCACGGCATGTCGGTCGACCTGGTCTCGACCTCCGAGACCAACGTGACGGTCTCGCTCGATCCGGCCGCCAATACGCTCGACAACACCCGCGTCGCGGGCCTGGTCGCGGAGCTCTCACGGCTGTGCCGCGTGCAGGTGATCGGCCCGTGCGCCTCGGTGAGCCTCGTCGGGCGCAACATCCGCGCGATCCTGCACCAGCTCGGCGGCGCGTTCGAGTTCTTCGAGGAGCAGAAGATCTACCTCGTCAGCCAGGCGGCCAACGACCTCAACTTCACCTTCGTGGTGGACGAGGACCAGGGGGCGCGCCTGGTGGCGCAGCTGCACGAGCTCCTCATCCGCCCGGTGCCGGGCGACAAGGTGCTGGGACCCACCTGGCAGCAGCTCTTCAGCCGCCCCGCCGCGGGCGCCGCGCGCACGCTCCCCTGGTGGCGCCTGAAGCGCGCGGCGCTGCTCGCCGCCCTCGGGAGCGAGGAATGCGCCTACGTCTACGACCTCGACGTCGTGCGCCAGGCGGCGCGTGCCCTGAGGCGCCTTTCGTCCCTGAGCCGCGTGCACTACTCGATGAAGGCGAATTCCCATCCGCAGATCCTGGGTGCGCTGCGCGCGGAAGGGGTGGAGTTCGAGTGCGTCAGCCGCGGCGAGGTGGAGCTGCTGCGCGCGAGTTTTCCCGACCTGGATCCCGGGCGGATCCTCTTCACCCCCAACTTCGCCGCGCGCGCCGAGTACGAGTGGGCGCTCGCGCAGGGCGTGCGCGTGACGGTCGACAACGCCTACGCGCTCGCACAGTGGCCGCAGCTGTTTGGCGCGCGCGAGATCTTCGTGCGCATCGACACCGGCGTCGGCCGCGGTCACCACGATCACGTGCGCACCGCGGGCACCCGCTCGAAATTCGGCGTGCAGCTCTCGGAGCTGCGCATGCTGGTCGGGCTCGCCCAGGCGGCGGGCGCGAAGGTGACGGGCCTGCAGGCGCACGTCGGCAGCGGCATCTTCGACGTCACGAGCTGGGAGCACACGGCGCGCGTGCTCGCCCGGGCCGCGCGCGGCTTCGAGGACCTCGCCGTCATCGACGTCGGCGGCGGCCTCGGGGTGCCCGAGCGCCCCGACCAGCCGGGGGTCGATCTCGCCAACCTCGATACGCTGCTCGCCGCCGTGCGCGCCGAGCACCCGGACCTGGAGGTGTGGCTCGAACCCGGGCGCTACCTGGTGGCGCACGCCGGCGTGCTGCTCGCGCGCGTCACGCAGCTCAAGAGCAAGGGCGGGGTGCGCTTCGTGGGCGTCGCGACCGGAATGAACTCCCTCATCCGACCGGCGCTCTATGGCTCATACCATGAGATCGCGAACTTGACGCGCGCCGAGGAGGCCGCCACCGAGCTGGTGAGCGTCGTCGGCCCCATCTGCGAGAGCGCCGACGTGCTCGGGCGCGACCGGCTGCTGCCCGTGACGCGCGAAGGGGACGTGCTCCTCATCGCCAACGCCGGGGCCTACGGGCGCGCGATGAGCTCCCACTACAACCTGCGGGCGCCGGCGCCGGAGCGCTTCGTCTGAAGCGCTGGCATCTGAAACGCAAGCTCGTCTTCGCCGCCGGCGTGCTCGCGCTCGGTGCCATCGGCTACGCGTTCTACCTCGATCACCTGGTCGTGACCCAGTTCGAAGGCCGGCGCTGGACGCTGCCGGCGCAGGTGTACGCAGCGCCCCTGGAACTGTACGCCGGGCTCGACCTGACGCCGGCCGCACTCGAGCGCGAGCTCGAGCGGCTGCGCTACCGGCGCGCCGAGCGCGCCGACCGCCCCGGCACCTACCGCGTGAGCGGCGGGGCACTCGAGGTGGCGCTGCGGCCGGCGCGCTTCGCCGACGAGACGCGCCCGGCGCAGACCCTCCAGATCGCCACGGGCGCGCAGGGCATCGAGGGCCTGCACGATCCTTCCGGCAAGGAGGTCGCGGTGCTGCGCCTCGAGCCGCTCTTGATCGGCTCGATCTTCCCGATCCACGGCGAGGACCGCATCGTCGTCAGCCCCGAGGAGGTGCCGCCGCTTCTGCCGCAGGCGCTCAAGGCGGTCGAGGACCGCAAGTTCGACACCCACCACGGCGTCGACCCCATCGCGATGCTGCGCGCCGCCTGGGTGAACGTGCGCGCCGGTCAGATCGAGCAGGGCGGCAGCACGCTCACGCAGCAGCTCGTGCGCAGCTACTTTCTCTCGTCGCGCCAGACGTTCTCGCGCAAGATCCGCGAGGCGATCATGGCGATGGCGCTCGACGCGCACTTCACCAAGGCCGATCTCATGAACGCCTACATCAATGAGATCTTCCTCGGCCAGGACGGCGACCGGGCCATCCACGGCTTCGGGCTCGCGAGCCAGTTCTACTTCGGCAAGCCGCTCGCCGAGCTCGACCTCTCCGAGGTCGCGCTCCTGGTGGCCATCGTGCGCGGACCGTCCTACTACGACCCGCGCCGCCATCCCGAGCGCGCGCGCGCGCGGCGTGACCTGGTGCTGAAGGAGCTCGCGCAGCAGGGCATCGTCAAGGCGGACGAGGCGGGCGCGGCGGCGAAGAAGCCACTCGCGGTCAGCGCGCGTCCCGCGGGCGCCTACTACCCCGCGTACCTCGACTTCGTGCGCCGCACGCTGCGGCGCGACTACCACGAGCAGGACCTCACGGAGGCGGGGCTGCGCGTCTACACGAGCCTCGAGCCGCGTGCCCAGGATGAGGCGGAGCGCGCCCTCGAGGGAGAGCTCGCACGGCTGGACAAGGTGCACAAGAAGGCGCCGTCCCCGCTCGAGGGCGCGGTGGTCGTGACGACGCCGCAGAGCGGGGACGTGATCGCGATCGTCGGGGGACGCGACGTCGGCTACGACGGCTTCGACCGCGCACTCGACGCGCACCGCCCGATGGGCTCCCTCGTGAAGCCCTTCATCTATCTCACCGCGCTCGAGAGCGGCCGCTACAACGCCGCCACCGTGGTGCAGGACGAGCCGATCGACCTGAAGCTCGCCAACGGCACCCACTGGCGGCCGGAGAACTTCACCCGCCAGACCTACGGTGCGGTGCCGGTGGTGCGGGCGCTCGCCGAGTCGCTGAACCTCGCGACCGTGGGCGTGGGGCTGGACCTGGGCCTGCCGAAGGTCGCCGCGACCCTCACGCGCTTTGGCCTCACGCAGGCTCCCGTCGAGGTGCCGGCGATGCTCCTCGGGGCGGTCGACGTGACGCCGCTCGAGGCGGCGCAGCTCTTCAACGGACTCGCCAACGGCGGCTTCAAGAACCCGCTGCGCGCGGTCCGCGCGGTGATCAGCGCCGACGGCAAGGCGATCAAGGCCTTCCCGCTCACGGTGACGCCGATCGCGACCCCCGAGGACGTCTACCAGCTCGATCGCATGCTGATCCAGGTGATGGACCACGGCACCGGGCGCTCGGCGCACGCGCTCCTGCCGGCCGACCTCGTGGTCGCGGGCAAGTCCGGTACCTCCTCCGACTACCGCGACAGCTGGTTCGCCGGCTTCTCGGGCAGCCACCTGGTGGTGGTATGGGTGGGCTACGACGACGACTCGCCGACCGGCTTCACCGGCTCGGCGGGCGCGCTGCCGGTGTGGGCGCACATCATGGCGCATCTCGCGCCGCGCTCCTTCGAGCAGGCGATGCCCGAGTCCCTCGCCGAGGTACACATCGAGTACCCGACGGGCCTGCGCGCCGCGCCCGGCTGCGCGCAGGACATCGTCGCGGTGGCGGTGCCCGCGGCGAGCCCGCCGCCCGCCAAGCCCGGGTGCGCGCTCCCGGATGCGCCGGCGCAGTCCGCCGAGCAGCCGAACCTGCTCGAGCGCGCCAAGCAGGCGCTCCAGAGCCTCGTGCACTGACTCGCTATCATGCCTCCCATGCGTGTCGCGCCCGCCGCGGTGCTCCTCACCACCGTCCTCGCCCTGAGCGCCTGCGCGCTCACCCGCTCGCCGCCGACCTTCCCGGCCCCCCCGGGGACCCCGGGCGCGCCGGCGCCCGCCCCGGCACCCGCGCCCGCCGCGCCCGGCACCGCCGTGCCCCCGCCGCAGCCGCCCCCGCCGGAGCGGGCGCCGCCGAAGCAGTTTCGCCTGGGCGCCGCCTCGAGCGCGCTGGTCAGCCAGGCCCACGCCCAGGGGGCGAGCGGGGATTATGGTCAGGCGGCGGCGACGCTCGAGCGGGCGCTGCGCATCGAGCCGGACAACCCGCTCCTGTGGAGCGAGCTCGGACGGGTGCAGCTCTCCGAGAACAACCCCGCGCAGGCGGACGCCATGGGCAGGAAGGCGCTCGCGCTCGGCACCGGGGACGCAAGCGCCCAGGCCTCCGCCTGGCACCTGATCGCCGACGCACTCAAGGCCCAGGGCAAGAACGCCGAGGCGGCCGACGCCGAGCGTCGCGCCTCCGCCGCATCGCCGCACTAGGGCGCCGGAAACGCCGCGGGGCGCGGCGGCCTTGCATGCCTCTCCTCGCTCCCCCTACACTCGCTGTACTCATCGAGACCGGCTGAGGGATAGGCCCTTAGACGCCGGGGCAACCGCCAGGCCTAACCAACCTGGAAAGGTGCCAACTCCCCCGACGCCTCGTGCGTCGACAGATGAGCGGTTCGCGTGGCCCGTGCCCTTCTGAAGGGGCGGGATGGACGTGACAGGTCCGGCGCTCAAGATCACTTGGCGTCGGACACGCTCCGCGGGAGGCCGGTGAGACGTACGGCCAACTCAAGCGGAGTCGAGCGATGAGTCTTCCCCAAGATCCCAAGGAATCCCGCCCCACGCGTTCACCCGCCGCGCCCGCGCGGCTGCGCGCCGCGGCGGCCGCCAACGGCGGCGCGAGCGCGGTGACGCGCGCGGTGCGTGCCGGCGTCGAGTGCGACGATCCCACCGGCTGCGTGATCCCGCCGCTGCACCTGACGTCCACCTTCGCGTTCCGCGGCTTCAACGACAAGGGCGCCTACGACTACACCCGCTCGGGCAACCCGACGCGCGACCTGCTCGGGCAGGCGCTCGCCGAGCTCGAGCAGGGCGCGGGTGCGGTCGTGACCGCGAGCGGCATGGCGGCCGTGACGGTCGTCGGCTACCTCGTACCGCAGGGCGCGCGCATCATCGCCCCGCACGACTGTTACGGCGGCACCTACCGGCTCTTCGAAGCCTGGCGGCGCCGCGGCGAGCGCCTGGTCGAGTTCGTCGACTTCGCGGACGAGGCGGCGCTCGCGCAGGCGCTCGCCAGGCCCGCCGCGCTCGTGTGGATCGAGACCCCGAGCAACCCGTTGCTGCGCGTCACCGACATCGCGGCCGTCGCCGCACGCGCGCGCGCGGCGGGTGCCCTGACCGTGGTCGACAACACCTTCCTGTCACCGGCGTGGCAGCAGCCGCTCACGCTCGGGGCGGATCTCGTCGTGCACTCGACCACGAAGTACCTGAACGGCCACAGCGACGTGGTCGGCGGGGCGGTGGTGGCGCGCGATGCGGCGCTCGTCTCCGAGCTCACCTGGTGGGCGAACTGCCTCGGCCTCACGGGCGCCCCGTTCGACAGCTACCTCACGCTGCGCGGCGTGCGCACGCTCTTCGCCCGGCTCGAGCACCACGGGCGCAACGCCCACGAGCTCGCCGGGTGGCTCGAGTCTCAGGAGCACGTGCGGCGCGTGTGGTACCCGGGCCTGCCCTCGCACGAAGGCCATCTGCTCGCGAAGCGCCAGCAGCGCGGGTTCGGCGCGATCGTGACACTCGAGCTCGAGGGCGGGCACGACGCGGTGCGCGAGTTCGTCGCGGACCTCGAGTGCTTCTCGCTCGCGGAGTCCTTAGGCGGCATCGAGAGCCTCATCGCGCATCCGGCCACCATGACGCACGCGGCGATGGACCCGGCGGCGCGTGCGCGCGCGGGACTCGGCGACGGGCTGCTGCGCCTTTCGATCGGCATCGAGGCGCTCGAGGACCTGCGCGCGGATCTGGCGCGCGCCCTCGCGCGCGTGGCGCGCGTGATCGGCACGGCTACGGCGGTGCGCGCGGCGCAAGCCTGCTGAGGACCGCCTCGGCCGCCTGCGCGGTGCCCAGCGCCCGCGTGGCCTCCCCGGCGAGGTCCGCGGTGCGCACCCCCGCGGCGAGTGCGTCCGCGACCGCCGCCTCGAGCGTGCGCGCCTCGCTGTCGAGCCCGAGCGAGTGCCGCAGCAGGAGCGCCCCCGAGAGCAGCGCACCGAACGGATTCGCGATCCCGCGCCCGGCGATGTCGGGCGCGGAGCCGTGGATCGGCTCGTAGAGGCCGCGGCGGCCGTCCCCGAGGGAGGCCGAGGGCAGAAGCCCGAGCGACCCCGTGAGCATCGACGCCTCGTCCGTCAGGATGTCGCCGAACATATTCTCGGTCACGAGCACGTCGAACTCGCGCGGGCGGCGGATGAGGTGCATCGCCGCCGCGTCCACCAGCAGGTGCTCGAGCGTCACGTCAGGAAACTCGGCGCGCACGACCCGCGTCGTCACCTCGCGCCACAGGCGCGAGGTCTCGAGCACGTTCGCCTTGTCGATCGAGGTGAGGCGCGCGCGCCGGGTCAGCGCCAGGCTCGCGGCGACCCGCACGATGCGCTCGATCTCGGCCGCCGTGTAGACGCACAGGTCCGACGCCTGGGTGGCGCTGCGCTGCTTCTCGCCGAAGTAGATGCCCCCGGTGAGCTCGCGCACGAACACGAGGTCGACGCCGCTGAGCACCCCGGGCTTCAAGGTCGAGGCGTCCTCGAGCGCCGGGTGCACGCGCACCGGCCTCAGGTTCGCGTACACGCCGAGCGCGCGGCGCAGCGCGAGCAGTCCCTCCTCGGGTCGCCTCGGCGCGGCCGGGTCCGACCACTTCGGTCCGCCGATCGCCCCGAGCAGCACCGCGTCGGCGGCGAGGCAGGCGGCGAGCGTGGCCGGCGGCAAGGGCTCTCCGTGCGCCTCGATCGCCGCCCCCCCGAAGGGGTACTCGGTGAGCGCGAACTCGTGCCCGAAGCGCGCGCCGATCGCGCGCAGCGCGCGCACCGCCTCGCGCGTCACCTCCGGGCCGATCCCGTCTCCGGGCAGGACGGCGATCACCGCCCTCATGAGCGGGCGCGCTCGTAGGCGCTGATCTCGGCCTCGCGGCTGAGGAGGTAGCCGAGCTCGTCCACGCCCCTCATGAGGCAGTGCTGCGCGAAGGGCTCGAGCGGGAAGCCGACCTGCGCGCCGTCCTCGAGCGTGAGGCGACGGCTCGCGACGTCGAGCGTGAGCAGGGCGCCGGGCTGGGCGAGGAGGCGCGCGGCGGTGGCGGCCGGGACGCGCACCGGCAGCAGGCCGTTCTTGAGCGCGTTGCTCGCGAAGATGTCCGCGATCTCGCTCGCGATCACGGCGCGGAAGCCGAAGTCGGTGAGCGCCCAGGCGGCGTGCTCGCGCGAGGAGCCGCAGCCGAAGTTGCGCCCGGCGACGAGGATGCGGCAGCCGGCGCACGCGGGCTGATTGAGCACGAAGTCCGCGCGCGGCGCCCCGGACGCGTCGTAGCGCCAGTCGGCGAACAGGTGCGCGCCGAGGCCTTCGCGGGTGGTCGTGGTGAGAAAGCGCGCCGGGATGATCTGGTCGGTGTCGATGTTGGCCGCGGGCAGCACCACCGTGCGCGAGCTCAAGGTGAGGAGGGGTTCCATCGCTTACAGAAACTCGCGCGGGTCCGACACCCGCCCGGTGACGGCGCAGGCGGCGGCGGTGAGGGGGCTCGCGAGCAGCGTGCGCGCCCCCGGGCCCTGACGCCCCTCGAAGTTGCGGTTGCTGGTGGACACCGCGTACTCCCCGCGGCCGACCGTGTCCCCGTTCATGCCGAGGCACATCGAGCAGCCCGACTCGCGCCACTCGGCGCCGGCGTCCGTGAAAATCCGGTCGAGCCCCTCGGCCTCGGCGGCGCGCTTGACCTGCTGCGAGCCGGGCACGACCAGCATCGTGACTCCGCGGGCGAGGCGCCGCCCGGCGAGCACGCGCGCGGCGGCGCGCAGGTCCGAGAGGCGCGCGTTCGTGCAGCTGCCGAGGAAGACGACGTTCACCGGACGACCCTTGAGCGGCTCCCCGGGCTTAAGGCCCATGTACTCGAGCGCACGCGCGAAGGCCGGATCGTCGCGGTGCGCCGGCACGGCGCCGCCGATGGGCACGACCATGCCGGGGTTGGTGCCGTAGGTGATCATGGGCTCGACGGCGGCCGCGTCGACCTCGACCTCGCGGTCGAAGCGCGCCCCCGGGTCGGTGGGCAGGGCGCGCCAGGTCTCGAGCGCGCGCTCGAAGTCCTCGCCCCGCGGGGCACGCGCTCGGCCGGCGAGGTAGGCGTAGGTGGTCTCGTCGGGGGCGATCATGCCGGCGCGCGCCCCGGCCTCGATCGACATGTTGCACACCGTCATGCGCTCCTCCATCTCGAGCGCGCGCACCGTCGGGCCCAGATACTCGATGACGTGCCCGGTACCGCCGTCGACGCCGATCTGGCCGATGATGGCGAGGATCAGGTCCTTGGCGCTCACCCCGGCCGCGAGCGCGCCCTCGATGCGGATCGCGAGCGTGCGCGGCTTTCTCTGCAGCAGACACTGCGTGGCGAGCACGTGAGCGACCTCGGTGGTGCCGATGCCGAAGGCGAGCGCGCCGAGGGCCCCGTGGGTGCTGGTGTGGCTGTCGCCGCAGACGATCGTGCGGCCGGGCTGGGTGAGTCCGAGCTCCGGTCCGATGACGTGCACGATGCCGCGCTCGGCGTGCCGCAGCGCCAGCAGCTCCACGCCGAACTCGGCGCAATTGCTCTCGAGCGCGGCGACCTGGCGCGCCGCCGAGTCGATGGCGATCGGGGCGCCGCCGAACACCTGGCGGGTGAGCGTCGGGGTCGAGTGATCCATGGTCGCGAACGTGCGCCGCGGGCGGCGCACCGGGAGCGCGCGCGCGCGCAGCTGCGCGAACGCCTGCGGGGAGGTGACCTCGTGGATCAGGTGCAGGTCGACGTAGAGCAGGGCGGGGGCGCCCTCGCCCTCGGGCGCGACCTCGTGCGCGCGCCACACCTTCTCGAAGAGCGTGCGCGGCGCGACCATCAGGAGGAGCCCGCCACGCGCTTAGGCCTTTAGCCCGTGACCGCGACGCGCGGGGCGGACATGTCAACGTAGTCGAGCCAGCCCCACTTGTCCTGGGTCTTGCCGGAGAACAGGCCGAAAAACGCGCCCTGCAGCGTCTCGGTCAGCGGGCCGCGCTTGCCGTTGCCCACGGTGAGGCGGTCGATCGAGCGGATGGGGGTGATCTCGACCGCCGTGCCGGTGAAGAACGCCTCGTCGGCGAGGTAGAGCATCTCGCGCGGGATGGTGCACTCGCGCACCTCGATGCCGCGCTCGCGCGCCAGGCGCATGACGGTGTCGCGCGTGAGTCCCCCGAGCACCGAGTGCGCGAGCGAGGGGGTGAGGAGCGCCCCGTCCTTGACGAGGAAGATATTCTCGCCCGACCCCTCGCTCACCGTGCCGTCGGCCGAGAGACCGATGCCTTCGGCGAACCCGAGGCGCCGCGCCTCCATGCCGATCAGCTGGCTGGAGAGGTAGTTGCCGCCCGCCTTGGCGAGCGCCGGGAGGGTATTGGGCGCGACGCGCTGCCAGGAGGACACGCACGCGTCCACACCCGAGTGCTCGGCCTCCGCCGCGAGGTAGTGGCCCCACTCCCAGGCCGCGACCGCGACCTCGGTCGGGGGCTCCGTCTTGGGCGTGACGCCGATCTCGCCGTAGCCGCGAAACGCCACGGGGCGGATGTAGGCGCCGCGCTTGAGCTGGTTCGCGGCGATGACGGTCCGGCAGGCCTCGCTGATCACCTCGCCGGAGAAGGGCATGGTGATGCGGTACACCTTGGCGGAGTCGAGCAGGCGGCGGGTGTGGTCGCGCAGGCGGAAGATGGCCGGTCCCCGCGGGGTCTCGTAGGCGCGCAGGCCCTCGAACACCGAGGAGCCGTAGTGCAGGGCGTGCGAGAGCACGTGCACCGTGGCCTTCTCCCAGGGCACGAGCTTGCCGTTGAACCAGATGAACTGCGTCGCGTGGATCGGCATGGCGGCTCCTTCAGGCGCTCGTGGCGGCGAGGCGCTCGTCGCGGGAACGGGCACCGGCTGCGCAAAGCTCGATGCGATTGATCACCTCGAGGAACGCCTGCGTGCCCGACTCGACGATGTTCGTGCTGACGGACGCGCCCCGATAGCTCTTGCGATTGTACTCCACGTACACCCGCGCCTCGCCCTGGGCATCCTCGCCCTCGGACACCGCGTGCACCTCGAACTTGCGCAGCTGCACGCTGATGCCGGTCGCCGCCTCGATCGCCTTGAACGCCGCATCCACCGGTCCGTCGCCGCTCGCGCTGCACTCGGCGCAGCGCCCGTCGGCGTGCCGCAACTGCACGCGCGCGCGCGCCGCGCTGCCGCTCGTCGCCTCGGTGGCGAGCTGCACCAGCCGCCAGGGACCCTCGGCGGACCCTTCCGCGCGCATCACGAGCGCCTCGATGTCCCCGTCGAAGAGCTCCTTCTTCTTGTCGGCGAGCGCCTTGAACTCCTCGAAGACGCGGTTGAACTCGGCCTCCTCGAGCTCGAAGCCGAGGGCGGCGACGCGCTCGCGGAAGGCGTGGCGGCCGCTGTGCTTGCCGAGCACCAGGTGGCTGCGGGTGAGCCCCACGTCCTCCGGGCGCAGGATCTCGTAGGTCGAGTGGTGGCGCAGCATGCCGTGCTGGTGGATGCCGCTCTCGTGGGCGAAGGCGTTCTCGCCGACGATCGCCTTGTTGCGCGGTATGGGCATGCCGGTGATGCTCGCGACCAGACGCGAGGTGGGGTAGAGGCGCCGCGTGTCGATGCCGGTGGCGACGTTGAAGAAGGCGGCGCGCGTCTTCAGCGCCATCACCACCTCCTCGAGCGAGCAGTTGCCGGCGCGCTCGCCGATGCCGTTGACGGTGCACTCCACCTGGCGGGCGCCTGCGACCACCGCGGTGAGGGAGTTGGCGACCGCCATGCCGAGGTCGTCGTGGCAGTGCACCGAGAGCCGCACGCGCTCGATGCCGCGCACGTTCTTGCGCAGGTAGCGGAAGACCTCCGCGAACTCGTCCGGCACCGTGTAGCCGACCGTGTCCGGGACATTGACGGTGCCGGCGCCGGCGGCGATCGCCACCTCGCACACCTGAGCGAGAAACTCCAGCTCGGTGCGCGAGGCGTCCTCGGCGGAGAACTCGACGTCCTCGCACAGCGCGCGCGCCCGCGCGACGCCCTCGGCGGCGAGCCGCAGGATCTCCTCCTGCGCCATGTTGAGCTTGTACTGGCGGTGGATGGCGCTCGTGGCGAGGAACACGTGCACCCGGCGGCGCGCGGCCCCGGCGAGCGAGCGAGCGGCGAGCTCGATGTCCTCGGCGTGGCAGCGGGCGAGGGCGCACACGATCGGGCCCTCGACCGCGCGCGCCACGGCCGCGACGCTCTCGAAGTCCCCGCGCGAGGCGGCGGGGAAGCCCGCCTCGATCACGTCCACGCCCAGCTCGGCGAGTGCGCACGCGACGCGCAGTTTCTCCGGCAGGCTCATGCTGCAGCCCGGGGACTGCTCGCCGTCGCGCAGCGTGGTATCGAAGATGAGCACCGGTTCGGGGCTGATCGCCATGGGCGTCTCCTTTGGTTGCGCGCTAGCGCGGTGGCGCCGTCGCGACCGCGCCGCGGCGGGCGCCGGGGGTGCGACGTGCGCTGACGACGGGCCGCCGGCCGCGGCCCGCGCGCGGCGCCGGCTTGGCCTTGCGGCGCGAGGCGGGGCGCACGCCCGGGGCGCGCGTGTCCTTCAGCCACGGCATGCGCGCGCGCAGCTGGGCACCGACCTTCTCGATCGGATGCGCGAGGTCCTCGGCGAGCAGCCGCCGGTAGTTGGCGCGGCCCTCGGCGTTCTCCTTGATCCACTGCCGCGCGAAGCGTCCCGAGCGCACTTCCTTCAGAATCCGGCGCATCTCGTTCTTGACGCGCTCGTTCACCACCCGCGGGCCGCGCGTGAGGTCGCCGTACTTGGCGGTCTCGCTCACGAATCGGTGCATCTTCGCCAGTCCCCCCTCGTGCAGCAGGTCGACGATCAGCTTCAGCTCGTGCAGGCACTCGTAGTAGGCGACCTCGGGCTGGTAGCCGGCCTCGGTGAGGGTCTCGAAGCCCTTGACGACGAGCTCGGTAACCCCGCCGCAGAGCACCGCCTGCTCACCGAAGAGGTCGGTCTCGGTCTCCTCGGCGAAGCTGGTCTCGAGCACCCCGCCGCGCGTGCCGCCGATGCCGTGCGCGTACGCGAGCGCGCGCGCGTGGGCGGTGCCGCTCGCGTCCTGGGCCACGGCGAGCAGGCACGGCACGCCCCGGCCCTGCTGGAACTGGCGGCGCACCAGGTCCCCGGGGCCCTTGGGCGCGATCAGCACGACGTCGAGGTCCTTGCGCGGGCGGATCTGCCGGAAGTGCACGTTGAAGCCGTGCGCGAAGAGTAGCGTCGCCCCCTTCTTGAGTCCCGCGCGGATGTCCGCGTAGAGCTCCTTCTGCACCGGATCCGGGATGAGGATCGCGACCAGGTCGGCGCCCGCGACCGCCTCCTTCGGGTCCGCGACCTTCAGGCCGTCCTTCCTGGCCTGCCGCCAGGAGGGGCCCGCCTTGCGCACGCCGACGGTGACGTCGTGGCCGCTGTCGTGGAGGTTCAGCGCGTGCGCGCGTCCCTGGCTGCCGTAGCCGAGGATGGCGATGCGTGCGCCCCGAAGGGCGCGCTTGTCGACGTCTTTGGGCGAATAGAGCCTCATCTGCCAACTCCTCATGGGCCGTGTCGCGGCCCGCCGTGGTGCAAAAAAAGACCCCGCAGCGGCTTTGGGCCGGTGCGGGGTCTTGGTTTTCAGATCCTGGCGCTTGCTCTTAGTCTGCCGCGCTACCCCACACCGCCGGCCCCCTAAGGAGCAGCGTAATGGGCAGTACCAGCAGCAGGGCCGACGCGCTTAGCTGCGCGCTGCGAAGGTGGGCCGTGTTGCTGCTGGCTGTCATTTAAGGACTCGGTGTTCCCGATGGGAGCACAGCCGCGGCGAGCTTGTCAACGCGCGCGCGTCCTCCCGTGCCGCAGGCGCAGCGATTAAGCTGCGCGCGTGCCCGAAGGCCGCACCGTTCAACCCAGCGCACTCGCCGAGGGCATGTTTCGCCGCGAGATCCTCTCCTGGGCACTGCTCGGGCTCGCGCTGGGACTGGTGGAGGCGGCGACCGCCGCGGTCCTCGTCAAGCAGCACTACGCGGCCGTGTACGCGGTCAACATCGCCGTCGCGCTGGTGAGCGGCGCGCCGGCGTTCTCGAACATCCTCTCGTTCGTGTGGGCCAACCTCGCGCACGGGCGCACGCGCGTGCGCCTCGTGGTCATCCTGCAGGCGGGCTTCGCGCTCACGGTCGGCTGCGTCGCCTTCGCCTCCTCCGGCACGCGCGGCCTGATCTTCACGGTGGGCTCGATCATCGCCGCGCGCGTGCTGTGGGGCGGGATCCTCACCGTGCGCGCCGCCATCTGGAGCGCGAACTACCCGCGCAACGTGCTCGCGCGCATGACCGGCCGCATCGTCATCGTCAACGCCGTCGCGGTGGCGAGCTCCGCGGCGCTCGTCGGCTGGGCACTCGAGGCGCGCGCCGTCGATGCCCGCTGGCTCTACGGCGGGGGCATGGTCGCCGGACTCGCCGGCGCCTGGCTCTACCGCGCGATGCGCGTGCGGCGCGAGTTCCGCCTGCTCGCCGCCGAGGCCGCGAGCGGGCCGACGAGCGAGCCCTTCAGCCTCGGCATGCTCACGCAGATCCTCAGGGAAGATCCCGCCTACCGCGAGTACATGTTCTGGATGGGCATCTTCGGCGCCGGCAATCTCATGCTGACGGCCCAGCTGGTGCTGGTGTTCTCCGAGCTGATGCACCTGACGAGCGCGCTGCAGATCGCGCTGCTGGCCGTCGTGCCGCTCATCACCCAGCCGATCTTCATGCCCTGGTGGGCGCGGCTCTTCGACGGCTCGCACGTGGTGCGCTACCGCTCGCGCCAGGGCTGGGCGCTGGTACTGGCGAGCGCCGCCATGTGTCTGGGGGTGTTTGTGCAGTCGCTGCCGCTGCTGTGGATCGGCTCGGTCCTGCTCGGTTCGGCGCAGGCCGGTGCTAATCTAGGCTGGAACCTGGGTCACAACGACTTCGCCTCCGTCGGGCGCGCGCAGCACTACATGGGCGTGCACGTCACGCTCACCGGGCTGCGCGGCGGGCTCGCGCCACCGCTCGGGGTGCTCGCCTACGAGGCGCTGCAGCACTGGCGGCCCGGGACCGGCTCGTACGCGCTCGTCCTGCCGCTTCTCATGACGGCGGCCGGGGCGCTCGGCTTCAACCGCATGCGCGCGGCGCTCGCCCCCTGAAGCGTGCGCGCGGAGACGAACGACGATGGCGAAGGGTAGGGTCGATCCGCGCGCGCACTCGCGCCGCATCACCGAGGGACTCACGCAGGCGCCGGCGCGCGCGATGCTGCGCGCGGTCGGCTTCACGGACGAGGACTTCGCGCGCCCGCAGATCGGGGTCGCCTCCACCTGGGCCAACGTCACCCCCTGCAACATGCACATCGGCGAGCTCGCGCGCGAGGCCTGCGCGGGGGTCGACGACGCCGGCGGCAAGAGCGTGCTGTTCAACACGATCACGGTCTCCGACGGGATCTCCATGGGGACCCCGGGGATGCGCTACTCGCTCGTTTCGCGCGAGATCATCGCCGACTCCATCGAGGCGGTGGCGGGCGCGGCGGGCTTCGACGGACTCGTGGCCCTCGGGGGCTGTGACAAGAACATGCCCGGCTGCGCCATGGCGATCGCGCGCCTCAACCGGGCGGCGGTGTTCGTGTACGGCGGCACCATCCGCCCCGGCGAGAAGCGCCGCGACATCATCTCCGTGTTCGAGGCCGTCGGGGCACGAGCGGCCGGGCGATTGAGCGAGGCGGGCCTGCTCGAGATCGAGAAGACCGCCATCCCGGGGCCCGGCAGCTGCGGCGGCATGTACACCGCGAACACCATGGCCTCGGCGATCGAGGCCTTGGGCTTGTCCCTGCCCGGCAGCTCCGCGCAGGAGGCGGTCGGGGACGACAAGCGCCGGGACTGCCGCGCGGCGGGCAAGGCGGTGCTCGAGATGGTGCGCAGCGGCTTGAAACCGCGCGACATCCTCACGCGGCGCGCCTTCGAGAACGCGATCACCGTGGTCATCGCGCTCGGGGGCTCCACGAACGCGGTGCTGCACCTGCTCGCGATCGCGCAGGCGGCGCGGGTGCGCCTGTCCCTCGATGATTTCACACGCATCGGGCGACGAGTGCCGGTCCTCGCGGACTTAAAGCCGAGCGGCCGTTACCTCATGAGCGAGCTCGTCGCCATCGGCGGGATCCGGCCCCTGATGAGGACGCTGCTCGAGGCGGGCCTGCTGCACGGGGACTGCCTGTCCGTCACCGGCCGCCCCCTCGCGCGGGATCTGGAAAGCGTTCCCAGGTACATGAGCGGGCAGGACATTATTCGTCCCCTTACGGCCCCGCTCAAGAAGGATAGCCACCTGGTGATCCTCTACGGGAACCTCGCCCCGGAGGGGGCGGTGGCAAAGCTCACGGGCAAGGAAGGCGAGCGCTTCACCGGCCGTGCCCGCGTCTTCGAGGGCGAGGAGCGCGCGACCGCGGCGATCCTCGCCGGGCGCGTCAAGAAGGGCGACGTCGTCGTCATCCGCAACGAGGGGCCGCGCGGCG